>CALADS010000043.1 GCA_937890825.1 uncultured Bacteroides sp. | reverse complement strand
AATGGCGCAATTTTCAATTAAAATATGGCGCAATTTTCAGTTAGTAACTACAGTCGTACTGCGCATCGAGCGACACACCGGCCCGGAAATACCGGTTGAAGTTGTACATCGGATGGAAGTTCAAGCCCACCAGTCCGAAAGAGCCCGGAATCATGTAGGGGCTTCCTTCGTTCAGCATGGCCCGCTTGCGGGTGGCACCGTAGATAACCAGGTCGTAGGTGAAATGCGGTTGGAACCGTTCGCGAACGGGCAGTTCCATTGTTTCTCTGGATGCCTCTTCTGCCGCAGGACCGAACGTGCGCACCACGCCGATTCTGGCCCCGATAAGGTTTACTCCCGAGTTAGGGTAATGGGTATTTCCGTTGGAGAAATGCGTCAGGTCAAGGCCGGCTGTCAGGTTCCACCGGGGAGCCAGTTGCCAGTTGAGCAGAAAGCCCACATTGATGTAGGCATTGATTTTAGAGCCTACCGCTCCGTTGTAGGCATTGGTAAAGGCATCGTGTTTCTTCCAGCCGAAAGAAGCTCCGAAATTCCATTCATAATCCAATGACAAAGTTCTAGACAGGCGGGCGATGCGGGACCCTTGGAAAGCGTAGACCGACACGGGAGAGCCTAATTCGCGCTGATTATCCAGGTAATGATAAGAAACACCGATACCCTGGTAGACATGAGGATACAGACGGCCTATCTCCGAGTCTTTGCTGAACTGAAAGCTGTATTTCAAATGGGTGGACAAGGCATGACGGATTGGTTTCCCCGCTTCATTCTCTCCTTTGAAGAAAGGGTTATCCTGTGCCATCAGGCCGGGGCGGACATCCAGCCCCACCCGGTGGGTCAGTTTACGAAAATCCAGTTTCTGCGCCTGTATCTCATTGCCCGACCACTCAAGGACAGTCAGCAGAAGGCCTAGAAGTATCCATCGGTGGTTCATCAGGGTGTATCTCATACTTGAGAAAGGCATATAAGCAGAATAAGGTTGATTAGGATAATCTTTGTTATCATATACTTTCATTTGCAGGCTTGTCAGATGCCAAGAATTTTCTTGACATCATCCTGGTCAAAAGAGAAGGTGAACTGCTTTTGTATTTCGCGGTAGTTTTCCTTGTCTACCAGATGCGGGGCAAACCAGCGGAAGGCAGCCATCTTCTCATCTTCAAAACTGTAGAAGGTCAGCAGCTTGGCGCATTGCCGGCAAGTGAGGCGTTTGCTCTTGGACAAAGCCTTTATCATATCGTTTCGGTCGTCTGAAAAAGGCTCTGCCTTCACCTTCCGGTAGAACTCCTCAAATTCCGTATCACTCATTCGGGGCAGGCGGTGCGGATGCGAAGGATGTGCTTCCGGTTTCCCGGCAGGAGGCACCTGCACCACCGGAGGAACCGATGGCTGCGTAGTCTGCGGACGTTCGAAGGAATCCATCGAAATCACCCGTCCGTTTTCGAAGCTGACCAACACCACGGCATCGCTGCCGGAAAGCCATTTGCGGTACTCCCATTCTTCCACTTCCCGATTAAACCGTCGGTAGTCTGGCTGGCCCAAAAGCCGGGTGACTTCTTCCGCCGTCATGCCGGAATGTACCTGATTCAACACTTGTTTGCTCTGAATAAGGGTTCCTACTGAGCAGGCAGATAATCCCGTTAGAAAGATAGCCGCTATTATAATTTTGCCGATTGTCTTTTTCATCTTTTTTCTGTTGATGGTTTGGATGCAAATATAAGCAGAAATGAACTAATTGATAATAGCTTCGTCTTTTTTTATTTTAATCTGTCGTATATTATATAGAGAAGATTCGCTATTTTGTACATGGCTGGTAAGTACGGGATTACAGATACAGAGAACTCATCTGTTTGCGTCGCTGTTCGTCAAAGTCCAGCATGGCATTGACCAGCATATAATATTTGAAGGCATGAAGGTCGGTTACTCTGATTTCTTCCACACCTACCTTCCCTTCTTCAATCAGCCGGGCCCTGCAGGTTCCTTCCAGCAGGGGAGTATCAGAGGTTATCCATTTCGCTCCGTCGCTGAAAAGAATGTTGCAATAGCTGGTGTCGGTGACTCTTCCGTTTTTAATGATCAGCACATCATCGCAAGACTCTCTCAGTCTGTGCAATCTGTTCAATGCAGAACGGTCTTCCGATTTCAGGGAGTAATCTATATGGTCGTCATAGACCCCCTTCAGACTGTCTATGTCCTTGGGTGTATAAGCCTGAATATCCGTGCGCAGAATAGCCGTAGGAGTATAGGAAATCCGGAGTTTGTATAATCCCTTTTGTGGCAGAGATACTCTGTCAACCGCTTCCTGCAACTGCACGGCAGATATTCGTTCTACTCTTCTCTGGTGGTAATCCAAATGGAAAACCTTCCCGTCTGCCACACGTATGGATTCAAAATAAACTGGGCACATATACTTTGGTGATTAATTCATTATATTCATCCTGGCAATTGCTGTTGCAGGTGATGCCGCCCCCGCTTCTGTAGGTGTAGCGTCCCTGGCCTTTCTGTTCTATGAACCGTATGTTTACGCAGGAATCCAAAGAGTCTCCGTCGAATATGCCGGTAACCCCCGAGTAGAATCCTCTGTCGTCCAGCTCGGCAGCATGGATAATCTCCAGGGTTTTGGCTTTCGGTGCTCCACTGATGCTGCCCGCCGGGAGCAGTTTCTGCAGCATTTCTCCGATGTGGTCTTTCCACGATTCCTCCAGTTCGCCGCGAATGATGGAGCTGGTCTGATAAATCTTATGTCCGGAGGCCGTTTCTATCAGTTCATGATACCGGAATTTTTCTACGGTTACATCGGCAGATACCAGTGCCAGGTCATTCCGTATCAGGTCTACGATGGTGTAGTGTTCATATAGTTCTTTAGGAGAGTCTATAAGTTCCTGGAGTGCATTTGGCAAAGTAGCATCAATCGTTCCCTTCATAGGATAAGAGTAAATCTTGTTATCCGCTATTCTGATGAAGGATTCTGGCGAAAAGAATACAAATTTATCCTGACAGTACACCTTATAGGCAGCCTGGGCTGCTGTGAAAATATCTTCCAGCGTGTAGTCTGTATGCACTTCTGTAGGAAAGGTAAGATTCAGCAGATACGAGTTGCCCGCCTGTATGCCGTCTTGTACCTGTTGGAAAGCGTTCCGATAGGTGTCTTCTTCGATGGGGCAGGTGGCTACCTCTTGCTTTCGGGTAGATACCGGCTGTATGTCCATGCCATATTTCTTGCCTTTGAACTCTACGGAAATACCTTGTGCTGCCAGCTCTGTGAGTGGAATAACCACCGCACGGCGGACTTCAAAGTCTATCATGAAGAAGAAGGGGGTTCTGCTTCTTCCTAACTTATTTATTTTTTCAAATGTCATAAATAAAATGTCTGATGATGTCAACGCCACAATGGGTAATGATGGATTCGGGGTGGAATTGCACACCGAATACGGGTTTATGCTTATGCTCTACGGCCATCACGATGTGGTCTTCTGTGCTGGCTGTAATGTTCAATGTGTCGGGGATATGGAAAGCTGCCCAGGAATGGTATCTTCCTACGATGCTGCTTGTCGTTCCGCTGAAAAGTACGGAATGCGGGTCGCAGTTGATAACGGAGGGCTCTCCGTGTACCACGCGTCCCAGGTGTTGGATTTCTGCTCCGTAATAATGACAGATGGCCTGATGTCCCAGGCAAATGCCCAGAATGGGTATCTGCCCATCGTACATGCGGAGGATGTCATACAGAATGGGGTAGTCTTGAGGCAATTGAGGACCTGGAGAGAAAATGATTCTGTCGTACTGTTGCAGTGTCTCCGGTATCACCTCTTTATAAGATACTACATCCAGCAATACCTCTTTAAAATGGCTCTTGATGAGATTGACGATATTGTAGGTAAAAGAGTCGTTATTGTCTATTAATACTATACGTTTCATTGGTTTCGTTCATCTATGCATAACCTGTTGCAATATTCGCAAAATTTCTCGACATCTGCAAACGGTAGGCCGGTGAAAAGGCTTAAATAGAGATAGAAACCTATAGCTTTATTTATAAACGACGCCGCCGTTTATAAATAAACAAGTGTTCTGTTTATAAACGGCGGCGGTGTTTGGCTGGTAAATGACTTAGCCGGAGATTTTTTCTTTCATCCGATGATTTTCAACGGAAGGTAGAAGGGGTTATCAGAATTGATAGGTTACACCTGTGGTAAGTGAAGCTACGCGGTCGGCCCGGTGCTGTTTGTATCCGTCGTAGTGGTCGGTACGGATGCCTACCCGTGGCTCTGCAAACAGTCCCCAGTCTGGAGCAACTCGGACGCGGATTTGTGCACCGGCATCTAATCCTACTACAAATTTATTGTCGCTCATTCGGTGCGATACGCCGCCGGTAAGTCCTACAAATGGCAGTACGTCTAGCACAGTGTTGGCGCGATAGCCCTTGGCCAGTGTAGCCAGACTCATCATATATTCTGCACTGATTCCCCCGTATTGCAGTTCGGGCTTGCCTTTCTTCTGCGGCTTGTTGAGGTAAGTTCCTGTGATGCGCCATGCCGATAGTGGAGTGTACCTGTGTCCCACGGCCAGTCGGGTTTCTACCCCCGCTTGTTTGAATAAATCGCGGTTGGCAACTACGCTTGTACCCATACCGGCTGCAGCTGATACAAACCAGCGGCGGCTGTTTTGCTCGAATGCGGCACGGTTGGCTTGCGGGGTATAGGGAGCAAAACGGTAGTGGAATCCGGCTTGGATGCTGGCTAGAACGTCTTTCTGCATAAAGCCCAGGTTGCCTTCGATGAATTTATCGCCATACATACGCACTTGAGGTTCTACGTAGATACCTAAAAAGTCGTTGAGGTGCCACAAGGTCTGCAGACCTGCAGTTACACCTGGCTGCACTTGGTGGTCGCTGCGCGAGGTGTAAGCCACTTGGGCTCCCAGGGCGCCAATCAATTCGAATACCCGGTCGGGATTATAGCCGTTCAGGGTATGGGTAATGTTCCACAGATAGTCTATTCCGGCGCTAACCGAGGCATGGCGCAAGCGGCTGTTCTGTATGTCGGCAGGCAGTCCGTAGTAGTTGCCAAAGTAACCGGCCGTTCCGGTCAGTCGTAAACCCGACGAAGGGCTGAACCATTTACCCACCGATAGAGTGAGTTGTGGGCCTAGTGCGCCGCCATGTTGTAAGTTTTCTCGGTTCATAAAGAGTTGCACTCCGATGCCCGAAGTCATGAATACCTGATCGCAGAAGCGTTTGGAGAACGGCTGGTTGGCGCGGGCTTCACGCTCCACGGCGTGGTAGGTGAAACCGATATTCAGTTCGGTAGTCTGATCGCCTCCCCAGGAACGCTGTCCGCCGGCATAATGATTGGTATACAGGTTGATGCGTGGCTCTATAAAGAAATCTAGCGAGCGGTTCAGGCGGAAACTGCCTTGTACTCCCAGACCGGCACCTGCGGCATATTGGGCGTGATTCTTTACGCCTTTGGTAGCGGCCAGGTTGAGGCCGACTACTCCCGAAAGCGTGAACAGCCGGCTGTCGTCATAACCCCACAGCAGGTTGTTGAGGTTGAGCAGATAGTCGGTGCGGAAGTCGATATGTTTCAGTCGGCGTGCATCGCTGTTTTCCGGGGTATTTCCATACCCCATTCCGCCAGTCAGCCGTAAGCCCGATACCGGAGTCATCCAGCGGCCGATGGAGAAGGCTCCCTGGGGGCCAAGTCCTGAAAGTGAGTTCCTCCAGCCTCCATTCTTCAGAAAACCGATTCCTCCACTTACCGATACAAACAAATGGTCGTACAGTCGGCTGTGTTCGAAAGAATCGAAGTGTATGCGGGTACCCATGGGGGCGGCTGGTGTGTAGGTGAGACCGGCCAGCACGCTGAGGCGTTGTTTATAGTTGCGCCAATGTTCGGTGTGGGTGTAGGTATCGCTGTATATCCCGATGCGCGGTTCTATAAAGAAGTCGAGTGTGGAGGTCAGTCGCACGTTGCCTTGCAGTCCCAGGTAAAGTCCGTAGTAACAGGCACTGGGTGAGTGGGGAGTGTCTTGGCTTACTTTAGAGTATCCTATTTCTCCACCGGTGACAAATAGCATTTCAAAGGGGCGCTGCTCGTTATATCCCCATCCCAAGGCTGAAATATTGAGCAGGTAGTCCAAACTGCCGCCCATTGTTCTGATTTTGGCATTGTTTGTTCCTGCTTTTATCAAGGATTCGTTGAATCCGAGGCGTAGGCCATGGATGGGGGTGAGCCATTTGCCCACAAAGAAATTGCCCGACCAGCTGATGCCTTCTTGTGCGTCGCTTCCTGTCAGCAGGTGGTTCATGCCTGCGCTTCCTGAAATAAACAAGTGTTCGTTGGGATTATTCGACTGAAAACGTTCGTTGGCGGGTCGTTTTTGGAGTAAATGCTGCAGGGCTCCGAATGATTGCCCTTGGGCAGTGGCTGTGCACAGTAGAAAGAGAACTGTGACAGCATAGGGTGTTTTTTTGAATCTGAACAGGTTCATGGAGTGATGAGGTTAAGTCTGTTGGTTAATTTTCTTCTTTAATCTTTTGTTCTTCGGGAAGCAGGTCGATGACATCGCCATCCAGACGGGCTGTCTCTATCAGGCTTGGCTCTAGTTCGAGTGCCTTATTGATACAGATAAGTGCTTCGTTGATGTAATCCAACCGGTTGGCTGCAATGGCTTTGACGTAATACTCGCGGGCGGTCTGTACAGGCAGGGTCTGTAGCTGTTGCCAGGCTTCTTCGTTGCGTTTCATGGCCAGAAGCATTACAACTTTGTTGAGCGGAGAGGTGGCGGCCACTGCGTCGAAGGTTTCTGTATGGTAACCTGCCAATGCGCCGGTGATGGCACGCAGTTGGGTAAAGTGTTCGGTTTCGGGCAGGAACGATAGCAGACTATCGGCCGAGGCGTATTTCCCTTCGTCAAGCAATGCAATGATTTGGTTGGACAGCAATTCGGCTGGAGCAGTGGCACTGACGAATGGTTGCAAGATACGAGAATCGGGAGTTCCTTGCTCTATCATACAGTATGCCAGTTCATTGGCAGCATAGCTGAAATGGTGGTGCAGGGCCATTGCTTCCCGGCACAAGCGTTCTTTTTCTGCCGGTGTGGCAGCGGTGGCAATCATGCGGTAGTATTCATATCGAGTGAGTTCCTGGGGACGTTGCTGATAAAGCTGGTGGATTTCAGCGTCGGTCAGTGTGCGGAAGATGGAGTACTCATAGGTATAGCGTACTTTGCGCAGACTGGGCAAGTAGCGGGTGGCCAGTTCCTGGTAGTAGGGTTTTCCCTTGAGGGCTTGGTTCAGCCGGTAGGATTTGTATTGGTGCATCAGCTCTTCTATTTCATCGGCACGGGTGTACAGGCTGTCTTTACGCAGCAGGGCAACCACGGTATCCCAAGAGGCTACTTCGGCATCCGACTGTACTTTTAATGAGCTGCGGCTTTCGGGCGTCAGGCGGGCAAGGATACGCTCCAATGCCTTGTCGGTTCTCATTTTGGCCAGGCGTAGGTTGGCTGCATATGAACCGTCGGGCGAGGCTACGCCCGTGATGTGGAAGCTGTGGAGCGAAGCGTCGGGGTTTTGTTCAATGGCTGCGAGTTCATCGTTCAGCCGGTTGAGTTCTCTCTGATTCTGCGGATTGCGGTCGTCCAGATCGGCCTGATTAATCACAAAGGTCAGGTTGACTTCGCCTTGGGTATCGCGCAGCTGCATCACCGGACGTGGCAGGTAACGGCGGTCGGTGATGTGGGAAGCAGAGAACTGGTAGTCTAGAAAACGGAGCGGGTTGACGGTGCCACGGGCTATAGAGAAGGAATCTCGGTATACCACGAAGCGGTAGTTTTCCATGGCCAGGTGTACGTCGGCACGATAGTCGTGCTTGAGTTCTTGGATGTAGATGGAGTCATGGTATACCAATACATCGCTCTGTCGGTATGGAGTGGATTTTACAGTTATGTATTCGTGTAGCGGATCGTTTTTCTCGTTGCCATGGTACATGCGTTTTTGGGTAATCTGAAAGGCATCGCCATCGAACACCATCGGGCGCATCAGCAACCGTTTTTGGTCGTTGATGTCGTACAATGAGGGTTGTATGACCAACCGGCGGTTGGTACTGAACAGTTCCTTGGGCACGGGAATGCGTGTCTTGAGATGAAAGTAGTTTCCCTTGATTTCTATATCGGTAGGTTCGGGTACTACTTTATCCTTGATTTTAGAGGTTACTGTAACTTCGTCTAATTCGAATACGGCATCTTTCAGGACAACATTAACCACCTGACGGCCTTTCAGTTCCACAGTCTGGTCTTCATAACCGATGCAGGTGTACTTTAGGGAACCCGATTTCTCGGCTTTTACCACATAGCGACCGTCTTCATCGGATATTTCAATTCGTTCGTTGGTTATGGGGTCTATGATGTTGACATCGGGCACGCTTTTACCGTGGGTATTGGTGATGTGACCTTGTATGCGGATGCGTTGGGCAGATACTTCGCTGCTCAGTATGAAGAGGAGCAGACATACCACTCCCCCTAAAATGATTTTTGGCTGATTCATATTCTATTATAATGGCTGACGGTTAACGGAATACATAGACCACAGATACGCTTAGCTTGACGGGGGCAGGCAGGGTGTGGCAATCGTTGGGCGAGGATGGCCTTTGGCTACCATGGTCGTATTTGAATTGACGATAGCGTAGGATACCTACACCGGCGCTGGCTTCAATGTTCCAATGCTGGTTAAGTGCCCAGGAATAACCGTAGGTAAGACCGGCTGCCCAAGCATCTCCTTTCCGATGGACGTGGTCTATCAGCATGTTGTAGCTGTTGATAAAGGCTGTTACTCCAAAGAAATGACTTACCATCGGACGGTTCAGCCAGTAGCGTACTTCGGGTTGCAGATGGAAGAAGTTGGTTTGGAATCGGTCGGCATGGATGGGATTTCCTGCCACGCTGGCGTTGAGAGAGAAATGTCGGCCAAGAATAAATTCGGCTTCCACGTTAGGACTTGCTGTGAGCCACCCCAGGGCGTTGGTCTTTACGGCCACTCGCTGTGCCCGGAGTGGCTGATAACAACACAGCATCAGCAGGAAAAGCAGCATAAGCTGGCAGGTGTTCTTCTTTCTGTGTAGCATAGAATAGTTGTTAGAATATAAAAATGTTTAGTTTTAGTTAGTTTTATGGGGGGATTTTGCTAAGCTATAGTCTGTTATCGCTTAGTGTGTCGGGTACAAAAATAGGAGATTCTGTGATTGCCTTTAGCTGTTTAAAATATTATTTTATCGCATTAAGGTTCTTTTGCTAAATAGTATAAACTGTTTGCGAACACGTAATGATTTGTTTCTGTTTGAAAGTTAAAAAGTCGAAATAATAAAATACTGTAATATAAAACAAGCATCCTGTCTATAAGCGAAACTCTCGCTTGTAGACAGGATGCTTGTTTTGGAAGCTGTTACTTTCCGAATAACAGTGACTCGAATTTTTTAGTTCTTGCGCTCCAATTCGCTCAGAGACTCCATTTTTTTAGTTTCCAGGAATTCATAGATACCGCATAGGTGCTCTTTCACTCGTTTGTTTCCGAATTCATATACCTTGCTTACCAGACCGTCCAGGAAGTCACGGTCGTGGCTTACCACAATCAAGGTTCCATCGAAGTCGATGAGTGCCTGTTTCAGGATATCTTTAGTCTTCATATCCAAATGGTTGGTGGGCTCGTCCAGAATGAGCAGGTTCACCGGCTCCAGCAGCAGTTTGATCATGGCCAGTCGGGTACGTTCACCTCCGGATAGCACTTTTACTTTTTTCATGGATTCTTCCGGTCCGCCAAACATGAATGCTCCCAGCAAGTCGCGTATCTTGTTGCGTATTTCTCCCTTGGCCACATCGTCAATCGTCTGAAATACGGTAAGGTTTTCATCGAGCAGAGAGGCCTGGTTTTGGGCAAAATAGCCTATCTGTACGTTGTGACCGATGGTCAGTGTACCTTCGTGTTCTATCTCGTTCATGATACATTTCACCAGGGTAGACTTACCTTCACCGTTCTTTCCCACGAATGCCACCTTGTCGCCCCGTTCAATGGTAAGGTTGGCGTGCTGAAACACTACGTGGTCGCCGTAGGTCTTTCCTACATTCTCCATAATCACCGGGTAATTGCCCGACCGGGGCGATGGAGGGAATTTCAGCCGCAGCGCGGAGGTGTCTTCTTCATCTACCTCCAGCAGAACCAGTTTTTCCAGCATCTTTACGCGGCTTTGCACCTGTAGGGTTTTGGAATACGTACCTTTGAAACGTTCGATGAACTCCTTGGTTTCGGCAATGAATTTCTGCTGTTCGTCATACGCTTTCTGCTGCTGTTCGCGGCGTTCCTTGCGCAGCTCCAGGTATTTGGAATAGTTCACTTTATAGTCGTAGATACGTCCCATAGTTACCTCAATGGTACGTGTAGTAATGTTGTCTACAAATTTACGGTCGTGGCTGATTACAATCACTGCCTTACCGTGATTGATAAGAAAATCTTCCAGCCATTGAATGGATTCAATGTCCAGGTGATTGGTAGGCTCGTCCAGCAGTAATACATCGGGCTTCTGCAGCAGCAGTTTGGCCAGTTCGATACGCATTCGCCATCCGCCGCTGAAGTCGCTGGTGGGCCGGTTGAAATCCTCGCGCACGAATCCCAGTCCCAGCAAGGCTTTCTCTACATCTTCTTCATAATTGGTGGCATCGATGGCATAGAACTTTTCGCTGAGTGCAGACACCTGTTCGATAAGTTCCATGTAGCTGTCACTCTCATAATCAGTGCGGGTTTCCAATTCTTTGTTCAGCCGTTCTATTTCTGCTTCCATGGCATGCAGATGGGCAAAGGCCTGAGCTGTTTCCTCAAATACGGTGCGTCCGTCTTCCGTCATCAGGTGTTGTGGCAGATAGGCAATGACACAGTCTTTGGGTGCCGACACTTTGCCGCGCGTGGGTTGGCGTACGCCGGCCAGAATCTTTAGCAGAGTACTTTTGCCGGCCCCGTTCTTTCCCATGAGGGCTATGCGGTCTTTTTCGTTAATCACAAAAGAAATATCACTAAATAAGGTGGTGCCGCCAAACTCTACGGCTAGTCCGTCTATTGAAATCATATAATTGAAATAGAATATTTGATGTATTGGTGTGCAAAGATACAGAAACTAGCTCATATTATAGGCAGATTTAAAATAAATAAACTCCATGGGAGGTATTGTTTTTTCGGAGATGTTTCGTATTTTTGCTTGCTCAATGATACATGATTGAATTGATTTGAAACAAAAGATTCACGTATACGTTCTATTTATAGCCTTTATGTGAATTTAAAAATATGACATGAAGAACGCAGAATAAAATGAAGACGATTATTTTAACCGGATGTGTCTTGGTCAGTCTGTTTGCTTCGGCATATGACGGAAAGACCTTCACTGTAAACCCTTTACATACCCAGCAGCAAATAGATTGTTTTGGTGCTTCCGATGCTTGGAGCATGCATCAAATAGGGAAAATGCCTGCATCGGTGCAGGACAATGTAGCTCGGCTATTGTTTAGTTCTGAAATGGATGAATCAGGTAATCCCGAAGGCATCGGGCTGAGTATATGGCGGTTCAATATAGGAGCCGGAAGTGCAGAGCAAGGGGATAGGAGTTCTATACAGCCTGGCACAAGAACTGAATGTTTTCTCACAGATAATCTTACTTACGATTGGAATAAACAAGCCGGACAGAAGAACGAAACGATTTGAACGGTATGGTTATTCTACCACGCTCCATTACTACTTTGATAACTAAGAAATAACTGTTGATGGAAGGAGAATTATTAGAACAGACTAAAATAAAACTTTATGTGATGAATTCAATTAGATTGTTAAGAAAAACGATGGCTTTTGCCATGTTGGCGTCGGTGTGTTGGGCCGATGCCAAGGAGATGAAATCTGGAGAACTGCAGTCGGGTACTGCAAATTCCCCGGTCAGTGTTTATGGGAGTGGGGATGCTCGTTTTGAAGCGGGCAACGGTGTGTTTTTGCTCAATGGAAAACCCTTCGTGGTGAAGGCAGCAGAACTTCATTATCCTCGCATTCCAAAGGAGTATTGGGAACAGCGTATACAGATGTGTAAGGCTCTTGGAATGAATACTGTCTGTCTGTATACATTTTGGAATGCACACGAACCCGAACAAGACCGTTTCGACTTCACTGGACAGAATGATTTGCGGAAATTTATCGAACTGTGCGATAAGAATGGCATGAAAGTAATTCTTCGTCCTGGCCCTTATGTATGCGCCGAATGGGAGATGGGAGGATTACCATGGTGGTTACTGAAGAAGAAGGATATTCGCTTGCGCGAAAACGATGCGTTTTTTATAGAGCGTGTGGATAAATTTCAAAAGGCGCTTGCCGAACAGGTAGGAGATCTTACCATTACAAATAACGGGCCTATCATCATGGTGCAAGTGGAAAATGAATACGGCTCTTATGGTGTAGATAAACGCTATGTGGCGAATATTCGTGATATGCTTCGTAAGAATTTCGGGAAAGATGTTACCTTGTTTCAATGTGACTGGTCATCTAATTTCTTGAACAATGGCCTGGATGATCTTATTTGGACCATGAATTTTGGAACAGGAGCCAATATCGACCAACAATTTGCCAAACTGAAAGAAGTGCGTCCTGACAGTCCGCTCATGTGCTCGGAATTTTGGAGCGGATGGTTTGATAAGTGGGGGGCCAATCATGAAACGCGTCCTGTAGCCGATATGATTGCAGGTATTGACGAGATGTTGTCAAAAGGTATATCGTTCAGTTTGTATATGACTCATGGCGGAACGAACTGGGGACATTGGGCAGGGGCTAACTCTCCGGGATTTGCACCGGATGTAACGTCTTATGATTATGATGCTCCGATTAGTGAATCCGGACAACCTACACCGAAGTATTGGGAACTTCGTAAAACTCTTGCCAAGTATATGGATGGAGAAAAGCAGGCACCGGTGCCTGCGGCGATAAAGCCTATTGCCATTAAAGAATTCCATTTTACAGAAGTGGCTCCTTTATGGAGTAATCTTCCGGCATCTAAGTCGGATATTCATATTAAGACGATGGAAGAGTATGACCAGGGATTTGGCTCTATCCTGTATCGTACCACGCTTCCGGAACTTTCTTTACCAACATTGTTGACTGTGAATGATCCGCATGATTTTGCTCAGGTGTTTGTTGATGGGAAATACATTGGCAAACTAGATCGTCGTAATGGAGAAAAGAATCTCACGATACCGGCTTGTAAAGCAGGAGCACAATTGGATATTCTGGTTGAGGCCATGGGACGCATCAATTTTGGGCGTGCTATAAAGGATTTTAAAGGCATTACGAAGAATGTTACCTTGACGGTAGATATAGATGGTCATAAGTGGGTAAATGATGTAAAGAACTGGGAAGTGTTTACGATTAAAGATGCTTATGATACGTATGCTTCGATGAAATTCCAACCGATTTCTGAAGTGGCAAAACAGGGTGAGAGACTACCCATGGGGGTATATCGTGCCACTTTTACTGTGAAAAAACCATCGGATACTTTCCTGAATTTTGAAACTTGGGGTAAAGGACTTGTCTATGTAAACGGTCATCCTATGGGCCGCATTTGGGAAATTGGTCCGCAACAGACTCTTTACATGCCTGGCTGCTGGTTGAAGAAAGGACAAAATGAAATTTTAGTTTTTGATATTCTGGGTCCTAGAGAGGCTAAGAGTGAGGGATTAAAAACTCCAATACTAGACCAGCTTCTTGTGAAAAAGCGTCAGACCCATCGGGAAAAAGGACAAAATCTTACTCTTGCAGGCGAGAAGCCTGTAGCATCGGGTGTGTTCCAACCTGGTAATGGCTGGCAGGAAGTGAAATTTAATGCTCCCGTAAGAGGCCGGTATGTATGCATCGAGGCCTTGGATGCCATTGATGGGAAGGATATAGCAGCTATCGCTGAGATGTATTTGCTGAATGATAACGGAGAACGCCTTTCACGTGAACCATGGACGGTGATGTATGCTGATAGTGAAGATATGAAGGGGGTTAATCGATCGGCTGATAAGACTTTCGACCTTCAGGAATCTACTTATTGGCAGACTGCTCCGGGGGTATCTTTCCCTCATGCCATTGTTATCGATTTGGGTACGGAGCATAATTTATCTGGTTATCAATATCTTCCTCGTATGGAGTCGGAAGTGCCTGGGGCGATAGGAAGTTATAATATATATGTAAAATCAGAGAATTTTAAATACTGATTGTAGAAGATTGATACTTATAGGGCATGTGGTCTGATTCTGTACGAACGACCGTGTCAATAAATCCCCTCGAGGAAGTTTTATGAAATTTATTTTTTTTTCATTGAACTTTTTCGGGGGGGTATTTGTTTATTAAACATTCATCTGTAACAGAAAGAAAAAAGAGAGAATTAACGTAAAACCAGCTAGACTTGATTATTCATGGGGATACCACCTTGAATTTAGGTTTGCCAAAGGGTACCCCAAACAACAATCCCGGCCTATGTATCATGAGTCGGGATTGTGATTTATGGATAGATTCTCTATCAATCAAACATGCTGCGGAACTTTCTGAAAATCTTTTCCTTGATAGATGGGTTGGGCTGAAAGTTTTCTGATTTCTCCCATTCTTCCATGCGCTTTTTCTCATCTTTTGAAAGTGTTTCAGGGATATATACACTTACATTTACCAGTAAGTCACCTTTGCCGTAACCTTGTACGTTGGGCAGTCCTTTTCCTCTCAGGCGCAACACTTTACCGGGTTGCGTACCAGGCTCTATCTTTACTTTTACCTTTCCGTCGATGGTAGGAATCTCTACAGCTCCACCGAGGGTAGCTGTAGGTACACTCAATAATAAGTTATATACCAAATCATCTTCATCACGGATCAGTTCTTTATCCGGTTCTTCTTCGATAAGAATTAGCAAATCGCCTGCAATTCCATTGTGCTTACCGGCATTTCCTTTGCCTTTCATGGAAAGTTGCATGCCGTCTTGTACACCTGCCGGAATTTTTACGGTTACTACTTCTTCGCCATACACAATGCCTTCGCCGTTACATTCCTTACACTTGTTCTTGATAATTTTACCTTCTCCGCCACAAGTGTGACAGGTCACTCTGGTCTGCATAGTACCCAGAATCGTGTGTTGGGTGCGTATTTCCGAGCCTGAACCATTACAAGTAGGACACGTTTCCATACCGCTGTCACCTTCGGCCCCTGTGCCGTGGCAATGAGGACAAGGCACATATTTCTTGAGTTTGAATTTCTTCTCTACGCCATTGGCCACATCCTGCAAGTTTACTTTTACTTTTACACGCAGGTCTGAACCTCTAAATTGTCTGCGGGCTGTGCTTCCTCCGCCGCCAAAGTCTCCGCTAAAGCCGCCGAATCCACCTCGTCCGCCAAAGATGTCGCCAAACATAGAGAATATGTCATCCATAGACATGCTGCCGCTGAATCCGCCTCCAAAAGGACCGCCGTTACCAGCTGCACCACTCATGCCGGCATGACCAAACTGGTCGTATCGTGCCCGCTTGTCGGGATTGCTCAGTACTTCATAAGCTTCTGCTGCTTCCTTGAATTTTTCTTCAGCTTCCTTATCTCCCGGATTTTTGTCAGGGTGATACTGAATGGCTTTCTTGCGGTAAGCCTTTTTTATTTCGTCGGCTGATGCGTTTTTCTGTACGCCCAGCACTTCATAATAATCTCTTTTTTCCATAATGCTTGGTCTGTTATTCTCCTACTACTACTTTGGCGTGGCGAATCACTTTTTCATTGAGGATATATCCGGTTTGCACGCAGTCTATAATCTTTCCCTTCAGTTCTTCCGAGGGTGCCGGAATCATGGCTATCGCTTCATGATAATCCGTATCGAGCGGCAATTCTTTGGTTTCTATAACTTTTACTCCGTTTTGTTCCAATACAGTCATGAATTTGTTGTAAATCAGCTCTACTCCCTCACGTACAGCGGCCACATCGGTAGCGGTCTGCATATTTTGCAATGCTCGTTCAAAGTCGTCTACAATAGGCAGAATGCTGCTGATGCTCTTTTCGCCTCCATTCAAGATGAGTTCGGCTTTTTCTTTCATGGTGCGTTTGCGATAATTGTCGAATTCAGCAGAGAGGCGTAAGTATTTATCTTTCTGATCTTCTACTTCAGCCTTAGCCTGTTCTAGTTCCTGGGCCAATTTTTCTTCTTCTGACAAGGCGTTTTCTTCCTCGTTTACAGATGCTTGCTGAGCAGTGTTGTCTTCTTCCTGCTTAGCTTCTTCTTGAGATGCAGCGTTCAAGTTCTGCGTTCCCATTTCTTCTTGTTTGGATTCTTTTTCGTTGTTTGAGTTCATATTATTCATGATGCTTTTTATTCTTTTTTTCCATTTGTTTGCCTGGGCTTTCATCACCTGCACATTGTTTTATTATAAACAGAAAAATGTGTCACAAATACCTTGCCATCTTGTCTGTTTTTTGGTAGTGTGATGCCAAAATGTCTGTATAGGATACTCCTTCTGTCAAACTGTCGGTCTTTCCTGTCAGTTAACAGTTGGTGGTTTACCATGGAGGTATTATGATTCCAGACAGTTGTCCAACTCGTGAATCAGTTGTTCCTTGTCCAGGTGTTGGCCAATGAAGACCAGTTTTTGCATCCGGTCACCATACTGCTCATCCCAGTCGCGTAAGAGCCCGGGTTCCTGTTTCATCAGCTCAATCAAGTCTTGTTCAGGAGCTGTGGCATACCACAGGCCGGCTTCCGTAATTTTCTTTTGTACCCCAGCTTGTTCGAAGAGGAACGACATGTCACGATTGTGGCTGAAATAGCACACGCCTTTGGTGCGCAGGATGTTTTTAGGCCATTGGGTAGCTATGAAATGGTCTAACTTATGGAGATCGAAGGCTGGTCGTCTGTAGTATACAAAAGTTTCAATTCCATACTCTTCTGTGTGGCTCCCTCCGTGATGATGGTGGCAGGTACATCCTTTCGGGTGACCAGGTTCGTGGCAGCCATCCTCATGTTCATGTGTATGAACATGCTCATGTCCGGTATGTTCGTGATGACTGTGTGGATGTTTGGCTCTGAATTCTTCTTCCGGAGTAGCAGCTTTTTCTATTTCACGAATCCAACCGGCCGATGTAGCCACCCGTTCAAAATGAAACAGATGTGTATTGAGTAGTTTATTTAGGGGTACTTCTGCGTAGTTACATTCTATGATTTCGGCAGCAGGTTGCAGCGTGTGTATGATTTGTCGGATGCGTGCCAATTCGTCGGTACTCACTTCGTCAGCTTTATTCAGCAGCACAATGTTGCAGAATTCAATCTGCTGGATGATTAAATTCTCAATATCCTCCTCGTCGATGTTCCGACGTTTCAGTTGGTTTCCGCAGTCAAATTCGCTTTGTAGGCGCAGGGCGTCTACTACAGTAGCAATACAGTCAAGTCGGCAGATACCGTATTGGGTATATATGCCTCCCATAGTAGGAATAGAACAGAGGGTCTGTGCAATGGGTTCAGGCTCGCAAATACCGCTGGCTTCAATGACGATATAGTCAAAGCGTTGCAGCTTCATCAGATCGGCTACTTGTTCCACAAGGTCCATTTTCAGGTTGCAACAGATACAACCGTTTTGCAGCGACACCAAACTGTCGTCTTTTTTCCCTACAATCCCTCCTTGCTGAATCAGTTTGGCATCGATATTCACTTCACCGATATCGTTTACGATGACAGCAAACTTAATACCTTGTCTGTTGCTTAGGATGTGGTTGACCAATGTCGTTTTTCCGCTTCCCAGATAACCGGTGAGAAGCAGTATGGGAGTTACTTTATTTTCCATTTTTATTAGCCTTTAGTAATGGCTGCAAAAATAGCAAAAAAAACTCTGCGTGCATTTCTGCTTGCAGAGTTTTTATAGACCTGATTGAAACAATCGGCAGATGTATGGGGCTTATAGAATGCCCTGAGCCATCATGGCTTTGGCCACTTTCATGAATCCTGCCACATTGGCACCTTTTACATAATTTACATAGCCATCCGCTTCGGTACCATACTGTACACAAGCAGCGTGGATATTTTTCATAATGCTCTTCAGCTTTTCATCTACTTCTTCGGCACTCCATCCCAGCTTGATAGAATTCTGAGTCATTTCCAGTCCGGATACAGACACACCTCCTGCGTTGGCAGCCTTGCCCGGTGCATAGAGAATCTTGGCTTCCTGGAATACGCGGATAGCTTCGGGAGTAGAAGGCATATTGGCTCCTTCGCTTACCGCCATTACGCCATTAGCTATCAATTGGCGGGCATCATCACCGTTGATTTCGTTCTGTGTAGCTGAAGGCAGTGCGATATCTGCTTTTTCACCCCAAGGACGAGCGCCTTCCACATATTTCACACCTGGGTATTGTTCTGCGTATTCACGAATACGACCACGGTAGAGATTTTTCAGTTCCATGATATAGTCTAGTTTCTCGCGGTCGATACCTTCCGGGTCGTAGATGTAGCCGTCAGAGTCGGACATAGTCAATACCTTTCCACCCATTTGCAATACCTTCTCTGCTGTATATTGAGCCACATTTCCTGAACCAGAAATCAAGCAAGTTTTTCCCTGGAGGTCTGTGCCTTGAGTTTTCAACATTTCCAGCAAGAAATAGATGTTACCGTATCCGGTAGCTTCCGGACGAATCAATGAACCTCCGAATTCGCGTCCCTTTCCAGTAAAGGTTCCGGTAAATTCATGAGCCAATTTCTTGTACATACCGAACATAAAACCTACTTCACGGCCACCTACACCAATATCGCCAGCCGGTACGTCGGTCTCAGGACCGATGTGGCGCCATAACTCTAGCATGAAAGCTTGTACAAAGCGCATTACTTCTGCATTGCTCTTGCCGCGCGGAGAGAAGTCTGAACCCCCTTTGCCGCCACCCATGGGAAGAGTGGTCAGTGAGTTTTTGAAGGTTTGTTCGAAAGCAAGGAACTTCAGGATAGAAAGATTGACTGAAGCATGGAATCGGATGCCGCCTTTGTAAGGACCAATGGCATTGTTGTGCTGTACACGGTATCCCATGTTCGTCTGTACGTTACCTTTATCGTCCACCCAAGTAACGCGGAACTGGTATACACGATCTGGAATGCACAGGCGTTCTATCAGATTGGCCTTGTCGAATTCCGGATGTTTATTGTATTCTTCTTCAATGGTGCTAAGCACTTCTTCTACGGCTTGGTGATACTCGGGTTCGTTGGGAAAACGTCTTTTTAAGTCTTCTAATACCTTGGCTGCGTTCATAATCTTTTCTTTTTATAAGGGTTGTATAATCGATTTCAATTATTTTCGTTGCAAAAGTACATATAAAAATTGTACTGGCAAGCAGAATATAAAGAAAAAGTGGATAAAAATATCAAATTTGTTATTTTTTATATCTGATTAGGAATAAAAAGATAGGTTTTTATGCATTATCTTTCTTTTTGATGGACTGGTATACGGGAACGAATACAAATGCAGCCGACAGTAGCAGTGTAACTACCGTTGGGCCATCAATGCGTTCGGCATTTACCAATACTAAATAGCATAGTGCTGCCCAAAGCAGCACTATGCAGATAATTTGTGTTCTGGAGAGTTTTTTCTTCATAATCAGATGTCTTCACATTGGCAGGCTTTTTTCTTGGCTACGATGGCATCGATTACTGCTACGGCCGTGATGTTGACAATATCGCGCACGGAACTTTCAAAGTCGGTGAAGTGAATCGGCTTGTTCAGACCCATCTGGATGGGGCCTATCAGTTCCATGTCGGTGTTCATGGCTTGCAGCAATTTATACCCGGCATTGGCCGAGCTGAGGTTAGGGAACACCAGGGTATTTACATCTTTACCGCTGAGTCGGTTGAACGGATATTTTTTATCGCGCATCTGTCGGTTCATGGCAAAGTTTACTTGCATTTCTCCGTCAATGGCTAGTTCCGGGTAAGTGCGCTGCATATAGTCCACAGCTGTGTGTACATTTACCGGACTTCCTTCAGAGTCTGCTCCGAAATTCGAATAGCTGAGCATAGCCATGACAGGGGTATGGTTGAAGAATCGTACCGTGTTGGCCGATAGTTTAGCTATATCAATCAAGGTATCCGCATCAGGATGACGGTTGATCAAGGTATCCGCCAAAAAGTATGTACCTTTTTTGGAGTTAAGTATGTGCATAGTGCCAAAATGCTTGTATTCTGGCTGTATACCAATAACTTCCTTTGCCACCTTGATGGTGTTGCTGTATTTGGTGTACAAGCCGGTGATGAAGGCATCGGCCTCACCGGTTTCTACCATCATCATGCCAAAGTAGTTGCGTTCGAACATCTTGTCGTTGGCTTCTTCGTAAGTCACCCCTTCGCGGGCACGTTTCTCTGCCAGCAGGTGGGCATAGCGTTCGCGGCGTTCAGATTCATTGGGGTGGCGCAGATTCACGATTTCAATACCGTCGAGGCTCAAATCCAATTCTTTGGCCATCTTTTCAATCGCTTCATCGTTGCCCAATACAATCGGGTGGCAAATGCCTTCCGCCTTTGCTTCTACAGCAGCCTTCAGCATATTGGGGTGTACACCTTCTGCAAAAACTACCCGTTGTGGGTTTCGGCGTGCAGTGTCATATAGTTGGCGGGTAAGTTTGCTTTCCTGGCCCATCAGTTCTTTCAGGTGCTGGCGGTATGCCTCCCAGTCTTCGATAGGTTTGCGTGCCACACCACTCTCTATGGCAGCACGTGCCACTGCCATCGATACTTCGGTAATCAGTCTGGGGTCTACAGGCTTAGGTATGAAGTAGTCCGGACCAAAGGTGAAGTTGTTTACATGATATGCCTCATTCACCACATCGGGTACTGGCTGCTTGGCCAAATCTGCGATGGCATGTACGGCTCCCAGTTTCATTTCTTCATTGATAGCGGTAGCAGCCACGTCGAGTGCTCCACGGAAGATGTAAGGGAAGCCAATTACATTGTTAATCTGATTGGGATAGTCTGAGCGGCCGGTAGACATCAATACATCGGGTCGTGCGGCCATGGCATCTTCATACGAAATTTCCGGTACAGGGTTGGCCAGGGCAAACACAATGGGGTGGTCGGCCATGCTGCGTACCATATCTTGTGTCAGTACATTGCCTTTCGACAGTCCTAAGAATACGTCGGCCCCTTTTACGGCTTCTTCCAGCGTGTGGATGTCGCGGCGGTCTGTAGCAAAATAACGTTTGGTTTCGTTCAGCCCTTCGCGGTCGCTGGTTATTACTCCTTTAGAGTCTAGCATGATGATGTTTTCGTGTGTAGCTCCCAGCGATTCATACAACTTGGTACAAGAGATCGCAGCCGCTCCTGCTCCATTGACTACAATTTTCACGTCTTCAATGCGTTTACCTGCCACTTCGAGGGCATTCAGCAGTCCGGCACTAGAGATGATAGCCGTTCCGTGTTGGTCGTCGTGCATTACCGGTATATCCAGTTCCTCTTTCAGTCGTCGTTCTATTTCGAAGCATTCAGGGGCTTTGATATCTTCCAGGTTGATACCTCCAAAAGTGGGGGCAATGGCTTTAACGGCTTCAATGAATTTATCAGGGTCTTTTTCATTGACTTCAATATCGAATACATCGATTCCTCCGTATATTTTGAAAAGTAATCCTTTTCCTTCCATAACAGGTTTTCCTGCCAGTGCACCAATGTCTCCCAAGCCTAGTACGGCGGTACCGTTGGAGATAACGGCCACCAGATTGCCTTTAGAAGTATATTTATAGGCATCTTGCGGATTCTTCTCAATTTCCAGACAGGGTTCTGCCACCCCCGGAGAATAAGCCAGCGAGAGGTCTGATTGGGTACTGTAGGGTTTGGTAGGCACTACTTCTATCTTCCCCGGTTTGCCCTGTGAATGATAGAGCAAAGCGGCTTCTTTCGTTACTTTTGCCATATGGTTGTTTTTTTTATTGATTTAAAGTTCTTGTTATTCAGATTATTGCTTAAGCATTCAGAGCCTGTTCAATGTCGGCTATGATGTCATCGGCATTCTCTATACCTACAGAGAGTCGGATTAAGTCGGGTCTTACTCCTGCTTCAATGAGTTGCTCATCAGTCATTTGTCGGTGTGTATGGCTAGCCGGGTGAAGTACAGAAGTGCGTGCATCGGCCACGTGAGTCACGATGGCAACCAGTTTCAAGCTGTCCATGAATTGAATAGAAGCCTCTCGTCCGCCTTTCAGTCCGAAAGAAATAACTCCGCACGAACCGTTGGGCAGGTATTTTTGAGCCAATTCATAATACTTGTTGCCAGGTAATCCACAGTAGTTTACCCACGCCACTTTGTCGTTTTGTTGCAGGTATTCGGCCACTTTTTGTGCATTGCTGCAGTGTTGCGGCATGCGCAGGTGCAGTGTTTCCAGTCCCAGATTCAGCAAGAAAGCGTTTTGAGGCGATTGGATGCTGCCCAGGTCGCGCATCAGTTGCGCAGTGGCTTTGGTGATGTAGGCCATCTTGCCAAAAGCTTTGGTGTAAGTCAGCCCGTGATAAGAGTCGTCTGGTGTGCAGAGTCCCGGGAATTTGTCGGCATGTGCTTCCCAGTCAAAATTTCCGCTGTCTACGATGGCACCTCCTACACTCGTGGCATGTCCGTCCATGTACTTGGTTGTAGAATGTACCACGATGTCGGCTCCCCATTCAAACGGTCGGCAGTTGATAGGGGTAGGGAAGGTATTGTCTACAATCAGGGGCACCCCGTGCTGATGAGCAATGCGGGCAAACTTCTCGATGTCGAGCACTTCGAGCGAGGGGTTCGAGATGGTTTCTCCGAACAGAGCCTTCGTATTGGGACGGAATGCAGCCGAGATTTCTTCTTCGCTGGCATCGGGTGATACAAAGGTTACGTCGATACCCTGTTTTTTCATGGTTACGCCAAACAAGTTGAAAGTTCCGCCATAGATGGCTGATGAGCAGACAAAGTGGTCGCCGGCCTGGCAAATATTAAAGATAGCATAATAGTTGGCAGCCTGACCGCTCGAGGTCAGCATGGCAGCGATACCTCCCTCCAAGGCGGCAATCTTGGCTGCTACGGCATCATTGGTAGGATTTTGGAGGCGCGTATAAAAGTATCCGCTGTCTTCCAGGTCGAACAGACGTGCCATCTGTTCACTGGTTTCATACTTAAACGTAGTACTTTGATAAATGGGAAGTACACGCGGCTCCCCTTTCTTGGGCGACCATCCGGCTTGTACACAGAGGGTTTCAGGTTTAAATTGTTTGGACATACTGTTTCTATTTTAGATTTTCATTATGCAGTTTACTCAACAAGGTCTGTCGAGTATTATAGAAGTGAGGAGCTAGGTAAGACCCATGCCATTCTGAAATTCTATGGCTTTTATATAATGAGTTTTTTAACTCGCTTTAACTCCCTTCTGCAAGATAATTCATCGCAAAAATAAGGAAAAGATTGTAATTTTGTACTCAAATAAATTATTTTATGATTCGGATTCATCTTTTTATCTATTTTATTTTCTTTTTTCTGACTTTTTTGTCCGCACAAGAGCAATATGCTACTCCAAAGCCAGGAGAGGGTATCACTACGTTTTTGGAGCGTCATGGCAGGCCCAGCAAAACATATTACCGTTCATTTTTGCAGATGAATAAGCAAAAACTTCACGGAAAGAAAGAGTTGCGCATAGGAGTAAAGTACTTATTACCTCCGTTGCAGGGTGCGGAATCTTCCTCAAGACAATCATCTCAAACGGGTGGGCAGCGTGTAGTACGTGAGCCGTTGTTTGGTAAAAAGCAGGCTGAAATTCAGCCCGTAGGGCAATCGTTGAAAGGGGCTTGCTTTTATGTAGTGAGCGGTCATGGCGGTCCCGACCCCGGTGCCATTGGCAAGATGGGGCATAAAAAACTGCATGAAGATGAGTATGCCTACGATGTGGCTCTTCGTCTGGCTCGTCAACTGCTGCTCGAAGGAGCCGAGGTACACATCATTATACAAGATGCCAAAGACGGTATCCGCGACGATGCTTATCTGAAGAACAGCAAACGAGAGACTTGCATGGGCAGTCCGATTCCTTTGAACCAAACGGCACGCCTGCAGCAACGGTGTACAGCTATTAATAATCTTTACAAAAAAGACCGGCAGCGTTATAAATATTGTCGGGCTATTTTCCTGCATGTAGACAGTCGTAGCAGAAGGGCACAAACCGATGTCTTCTTTTATCATGCTCCCAAGAGTGCGCAGGGTGAGCGGTTGGCCACTACCATGAAGCGTACGTTTGAGTCGAAGTACGGTCGTCATCAGCCCAATCGTGGCTTCCGAGGTACCGTCAGTGAGCGGGGGCTATATGTGTTGCTTAATGCTACTCCTGTGGCATTATTTGTGGAACTGGGAAATATTCAGAACACTTTTGACCAGCGTCGTTTTGTGATAGATTCCAATCGCGAAGCCCTGGCCCGTTGGATGAAAGACGGTTTTGTAGCCGATTACAAACGTTATAAATAAGCTGATTAGTAGTTGAGATAATAGAACACCGCCACTCTGAATGCATCGAGGCACGCAGGGTGGCGGTGTAGCAATATATATATAGTAAAACTGTATGGGGCTTATTCAGGCTACCATGCTCGGCCTTTGTAAATGCTCGATTGGTTCAGCGGCAGTAATTTACCGCTTAAGGTCATGGTGTTTCCGTTGAAGTTTGGATTGATGTCTACACTGGCCTTGTTTCCTCCGTTCGTAAGCGATAAGAATACTTGAGCAGAAATTCCGATTCCCTGAATACTGAACTGGCAGTTGATGTTGCCTCGCTTGTCTGTGGTGGCTTTGAAATCAGATACGCTGCCGTCTACCGTAATGCCGCCTATTCCATTCGGACCGGGGTAGGCCGTATTGAATGCCACCTGTACCGTACCTTTTTCTTCATTGACCCATACAAAATTGGTGTTGGAGGTTACAAACGCCGATTGTCCGTTCCGGAAGATTACCTGATCGGCTTCCAATACAAATTTACGGTTGTTCAGCGCTTGTACTGCATCTTCATACGACACCGCATTTTCGGCAGCTTCCTGTGCTTTCATTTGTGCACGTTCGGCATCACGTTGCGCCTTCCGTTCGGCATGCCTGCTTGAGTTACTGCTCTGCGCATAGCTGGCAGAGAGTCCTGCACTTGTAATCAACAAGGCGATTAACATTAATTTTTTCATACTTAAAAGTTTATTATTAGGTTTAGTTCGTTTCATGCTTTCAGCCGTATTGCATTCTTTTTCAGCGACTGAATGTATCTTTCTAACAATTACGGTTAGGTTTGGTTCATGCGGTTACGGGAATCGTGCAAAAAAAAATAGGTGAAGCCCCTGCGAGCCACACCTATTTTATCTTGATGTAAACGATGTTTTCTCCCCGTTTACTGTTCCTTTTTCAGTTCCTCGAAGATCAGTCCTTCCAGTTCCTCGGCCAATTCCGGATTATCCAGAATCACCTGTTTGGCTGCATCACGACCCTGTGCCAGCTTGGTATCGTTGTAGCTGAACCATGAACCGCTCTTCTTGATGATGCCCAGTTCGGCACCCAAGTCGATGATTTCACCCGCTCTTGAGATACCCTCGCCAAACATGATGTCGAACTCAGCCCGGCGGAACGGAGGAGCCACCTTGTTCTTGATCACCTTCACCTTCGTCTGCTTACCAAGCACCTCGTCGCCGTTCTTAATAGCCGTGCCCGGACGGATATCCAAGCGTACCGATGCGTAGAATTTCAGCGCGTTACCACCCGTGGTCGTTTCGGGGTTGCCAAACATCACACCGATTTTCTCGCGCAGCTGGTTGATGAAGATACAAGTGGTGCGTGTCTTGCTGACGCTGGCTGTAAGCTTACGCAATGCCTGCGACATCAGTCGTGCCTGCAATCCCACCTTGTTGTCACCCATATCTCCTTCGATTTCAGCTTTCGGAGTCAGTGCAGCTACCGAGTCCACCACGATGATATCGATGGCAGACGAACGGATCAGCTGGTCGGCAATCTCCAGTGCCTGCTCGCCGTTGTCGGGTTGTGAAATCAGTAAGTTGTCTACGTCTACCCCCAACTTAGCTGCGTAAAAGCGGTCGAAAGCATGTTCGGCATCGATGAATGCAGCGATACCGCCAGCCTTTTGAGCTTCCGCTATGGCATGGATGGCCAGCGTAGTCTTACCGGAAGATTCTGGGCCATAGATTTCGATGATACGTCCGCGCGGATAGCCGCCTACGCCCAATGCTACGTTTAAGCCGATAGAGCCTGTAGGAATCACCTCCACCTCGTCGATGTGGTCATCGCCCATCTTCATGATGGAACCTTTGCCAAAACTTTTTTCTATCTTGTCCATGGCCGCTTGCAGCGCTTTCAGTTTTTCGCTGGCAGCCACGTTGTCTCCTTCAAAATTAAGTTCGTCTTTTTTAGCCATACTGCATTATTTTAAAATTTGCGCCGCATGATCCTTGGTCTTCACTTCTTTCGGACCGATGATACGCTCCACGATGCCCTCTTCATTAATCAGGAAAGTGGTGCGGAACGTGCCCATGTACTTGCGGCCATACATACTTTTTTCTCCCCACACGCCGAACAGCTCCACCAGCTTCTTGTCGGTATCAGCAATCAGCGTAAAGGGCAATTGGTTCTTTTCGATAAACTTCTGGTGCGATTTCTCGCTATCGATGCTTACGCCAATCACCTCATAGCCTGCTTCGCGCAACTCACTGTAGTGGTCGCGCAGGTTGCAGGCTTGTGCTGTACATCCCGATGTACTGTCTTTAGGGTAGAAGTAAAGTACCACCTTTCTGCCGGCATACGAACTGAGTCGTACTTCTTCTCCTTTTTCGTTGATGCCCAGTATTTCCGGGGCCTTGTCTCCTATATTCACGTGGTATGGAATTTAAATGAATATGATTACAGTTCCAGGTCGCCGTCGATAATTTCATGCCAGGGCAATCCTTGCTTGTTGAGCTGTTCCATGAATGGATCCGGATCGAACTCTTCTACATTCCATACACCCGGACGCTTCCACAATCCTTTCAGGAACATCATGGCACCAATCATGGCCGGTACACCGGTGGTGTAGCTCACACCCTGCATGCCTGTTTCCTTGTAGGCCTCCTGGTGGCTGCAATTGTTGTATACATAATACGTGCGTTCCTTGCCATCTTTTATACCGCGTATACGGCAGCCGATAGAAGTTTCGCCCTCGTAGTTTTCGCCCAAATCCTGCGGGTTGGGCAATACAGCTTTCAGGAACTGCAGCGGAACAATCTTCATACCGTTATAATCCACTTCGTCGATACGGGCCATACCGATGTTCTGAATTACGCGCAAGTGAGTAAGATACTCCTGTCCGAAGGTCATCCAGAAGCGGGCACGCTTGATGGTGGGGAAATTCTTCACCAATGATTCCAGTTCCTCGTGATACAGCAAGTAAGAGTCGCGCGGTCCGATGTTCGGATACGTCAAATCCTTGTGGAATTCCAACGGTTTGGTAGTTACCCATTCTCCGTTTTCGTAGTAACGTCCGTTCTGTGTAATCTCGCGGATATTGATTTCCGGATTGAAGTTGGTGGCAAACGCCTTGTGGTGATTACCTGCGTTGCAGTCCACAATATCCAGATACTGTATTTCATCGAAATGATGCTTGGCAGCATAAGCCGTATAGATGCCGCTTACGCCCGGGTCGAATCCACATCCCAGGATGGCAGTCAGTCCGGCCTCTTCGAAGCGTTTCTTGTACGCCCATTGCCAGCTGTATTCAAAGTGAGCAACGTCTTTCGGTTCGTAGTTGGCTGTATCCAGGTAGTTGACTCCCGTTTGCAGACAAGCTTCCATAATGGTGAGGTCCTGGTAAGGCAGTGCCACGTTGATAACGATTTCCGGCTTGAAGCTATTGAACAGTGCTACCAATTCTTCCACACTGTCAGCATCCACTTGAGCCGTCTGTATGTTGGGATTTCCAATCGCTTTCACCACAGCATCGCATTTTGCCTTGGTGCGGCTGGCAATCATGATTTCAGTAAACACTTCCGGATTTTGAGCTACTTTGTGTGCCACGACGGTACCTACACCGCCTGCACCGATAATAAGAACTTTACCCATTTCTTTGTTTATTTTAGTTTTATAGTTTATAAATGCATGGCTTGAAAAACGGTCTGTAATACTGTTTCTATAAGGATTAGCCCGTTTTCAGATTTATTCGAAAGCAAATATACGGTATAATTTCCACATTTTAGCGATAATCCCGTTAAATACTTATTAAAATTGTCGGTAAAAAAATACCGATTGCTTTGCGATTACTATATTTTCTCTATATTTGCCCCCGTATTTTTAACTTAAATAATAAAAAACGATGAGAAAAGTATTAGTTTCTTTGTGTATGGCCAGCCTGGTAGGAGGCTTGTCATCTTGTGGCACTTCGAAGCAAGCTGCCGTGTTGGCCGACATCAGCGGTGAATGGAACATTATTGAAATCAACGGTACGGCCGTAGTGCCTGCTTCCGAACAGGAATTTCCGTTTATCGGATTTGATACGAAAGGTGGAAAAATCTATGGTAACAGCGGCTGTAACCGCATTATGGGCAGTTTCGATGTAAATGCCAAGCCGGGTACTATCGACTTGGGCGCTTTGGGTAGCACACGTATGATGTGTCCGGATATGACGGTGGAAGAAAATGTGCTGTCAGCATTGTCTAAGGTGAAAAAATACCGACTGCTTGATAAAGGGCAGATAGCACTGTGTGCATCGTCAAAACGTCCGGTAGTGGTGCTGCAGAAGCGCGAAGCTTCGGTGAAGTTGGCCGACCTGAACGGTAAGTGGATGATTGTGCAGGCTGGTGGCGAAGCTATCCCGTCGGGCATGGAGAATCAGCCCTTCATGCAGTTTGATGCAGCTGCCAAGCGCATGAACGGTCATGCCGGCTGCAATCTGATTAACGGAGGTGTGGAGTACGATGAGGCTAATCCTACAGCTATCTCTTTCCCGCAGGTGGCTTCTACGATGATGGCTTGCCCTGATTCATCGGTAGAAACTCGTGTGTTGAAGGCTTTGAACGAAGTGAAGAGCTTTGGCAAATTGGCCGGTGGCAACATCGGTTTCTACAATGCCAACAATGAACTGGTGTTGGTGTTGGCTAAGTAAATTGCTTTAACCGTCATTTATTAAACGTAAGAGTGTGCCGAAGAAGTATTCGGCACACTCTTTTTTTCTTTCCTGCGAGCCGTTTATTCCCAGTTCTGAGGTAATTGCAGTCGGGCATCCCGGTACCCTTTCACCAGTTCCTGCATCACCTGTTCGGCTGTCTGCATCTCATGACACAATGCCGCTACCTGTCCTATCTCCAGTTCGCCTTCTTCTAAATTCCCCTCAAAGATTCCCTTCTTGGCACGTCCTTTACCCAGCAGTTCCTTCAGTTCTTCTACTGAAGCCCCGCGAGCCTCTGCCTCTTCTACAGCCCTGCTGAAATTGCTGTTCACCAGTCGGGTGGGAGAGAGTTTCTTCAGCAGCAGTTTGGTGTCGCCTTCTTTCAGCCCCAGACACAATTGCTTGAATGCCTCATGAGCCGAACTTTCTTGTGTCAAGGCAAAGCGCGTGCCCACCTGTACACCTTCGGCCCCCAGGGCAAACGCGGCCAGTATACCCTCTCCCGTGCCGATACCGCCCGCGGCTATCAGCGGCAGGGTAGTGGCCCGCCTTACCGACGGTATCAGGCAGAGCGTAGTGGTCTCTTCCCGTCCGTTATGTCCGCCGGCTTCGAATCCTTCGGCCACAATGGCATCTACGCCGGCCTCCTGACATTTGCCTGCAAATTTGGAACTGCTTACCACGTGGGCCACCGTGATGCCCCGCTCTTTCAGATACGAAGTCCACGTCTTTGGGTTCCCGGCCGAGGTAAATACTATCTTCGCCTCTTCTTCCACCAAAATCTGCATTACCCGGTCTATCTCCGGATACATCAAGGGTACATTCACGCCAAAGGGTTTTGTGGTAGCCGCCCGGCATTTCCGTATATGTTCGCGCAGCGTGTCGGGGTGCATAGAGCCTGCACCTATCAGTCCCAATCCGCCCGCATTGCTCACCGCAGCAGCCAGTCTCCATCCGCTGCACCACACCATACCCCCTTGGATGATGGGGTACTGTATTCCAAATAGTTCACAAATTCTGTTCATGGTATATGCTGTTTTTAAGGGTTTATTCAGCAGCGGGCGTCTGCATCCCGCTTCTTCTTGCAGGCAAAAATAATGGATTTTCTCAGACTGCAAAAATAATGCCCCTGCGAATTGCCTCCCCGCCCGAACAGAAGCGCAACAGCTCCGTAGCTTTCCCAGCCAGAGGCACCTCTGCACGGAGAAGTTACGGGGCTGATACGGGCCTGTAGCGGCTGAGAGGCGGAGAGGGGGTGCCGGAAATCCTTCTTCTTGTTCGGCTTTATGTATATATATTCCGTAAATTACCGAAAAAGAATTGGTTTGCATGATAAATTTTGCTAATATTGCATAAATTAATTTCAGCTAAAAGATATTGAAGCTATGTCAATATGGAGCAAGCTCATAGGATTCAGAAAAAACGTAGATAAAACAGATGCGGTTACTTCTGTTGCTGCCGCTTCGCCGGGCAGTACCCCCAGGTTTGCCATAGTAGATGTGGAAGTGGGGGTGAACGATCGTAAAATTCATGACATAGGGGCACTCAGAGACGATGATGCCACGTTTCATAAATGCTCGAAAGAAGAACTGTTTGCGTTTTTGACCCCTGTAGACTATATCTGCGGACATAACATCGTTCATCACGATGCGGCATATCTGTTTGCAGACCGTCCGTGCAAATGGTTGTTGGTAGATACGCTTTACCTTTCTCCCCTGCTGTTTCCCGAACACCCTTATCACCACCTGCTGAAGGACGACAAGCTGGTAAGCGAACAGATGAATAATCCTGTGAACGACTGCCGGAAAGCCAAAGACTTGTTGATGGATGAAATGGCACGTTGGAATGCATGGCCGGAAGAAAAACGCCTGCTGTTTGCATCGTTGCTGAAGGGCAGGAAAGAATTCGACGGATTCCTCAGACTGGTCAACGCAGCGTATGCAGAACATGGGGTGGCAGAACGGATAGCAGAACACTATGCCGGAAAAATCTGCCGCCATGCAGACCTCCCTGCATTGTGTAAGGAATCCCCCTGTGAGTTGGCTTATGCGCTGGCATTGATAGATACTGCCGATCCCCGTTCCATTACTCCCGGATGGGTGCTGTATAATTATCCGAAAGTGGAATATATAGTAAAGCTCTTGCGGCATACTGCCTGTAGCGGGGGCTGTGATTACTGTGATACACAATTGGATATACACCACAATCTTAAACTCTTTTTCGGCTACGACCATTTCCGTACGTACGAGGGCGAGCCGTTGCAGGAAAGGGCGGTTCAGGCGGCTGTGCATGGCAAGTCTCTTTTGGCTATATTTCCCACCGGTGGCGGCAAATCGCTGACTTTCCAATTGCCTGCGCTGATGGCCGGACGTGTGGTTCATGGGCTTACGGTGGTCATTTCGCCCTTGCAGTCGTTGATGAAAGATCAGGTGGACAACCTGGCCGACCGAGGCATTACCGATGCCGTAACCATCAATGGTATGCTGGACCCCATTTCCAGGGCACTAGCCATACAGCGGGTGCAAGAGGGCGAAGCATCCCTGCTGTATATATCTCCGGAGATGCTTCGCTCTAAAACCATCGAGAAAATATTGATGGCACGCCATATAGCCAGATTTGTGATAGATGAGGCGCATTGTTTCTCCTCATGGGGGCAAGATTTCAGGGTGGATTATCTGTACATAGGGAAATTTATCCGGAGATACCGGGAGATGAAGAAATGCAAAGACCCTATACCGGTGTCTTGTTTCACAGCTACGGCCAAGCAAAAAGTGGTGCAGGACATCAGTGATTATTTTAAGCAGACCTTGAATCTGAATCTGGAACTGTTTGCCTCGACGGCTTCCAGAACCAACCTGCACTATTCGGTGATTCATGTAGAGAGTGAAAGCGATAAATACATCAAACTGAGAGAACTGGTCTCTGAGTCTGATTGCCCCACAATCGTTTATGTGTCGCGCACCAAACGCACCGGGGAACTGGCGGTAAAGCTGACTCGCGACGGTTATAAGGCTCTGCCCTACAATGGCAAGATGGAGGCCGACGACAAGAATGCCAATCAGGATGCTTTTATGAGCGACCAGGTGCGTATCATAGTGGCTACCTCGGCTTTTGGTATGGGGGTGGATAAGAAAGATGTGGGGCTTGTGGTGCATTATGATATATCCGATTCGCTGGAGAACTACGTGCAGGAGGCAGGCAGGGCAGGCCGTGACCCCGGACTCAATGCGCGCTGCTTTGTGCTGTATGGCGACAATGATTTAGATAAGCATTTTGTATTGCTGAATCAGACCAAACTTAGTATCAGCGAGATACAGCAGGTGTGGAAGGCCGTAAAGTATCTTACCAAGTATCGCATGAAGGTCAGTTGCTCGGCACTGGAGATTGCCAGGCAGGCAGGGTGGGATGATTCGGTGTCTGATATAGAAACTCGTGTGCGGACGGCCTTGGCCGCCCTGGAACAAACCGGCTATTTGATAAGAGGAAACAATGTGCCTCATGTGTATGCCACCGGAATTACGGTGAAAAATGTGGATGAGGCCAGAGACCGCATATCGGCATCGCTGCTGTTTGGCCAGGATGAGATAGAAAATGCCGTGCGCATCATCAAGTCGCTTATATCCCAGAAATACATCACCAAGGCTCAAGACTCGGAAGCGGAATCGCGGATTGATTACCTGGCGGATATTTTGGGGCTGAGCAAAAGAGAAGTGGTATCTGTGGTAGACCGTATGCGTCAGGAAGGCATACTGGCCGACAGCAAGGATATATCAGCTTATCTGCAGGATGCCGGAGATTCGGAGCGCAGGTCGCAGACGCTTCTGGAGCGATTTGCCAGGCTGGAGCGGTATATCCTGGCTGACATTCCCGACGAATCGTTGCGTATATCGTGTAAGCAGTTGAATGAAAATGCAGTGAATCATGGTATCGCTACGTCGAAAGAGAAAGATATTCGAACCTTGTTGTATTTCCTTACCATCAAAGGGTATGTGCGCAAGAAAGAGAATACGGCCCATCAGATGGAGATAATCCGCCTGACAGACCGGGAATCTACTCTCAGACGTTTTGAGAAACGGGTGGAAATCAGCCGCTATGCCGTGGAATGGCTCTATAAGCAGGCGGCAGAATCGGTGAAAGAAAACGAATCGGCCAAGGCTGTACAGTTCTCTGTAGTGGAACTTTTAAATAGTATTCAATCGGGGCCTCAATCTCTGTTTGGCACTGCTGCCGATACACAGTTGGAAGACGTGGAAGAAGCCCTGCTGTATTTGTCGAAAATCGGTGCGCTGAAACTGGACGGCGGATTCCTGGTGTTGTATAACGCCATGAATATCCAGCGGATAAAAGACAACAGATTGAGTTATAAGAAAGACGACTACCGGATGCTCAATGAATTCTATAAGTTGAAGATACAGCAAGTGCACATTGTAGGCGAGTATGCCAATCTGATGGTGAAGGATTATCAGGCTGCCTTGCAGTATGTGCAGGATTATTTTCAAATGGATTATAGGAAATTCATTGCCAAATATTTTAAGGGAGACAGAGCCAACGAGATACAACGCAACCTGACTCCACAGAAATACCGCCAGTTGTTCGGGCAGTTGTCTCAGCGTCAGATGGAAATCATTTCGGATAAAGAATCCCGCTGTATTGTGGTGGGGGCAGGGCCGGGCAGCGGAAAGACACGGGTGCTGGTGCATAAGCTGGCCTCTCTGCTTCTGCTGGAAGATGTGAAGCATGAACAACTGTTGATGTTGACATTTTCTAGGGCGGCGGTGACGGAATTCAAGCAGCGGCTTATGGAGCTGATAGGCAACGCAGCCCATTTTGTGGAAATAAAGACTTTCCATTCTTACTGCTTCGATTTGCTGGGGCGCATGGGAAATCTGGAGGATGCCAAGGATGTGGTGGCCAGGGCCTCGGAACTGATACGCCAGGGAGAGGTGGAACCGAACAGACTGGGGAAAACGGTACTGGTGATTGACGAGGCGCAGGATATGAATGCCGAAGAATATGCATTGATCAAGGCTCTGATGGATGTGAACGAGGAAATGCGTGTAATAGCCGTAGGCGATGATGACCAGAATATCTATGGATTCCGTGGCTCGGATTCCGGCTATATGTACCGCCTGACCCAAATGTCGGGAAGCACTTTTGTGGAAATGACAGAGAACTATCGCAGCGCGCGCAGGCTGGTGGATTTTGCAAACGGATTTCTGAAAAATATGGATAAACGGATAAAGAGTATGCCGATTATCTCTATGAGTAAAGAGGAGGGGACGGTGGAGGTGATTCACCATGCATCGAAATATATGTATCGGCCGCTGGTAGCCAACCTGCTTCGGCATAAGGGAAAGGGTACGGCGTGTGTGCTTACACAAACCAATGAAGAGGCGGTTATCTTGATGGCCCTCTTGCGCAAGGAAGGGGTAAACTGCAAACTGATACAGTCTATGGAAGGCTTGCGCTTCTGGAATATGGCGGAGGTGAGGTATTTCTTGAAGTTCATCGGTAATCGGGTTACAACCCCTTACATATCCGAGGAACTGTGGGAGAAAGCGAAACAAGAAACCTTTACAGCGTATGACAAGAGTCAGAGTGTGGGGTATTTAAAGCGGTGTGTGCAGCAGTTTGAGCAGACCAACCCTTCTAAATATTTGACGGACTTTAAGGAATTTGTGTTCGAGTCTTCGGTGGAAGATTTTTGTGATGTGTCGGAAGCCGAAGTGGTGGTGTCTACGATACATAAGGCGAAAGGAAGGGAGTTTGATGATGTGTATATGCTTATATCCGATAATTATGGAACGGATGATGACCGGATGCACCGGTATTATGTGGGAATTACCCGCGCGAAAAGTCGCTTGTTTATCCATACGAATACGGCTGTTTTCCAGCATTTAAGTGCAGCGGCTTATTCTGCCGACCGACAGGTATATGAGATGCCCGATGAGATTCTGCTTCAACTCTCTCATAAAGATGTCCATCTGGGCTTCTTCAAAGACCGGAAAAAGGATGTGCTGGCTTTGAGAGGGGGCGACGCGTTGGTGTATGGTGAAACTCTTTTATATAGCCGCTCAACGGGCAAACCGGTGGCAAAGTTGTCATCGAAAATGCAAAACACCTTGTCCGAATGGGAAGAAAGGGGATATGGGGTAAAATCGGCTTCGGTGCGGTTTGTCGTGGCATGGAAGCCTAAAGACGCCCCTAAAAGCGAACGGGAAACGGCCGTGCTTCTAGCCGATTTATTGTTGGCAGGCCACCGGCGTGAAAAAAATATGGGGCAGGGCAGCGGGACTGCACAATAGATTTGTAACTTTGTGCGGGCAACAGGAATGGAGCCTGACATATCGTATCATTTAAAGTATACCATGATGAATAATTTTATATTTCAGAATCCTGTGAAGCTCATCCTCGGTAAAGGGATGATTGCTCAGTTATCGAAAGAGATTCCTGCCGACAAGCGCATTATGATTACCTTTGGCGGCGGAAGTGTGAAGAGAAACGGCGTGTATCAGCAAGTGAAAGATGCGCTGAAGCACCACTATACCGTAGAGTTCTGGGGCATCGAGCCTAATCCTGCCATCGAAACATTGCGCCGAGCCATTGCCTTGGGCAAGGAAGAAAAGGTGGATTACCTGCTGGCTGTAGGGGGTGGTTCGGTGATTGACGGCACCAAACTGATTTCGGCCGGACTGCTGTACGAGGGCGATGCCTGGGAGTTGGTGAAAGCCGGACAGCCTGTACATCACACCGTACCCCTGGCCACAGTACTTACCCTGCCTGCCACCGGTTCGGAAATGAACGACGGGGCTGTGATTTCCCGTCACGAAACGAAAGAGAAGTATGCTTTCTACTCTAATTATCCGGTCTTCTCCATCCTCGACCCGCAAGTAACCTTTACCCTGCCTCCCTATCAGGTGGCCTGCGGCTTGGCCGACACCTTTGTACACGTCATGGAACAGTATATGACGGTGGCCGGACAGAGCCGGGTGATGGACCGCTGGGCAGAAGGCATTCTGCAGACGCTGATTGAGATAGCTCCTCTTATCAAGGAAAATCAACAAGACTACCAGCTGATGGCCGACTTTATGCTCTCGGCTACCATGGGGCTGAACGGCTTTATCGCCATGGGCGTATCGCAAGACTGGTCTACCCACATGATAGGGCATGAGCTCACCGCCCTGCACGGTCTGACCCACGGCAACACGCTGGCCATCGTGCTGCCCGGCACCTTGCATGGGCTTCGCCGCTCCAAAGAAAGCAAACTGCTGCAATACGGCGAACGCATCTGGGGCATCCACACCGGCACTGCCAACGAGCGCATTGACCAGGCCATTGAGAAGACCGAAGCCTTCTTCCGTTCGCTAGGTCTCTCTACCCGTCTGCACGAAGAAAATATCGGCATGGAGACCATCGAAGAAATAGAACGTCGCTTCAATGAACGCGGAGCCCATTACGGCGAAAACGGTGAAGTGACCGGTGCCGTGGCACGCGCCATTCTGGAAAGAGTGCTGTAAAAATGGCAAAGTTGCAAAACCCTGAGCGGATGAAATGAAGAAACAGTTACAGAGGGCCTTGGATGCCAAATAGTTGAAATAAATGTGGGTTGGTTAACGCTAACCCACATTTTTTATCCTCTCTGGCTTAAATCAGTTTTTCGATAAGAGCCTTATCTACATCGGGCAGCTGATTACATACATGTTGCACTATGCGTTGGCGTGACTGTCTGGGCGTACGTCCCTCCACCCGCTCTTTCAGAGGAAATAAATCCGGATACATGGCTTCAGGCGTGCAGTAACGGGCCAGTCCCCAGCCATAAGGTTCTCCTTTTTTGGAAATCAGATATTCAAAATCGGCTATGCAGACGTGTGTTCCCATTTCCAACTGTGCAATAAGCGAGTCGAATGCCATGCTATTCCGCTTGTTCACTACCGGCTTGGACGGGTCATTAGGATTGAATGCGTTGCGTTTACGGCTCAAGGTGAAGCCGGATGCTTTCTTCAGATCTCTGGAAATCATGGACTCGTTTTCCAGCAACACGTCTAGTATGCATCTGGCATCTTTAGGTTGTTTGAGAAGCGGATAGAGAGAACGCCGCCAATTCATGAAATCAGGTAGCCAATGCAAACTGATGAAGCCGGCTTTCCCTCGGAAAAATTTACCGTAGGCCGACTCCCAATTAGCAATAATCGGTCCTTTCCATCCCCAGGGGCCCTGAAGAAATTCGTCACCAAACAGCAAGTTGGGCGGGGTCATCTCTTCGATAGAAAACCCTGGAATCGTATTCTTAAAAAAAGGCAGAAAACCCCAGTATCGGATCAATTCCTCCACTTGCGACTGATGCTCTATTACAATGTCAAATCTGTTCATCATCTGAATCTAAAATTCTCAACGTCCACTTCCCGGACGTACATAACCTACACTTCTCACAAATATAAGAAAATATCTTGTATTGACCTCAAAAAAGAATATTTTCTTAGGATTATTCCCTAATAATCACATTATTTACACTGGATTTAAATCCAAGTACCTTGAATATTCACTTAAAAACAAAAGACATGAAAACTAAATCTAAAATTCTGTTCTTTCAAGGATTTTTTGCCTCCGGCCATTGTGCCCTGACCGACACCTTGCGCGAAGCACTCCAACCCCTGGCCGATGTAGTAGCCCCGGACCTTCCGCTGCATCCGAAAATTGCCCTGCAGCAGATGCATGCCTACTGCGAAAAGGAACGGCCCGCCCTGCTGGTGGGCAATAGCTGCGGCTACTGCTGAACTGGTGGTCACCCAATTTGAAGGCTGTCGTCCGGAATGGTGCAACTGCGTATGGGGACTCTTTGGTGAAAACGATACCGTAACCCACTACGAATCCTTGTTTCAGGCATACTATTCCACCGTCTATCATTTCCCTAGAGCCCATACACCGACGCCCGAAAAAGTAACAAAGTGGTATGTTCCGCTGGCCGAGGAGATGCAGAAAAGTATCGAGTAGGGGTAACGTACTGTAAGCAGCCGGGCTCCCATCTGAAAGATTTGCTCCACCTGCATGCAGGTAGAGCTTTTAGTAAGGTTTATAAAAACGTTCAAAATGATTCGACTCATGAAGTCTCATAATTATGCAAATCCGATAACACCCTTCACTCAGCTACAACATCATCCGGTTTACCGTCCTGTCCATTCTTAGGAGCAGGTTTCAATCCACACCCTCGCGTAGAGAGTGACGACTGGTGATGGCGGGGATACCGGCGAGTGCGGTGTTTCAATCCACACCCTCACGTAGAGGGTGACTCCTTCCGTGCTGGCTCATCATGTGGTCGCCGCTGTTTCAATCCACACCCTCACGTAGAGGGTGACAAATAATTCCTGCATGGATCCCATTAACGGTAAGTTTCAATCCACACCCTCACGTAGAGGGTGACTTACGAACACTATGGAAAGACTATCAAGACTTTGTTGGTTTCAATCCACACCCTCACGTAGAGGGTGACTTCAGTTGATTTAGCTATCCTTTCTTTATTTACAGTTTCAATCCACACCCTCACGTAGAGGGTGACATTCAGTTGATTTAGCTATCCTTTCTTTATTTACAGTTTCAATCCACACCCTCACGTAGAGGGTGACTTTTTACTGATTCACCTAAATATAGATAGTTATGGTTTCAATCCACACCCTCACGTAGAGGGTGACCGGACTCTGGGTTCCGCTTGTGTCAAGAGGATTCTGTTTCAATCCACACCCTCACGTAGAGGGTGACATTAACGCTTATGGCAAATTTAATGTCTATGGTGTTTCAATCCACACCCTCACGTAGAGGGTGACTTTTATGCTTATTTCTATTAATATATTCAGTTTTAGTTTCAATCCACACCCTCACGTAGAGGGTGACCTCTTCGAGCCTCGCTACTGGAGCCGTTAACAAAAGGTTTCAATCTACACCCTCACGTAGAGGGTGACTATAATTCTTTTACCGTATTGCCCTAGGGTTGTTGTTTCAATCCACACCCTCACGTAGAGGGTGACTAGACTCGCTCTTATTAGTGCTTCTGAGAGTTCTGTTTCAATCCACACCCTCACGTAGAGGGTGACTGAGGTCGAGGTTATATTCTATTCCATTTAAGTAGTTTCAATCCACACCCTCACGTAGAGGGTGACGCTGCTCCACCAATTCTTGAAAACAATATAGTCTGTTTCAATCCACACCCTCACGTAGAGGGTGACATTTAATTGCAATCTATCACAATTATCTGATTCTGTTTCAATCCACACCCTCACGTAGAGGGTGACAAAAATGATAATGCCTACCACCTCCTTTAATGATGTTTCAATCCACACCCTCACGTAGAGGGTGACTATATAAATCCGAATATGTATAACTATACATTTGCAGTTTCAATCCACACCCTCACGTAGAGGGTGACGCTGGAAGAACTGAAAAGACTGACCTTGCCTGAGTTTCAATCCACACCCTCACGTAGAGGGTGACATGCTTGCAACATAGTTTGAGCACCAGCAGTAACTGTTTCAATCCACACCCTCACGTAGAGGGTGACCTTATTACGACGGAGCAAAAGGCGTAAACCTGCGGTTTCAATCCACACCCTCACGTAGAGGGTGACTGTATGCCGAAGTGACACACTGCACCAACCGGCTGTTTCAATCCACACCCTCACGTAGAGGGTGACGACGAAGGTATTCTTCAAGAGTAGATTTTCGTTGTTTCAATCCACACCCTCACGTAGAGGGTGACTTCCCCCTGCTGAGAAATCATGTAATCACCGTTGTTTCAATCCACACCCTCACGTAGAGGGTGACAGCATATGTCTGAGTTTGCTGCTCTTAGTCTTCAGTTTCAATCCACACCCTCACGTAGAGGGTGACTTATAGATGATTGTGAATATAAAGAGTCACAAGTAGTTTCAATCCACACCCTCACGTAGAGGGTGACCTTGTGCGTTGTCGAAGTCTTCTAATCGTACATTGTTTCAATCCACACCCTCACGTAGAGGGTGACAAAATTTTACCGCTTCACTGATGGCGCAGGGAGTGTTTCAATCCACACCCTCACGTAGAGGGTGACGTAGAATTCATTTGCACGGTATAATATTTACGGAGTTTCAATCCACACCCTCACGTAGAGGGTGACAATTCTTGGAAATGGAAAACAACAGCCTTTTCCAAGTTTCAATCCACACCCTCACGTAGAGGGTGACATGCTGTTGATGCGAAAGGTAGTGGTAAATTAAATGTTTCAATCCACACCCTCACGTAGAGGGTGACTTCGGATTCATCCCCAATTAAGCTTGCCGAATTTGTTTCAATCCACACCCTCACGTAGAGGGTGACGGATATTTTTAAAAATTACTATGCTAATAAGCAAGTTTCAATCCACACCCTCACGTAGAGGGTGACAACTTCCCATTCCAGGTGCGGATCCAGTTCGTTGTTTCAATCCACACCCTCACGTAGAGGGTGACCCGCGGCTGGGTGGGGGAGGTGGACGGACAGGGGGTTTCAATCCACACCCTCACGTAGAGGGTGACTTCGTCGGCAAAGCTACTAATAAAAACACCACCGTTTCAATCCACACCCTCACGTAGAGGGTGACATATTAATGCGTATCATTAAGGGCTTATCGCTAGTTTCAATCCACACCCTCACGTAGAGGGTGACCGCCAAGCAAAGGTATATATTTAATTTATAACGGGTTTCAATCCACACCCTCACGTAGAGGGTGACACTATATAATGCAAAGATGCACAATAATGCACTGTTTCAATCCACACCCTCACGTAGAGGGTGACCTCCATTATCTCTAAATCTTTCGTGCTTTCTTTAGTTTCAATCCACACCCTCACGTAGAGGGTGACTTAGACGGAATAGGATGGCAAGATTTGTTGGGTGTTTCAATCCACACCCTCACGTAGAGGGTGACATTATTCTTACTAACACTTAGCGACATGGTACATGTTTCAATCCACACCCTCACGTAGAGGGTGACGGATTTTTTAACGTATTAGGAGATGCAGCAGCGGGTTTCAATCCACACCCTCACGTAGAGGGTGACACCTTTTCCAGCGATAACAGCCTCAGAGGCATCAGTTTCAATCCACACCCTCACGTAGAGGGTGACCACCTTTTCCAGCGATAACAGCCTCAGAGGCATCAGTTTCAATCCACACCCTCACGTAGAGGGTGACTTACATCGGCTTATGTTAAAGATGCGTAATCGTGTTTCAATCCACACCCTCACGTAGAGGGTGACATCTTTCTTCGGGCATTAATACCCCATCCGATTTGTTTCAATCCACACCCTCACGTAGAGGGTGACCATAACATCGAAAAGTTGTTCTACATATATGCGGGTTTCAATCCACACCCTCACGTAGAGGGTGACGATTAAGACGGATGGATACTTAGACCCTATCACAATGTTTCAATCCACACCCTCACGTAGAGGGTGACATGCATGGCTTCGCATAAACATGTTAATTAACCCGTTTCAATCCACACCCTCACGTAGAGGGTGACTTTTGGGTACAAATAGGCTTCGGAATTAAGGCACGTTTCAATCCACACCCTCACGTAGAGGGTGACACCAAGCAAAGGTATATATCTAATTTATAACGAGTTTCAATCCACACCCTCACGTAGAGGGTGACTGTATGTACCAGTATCATGTGGCAGATGCTACGTTTCAATCCACACCCTCACGTAGAGGGTGACAAGTCTTGACTACCAGCAAAAGCAGAATCAGATAGTTTCAATCCACACCCTCACGTAGAGGGTGACTCTTGTTATTAGAACAAATTAAATATATGCACGTTACAACACTTGTTTCGCGAATATACAAAATAAAACGCAACAAGGCTTTCATATGGCATATAAAAAAATATATCTTATTGATTACCAATCCTTGCGAAACTACTGACATATTGTGTACAGCATGAGGTTCGCACATCAACTAAATAATAAGAGTAGATGTGACATTCAACGAATCATCCTTGCCTAAAGTTACAATATGTCTTTCCCAATTCTTACCCATGAAATAAAAACGAATGCTATCCTTTTCTTGATGAATGATTTTACGAATCTTATCATACAGCAATTTGTACTGAACTTCTGTTACTACACATTCAAACACAGAATTCTGTACTCGATGTCCATAATTCACACATTCCTTAGCTACTTTCCGAAGACGCTTTGCGCCTTCTGGAGTAGTGGTATCCACATCATATGTCACCAATATCATCATAACGAACAGATACTACTTAATTAAAAAAACTGGATAATCACTGATATCACCACGAATCATGCGAGTCAACAATTGACTTTGAACATAAGGCAGCAAACCTACTGAAACTTTCTCATTCAAATAAGGATGCATTATCTGTTCTTTCTTTCTAGTTTGCCAGGCTGTTAATATGGTTTTCCGCCCGTTATCCGTCATGGTTATACTATCTTCTCCCTGAATGATAAAATCCTTCGCATGAATTTGCCCTTTATTGATTAAAGATAGGACAAGCCTGTCGCCCATATAGGCGCGAAATTCCTCCATAACATCCAATGCCAAAGAGCAGCGACCTGGCCGCAATGTATGCAAAAAGCCCACATAGGGATCCAAGCCTACTGACTCTAATGCTGCTGCTGTATCATTAGCTAGCAAAGTATAAACAAACGATAACATAGCATTGACAGCATCCTTCGGAGGACGTCGGTTGCGACACACGAAAGGAAAACTATCTTTTTGCTGAAGAATCAAATGAGAGAACACACTAAAATAAGCATTGGCCGCATCACCTTCTAAACCACGAAGTACATTGAAATTCGTAGCATCCAAAACCTGCTTGCGACGCTGATCCAGCAACCGAGCCATAGCTTCCAGATGTGCATTAGGTCCGTTATCACGGATTGCCCTCCGCAATATACTACGATAATTGCGAATTTTGGCAGCAATAAAAAGACGACTAATATGTAAAGAAAATGCTTCATCGCTGCTCAACTCATATTGGCGCTTACGCAATAACACATTGCCTTTGATTGGACCTTGGAAATGACCAATCAATCGCCCGTTAGGAGATAAAAAAGTAAGAGATACATGATGGTCTGCACACAATTTCATCAAGCCAGGACTGGCTCCCATATAACCGAAAGTCACAATCTGTTCGATATTTATGATTGGAATACGAAAAGTTTCCACTTGATTTACAGAAACTACCACATTCATTCCATCCTTCGATAAATAGGATTCTGGTGTGGTTACATATAAAGTATTAAGGAGTTTCCTCATATAGATTCTTGGTTAAATAGTCCTGGACACTTTGTTTGACACCTAATAAAGGAACACAAAGATCATAAAGAGAACAACTTTTGCAATGTGTACCATATGAAGCTGATGGAGTAACACCGCTTTGATAAATCCGATGCATTTCATCAGCGCATTGTTGGGTAAACCGACGAAGTTCATCATCCACTAAAACATCTTGCCTTCCTTTTTCTTCGTTATAGAAAATCATTCCTTTAGAAATGTGAATTCCATACATCTCTTCCATACAAATTACCTGCGCCGCCACTTGCACTTCATCACAACGGTTCGGTTTGCTACGCCCTCGTTTATACTCAACAGGAACAGGTTTCCAAAACCCTGGATAATCAGGATGAACCATGGCATTCTCTTCCGTATCTGACGGTAACAATTCTATGGCATCTGAAAGTCCATTTAAACCTAAAGTTTTGGAAGCAATAGCTACTCTACGAAGCGTCAGTCGATCCCCTCGCTTTACACGGTAGGAAGGATTGTCTACATGTTCGTGCAGCAACATTCCCTCAATAGTCAGTACATTCTCTTCCCATTGCTGTTCAAGGTGAATTAATGCCCACTGTCGGGGACAAAACACATAGTGTTGAATCCCCGACAATAGGAGCATATCTTCTTCTGAGTAATGCATATAAAGTAGAATGAAGTCTTAGATCAATTCTTCTACAGACACTCCCTGGAAGGGACAAGCTGAAACAGTTACTTCATAATCACTGAATGAACGAGGCACTACAACTCCTTCCTTCTTGGTAACCTGTACCAAATCAAACAATTGATTGGCTGGCGCATTACCCAAAGTAGATTCATGCTTGAACACAATTAATTTCTGTGCGCTCATCAAGCCACGAGCAGCCGAACGATCATGATCAAACATGTTCTTAAGGGCTTCAAAGAAAAGAGCCAGGTCTTCTTCCGAAAAGCCAGTCTGCTGTGCCAAATTGGCTGAAATAAAACCATGACATACATACAATCCATACGGTACCGTTGCCTTACGTCCCTGAATACCTACCTGTAGATCATAGGCCTTATCTTCATCACGAGCGGCACACACAGTCAAGGCATGTTCAGCCGATACAATAGGATCAGTCGAACGGGCAAAAGTCATCTGGACAGCACCACGTACCTGACCCGCATTGGCTCCAGTAGACAAAACCGCACCAAACGTACGCACATCAAAAAAGCGCTGACACATAGCCATTCTTCCCGCAGCTACCTTATCAGCAGGAGCCTTCTCCTTTGCTTTCAAATCGATGCCTAGATCTTCTTGATACATCTTACGGATTTCACGGTTGATGAAAACCTCTTCACCCGAGATTTCCTTCGACTTAACCAAGATATCATCCCCTGAGACACCTGCCTTGGCTATCTGCACATAGTTACGCACCTTACGCTTCAAACACACATCCGTAACCAAACCTTTACCGGTTTCAGCATCTACACGAGGAAGATTACCTGCATCTGGATCACCGTTCGGATTGCCATCCTGAACATCAAACATATAAACGAAATCAATTCTATTCTTTAAAGTTGCCATTGTATAAAAATTTTTAGTTGATTATTCTTGTTCTTTCTTGCTTATGAAAAAATCCTGACGCTGATGGTAGTATCCCACGAAAAAACGTCCTTGATCTTGAAGATCCAAATGAGACGGAAAACCATCGGCCGAGAGTTTGGAGAAGATTTCCTGTTTCAGCTTTTCGAAGAAAACCTTACGTCCGTCATTCAACTTTTCAGTATGATGGTTAGAAAGGTTCAATATGGTAGCAAACACCGCTGATGGTGTTGCACTGGCGGCATTCAAATAACGCTCACGAATGGTATTCAAGTTGTTTGCTTCTTCCTGAATCTTGTCAAGAACAGCAAACAAACGGCCACAGAGATAGCCTTGATTGTTGTTTTCTTTGTCTAACATAGTATCTATTTTTTTAAATGATTGATCTTTCAAACGATTCAAATAGGCCTTGATAATAGCTACCCTTGGAACAGTCAGTGTCTGTTCTGCTCGGATTCTCCGGATACAAGAAGAATAAAGCGTGTATGGATACGGAATTCCTTGAAAAACGCTCTGTACTACAGCCTCGGGTAGATTAGGTGTAGCATCTGAAACTTTTCCTCCCAATGTCACGCTGGAAATCATCTCACGAACACCCTGATAGGGCTTCGGATTCTTGCGCGTATCAACTATCTCCATATCCTCAAAATGAGCCAAAATCTTAGCGGCAAAGTCCTTCAACGTAGTTTCCGACCAATAAACAGCAGCAATACGAGCGGCATTCGGCGCCAGCCCCAAGATATAGAATTTGTCATCTAATCCGGTGTGCAAAACCCCGGAATAGATTGATTCAAAAACCTTCCTCACCTTCAAAATATGCGCATTGGGATCATCCTTACCTTCTTCCGAAAATCCAAGCAGGTCAAAAATACTTTCTTCAGTCTGCACAGCCGCCTCACCCTGGTTAGAAGCCCAAAATACGAAGGTACGATTACCTAGCATAAATTTGTTGTGGGAACCGTTTTGCAACAGTGCATTCAAGGCTGTTGTATAAGCAAATTCAGCCTCTTTCGTAATGGGGGCATTGCCGCATTTGCTCTTACCATACGAATCGTAACCCGAATTAACTTGAAAGGCTACGAGCTTGGCAGTAGCCTGACTACCAGGAATCATCGTAGCAGTGGTTGTTTCCACTAACGAACCATATTTTCCTGTAACCAAACACATAGACTGATCAATGTCCTTTTCTTCTTTAGTATCCAATTGAAGTAAAGATTTTTGTTCAGCTACGATTTCCAAATCTCCCTCGATACGGAAAGAAAAAGTAGCGTATTTTTTAGACAGGCATTTTCCAATGTCTTCCCAAAGAGGATCCTGAGTTACCTGTTCCAAAATATCCTCCCGACTTTGCTCATAAAAATGTAAAACAGCACGTAATGACTCATTCTCAGGAAATACAGATGCAATCGAATGGATCTTTTTCTTAAAATCTTCCAAACAGTTGATTGTTTTGCTTTCCTCTTTCTCCTTGTCAGCTTCTTTTTTCACCTTAGACATATCACAAAAACCCATTACATACGCTGCATTGTCATACAGATAGTTAGGGGCAACTGCGCTAGTACGATTGACGTGTTTTTTCACCAAATAGCTCTTGGCATGATTCTTGTCCACACGACAGTCTTCCATACGAACGAACTGTCCCTCCTTCGTAAGGACCAACAGGAAGCCTATTTCCTTTTCCTCCATGCCCGGAATGGGTAAATTATCCGAGCGATGGTAATAATCATATAAAGCTTTCAGTATCATCGTAAAATCTCCTCACTGTTTAAAGGTGGTACAGACACAACGCCTTCTTTCATTTCGGCCCGATAAAACAATGCCTGGATGTTTTTCGGCTGACTGAAATCCATATCATAAAGCATAATTCCCAAATCACGATTTCCGCCTTGCCCTGCCGAAAGCGCCGGAACCAGTGTCTCGGTTTCGGGTTGTACCAAACGAAACGAAGCCGAACATTCACGGGTACCTAAATAAGGCTGTGTAAAGCACTGGCCGTGTTTGGCTCTTCGTTCAAACATCTCGTAATATTTCATCGGGTTCTCACTCTTGTCTGGTGCATGTTTCACAAAAGCTGCTTTAGGACGTGCATTGACAGGAATGAATATCAGTTTAGCCCACAAACGATAGCGAACATCTCTCAACATCAGTGAATTTTTCTGCTGACGTTTTTCCTCCACATAAAGGGCAGTTGTCTTGGGACTGGCCACTGCTCCCACTTCATTCCGACGCACCGAAATCCATTGGATAGGATTCAGTACCTCAATCTTGGTGATTTGCCATCGCATGGCATATTTCTTGAACAAGATGGCTTCAAAAATGGCACGGGCTGCCGACGGTGTAATAACATCGTAGCTCACGCGCTCCACCTTGAGTTCGGGTCGGGTAAAGCAGGCCATCGGCCCCCATACCTCCAAACAATATTCCTTATCAGTGTATTCCATATATTATTGTATTAAAATTTCATCAATCCAATGGTTGTCTAATTTAAGGCCTACGCTCGAATGGTATTGGGCTGAATCTGAAAGATAATACAACCCTTGAACCGATTCAATCATTCCAGCCTCCACAAAAGCCTTGAAATCATGCTCATTCAACTGCACGGCATATCGATTTAATCTTCGAAAAAGCAAAGGATCAAATACTCCATTTTTCAAATGGTTCATCAAGGTATCGCTCTCTCCGTAGTGAACAACTACAGAATAACCCTTACTATCGATCAACCGAAAGACATGATTGGCTGTATCGAACATCAGTTTCTTAACCGAATAAAGCAGTTCCTGCATCGTCCACTTCAATCCGTCTTTACCCTCTTCTTTTTTATCAAAAGTAGGAATCTGATGATAGAAATGAGTGAAGTAATCCTTCATGGCTTCCGGAGAAAACCAATCCTTCGGGGCTGGCATGTTCAACCGTGCCTGATTGGCATAATTCAAGGTTCCCAAGGGTACACGTCTACCCTCTATCTGAAAGACTTCCGTCCTGCCCAATTCCGGCAGTTTTCCTTCACGGTTGCAGCGGCCAGCTGCCTGCAGAATCGAGTCCAACCCGGCCTCTTGCCGGTATATTACCGGAAAATCCATATCTACTCCCGCCTCTACCAATTGGGTGGAAACCACCCGGATGGGAGTCGAAGCATCCCGTTGCAATGCTTCCTTAATTTCATGCAATGTGTGATCCAAATGCTCGGCACACATCATGCGCGACAAATGAAAATGCAAAGCACCGGGCTCGGGTTCTCCCAAGTGCGAAAAAATCTCGCCGGCATCCTTGCGTGTATTAACAATGCACAATACCCTAGGGTGCTGTAATAGTTGTTCTGAAATCTCCTGATAAGTCAAGGGAGACGTACAGAAATGCAAATGAACACGTCTGAGTTTCTCGTGCAAATGCCAAGTAGCAGGCACTATCTCCTCAATCTTTTCAAATCCCAGCAAGTCGGCTTGATGCCCGGGACGAACACCTTCGAGCGTAGGCTGACTGGCGGTGGTGAAAAGCAAGGAAACGCCAAAGAAGCGCTGATAGGTGCGAAGGGCATCGACAATGGGCTGCAAGCGTTCGCCGGGCAAAGTCTGCACTTCATCAAACAAAAGAACACTGTTGGCAATATTATGCAGTTTACGACAAGCTGAGGGATGAGATGCATACATGGATTCAAGCAACTGCACATTGGTAGTGACAATAATGGGAAAATCCCAGTTCTCAGTGGCCAGTTTCTTGCGCAAAGCGGTTTCATCCGATACATCCGTTTCGTCAACAGCAAGATTGGAATGATGTTCCAACACCTGATCATCGCCAAAGATTTTCTTCAGCACAGCAGCTGTTTGCGTAATAATACTGGTGTACGGAATGGACAGGATAATTCGCTGCTTCCCCTGACGAATGGCGTGCAACATAGCCCATAAAATCGATGAGAGCGTTTTTCCTCCACCTGTAGGAACCGTCAAACTATACACCCCAGAAGGACGTTCCGCAGCCTGACGGCAAACATCCTGCACTTGCTTACGGATACGATTGACCGGCGTATCAGCACTGCGTTCTGCAAGATTTTGCAAATAAACCTCTAACTTGGGCAACAAATCAGCCAAGGAGGTTTGATTGTTGCGAAGACGCGCTTGTCCGGGCATCATGAAGTTCTCCGTATCCAAATAGTCGGCATCTACCAAACACGAATAGAGCAAACGGAACAGATGATTTAAATCAGACGGTTGCATCTGTTCAAGATAAGAAGGAGGAGACGGAACATCCGGAAGCCCGTCCCACGACACCTCTTCGGGCAAGTCCTTTTTCAGCAACTCTTCCAAAGAATTAAAATCGGGCATTCCTGCATGGTGACCGGCTAGCGCATAAGCCACAAAAAAGTAACCTACCGGAAACAGTCGTTTGGCCAACAAGGCTCCTACATAAGCATGCGTCTTATCCTGATAAGTACGTGAGTCTGTGGGCAACTCATTCATCAAGCGAATATAAGTCTGGAAATCGTTTTTTTCCTTGCCTTTATCATGAAGCAGGCCTAAAAAAGTTCCCCATCCGGGCATACCTAACGCTTGCGTAAAAAATTCGGCTCGCTCAGCTACACCAAAACTATGTGCTTCGTTGGTCTGAATAGCCAAATCTTCCTTGCGAATGTGCGAAATAATCTGCATGTTTTTCATCGTATACATCTATTAGAAGAATCCTACAATAACAAAGTCAATTTCCGTTTATACTCCTTGGGCTTCTTTTTGAGATAGTGCGCAGCCTCGTCGGAAGTTAAATAGCCTTCAGCCACACAACGACACAAAAGTCTGTCGAAACGATCCGTATGTTCCTCGATAGGATATCCACCCCATCCTGTTTCCAAAGGGTTTTTATGTATGTAACAATTAAACAGATTGTTGTAATAGGCATCAGAAATAACACCTAAATCCTTGGCACGGTGAATCGCAGCCGCAATCGAAATGCCATACCGGCCACGCAAACTGATTAATTCCTCCAGCATCAATACTTTTCGGGACGTGCCCAACTCTCTGAGCAAAACCGATGCCGGACAAAGCAGTGCAGCTGCAAATTGATTGCAAAAGCGTTCACGCTGAGAATCGGTTACTACTTCCGGAAATTGCAAGAACAGGTGCCCCAACTCATGAAATGCCGTAAAACGTTTTCGTTCCGTAGTGTCGTTGGCGCTCTGATTGATAACCACCAGCGGAATTTGTTCGTTGATCCATGCTGAAAATCCCAGCACATGCTTGTATCCAGCTTCAAATTCGACCAATTTTACCCCCTTGCTCTCCAATATCTCATAGGCAGAAAAGATGGGCAATTCACCCAACTGCCAAGCTGTGCGCAACTGCACCGCTGCAGATTCGGCATCCTCAGCCGAACTGATCAACTGCTGCTTCAATGGATTAGTATGAGAAGTAGAAATAGCGAGCAATTCCTCGATGTCCAGATAATGCTCTACCTTGTCTTGAGCAATGCCTAGCATCTGTTCATAAGACTTTGCCGGTACTCGAGAATCAACACGGAAATTAATCGAGTCAATCCGAATTCCTTGCTTATAGAAGTAAGAAAAGGGGACATCCAAAGCGGTAGATAAGGCAGTAAGTACGTTAGCAGTAGGCTGTATCCTCCCCTGCTCATATTTCGAAATCGCCTGTTTTGTAACCAGCCCACCCATCCTACGGGTGAGTGCTTCCATACTTAATCCACGCATCTGACGGGCAATTTTGAGTTTATATGGTAAAAAATGATCCATAGCATTCAGATTTGGTTGACAAATATAGTCTTTCTATTTGATTTTGTCTATCTTAAACCAAAGTTTTTTTTGCATGTTTATAAACATATATATTTTTAAGAAGTCTTAGTCCCCAAAAAGTAGATTATTTCTGTCCCAAGAAATAAAATAAAACTTCAGAATCTGATTTAGTCTAGTACAGTATTATATTACACTTAAAACCATGCTAACCTATTTATATAAGAGCAATCACAGGTTGTATCATTTTTATATTATATGCAACCAAACACCTTAGACAATCACTGATGATGTCAAAATATTGAATATATATAATTTAAAAGAGGAAAGAGAACCATTTTTCATTTTCATATAAATATCTTTAAAGCAGCTAAAGCAATTAATTGAAACAAGCCTATGAAAACGTTCATACAAATCCATCTCATAGAATCTAAACATCATACAAACTTGATGATGCGTAAACACTTGTTCATTTGTACTCTAGTCTTGATTTGTTTTTTGGTAAGTTGTTGTCCCTTGTCTACCCCTCACTCTGCTACATCCTCCTCTAAAGTTGAACCAGAAAAAGTGTTCAAGCCAGAAAGTGATACGGTTTTGGTACAACAAACACTTGAATCGGCAGTAGAAAGTGGCACTTTCAGGTTTGAATCGGAAGTTCCACAATTATTCTCACCAATACAACTAAATGAAATGATAGATATTATCCATACCCGACATAATAAACTTACAGATCTATCCTTGAAAAACAACATAACAGGCTGGGGAATGGGAAGTCATAGCATTACGGTAACCTTCATCCTGAATTCACCCGAAGCAAGAAAAGCCTTCCGGAAGAAGATTATCGATTCCACTGCAGTAATTTTTGAAGGTCCGACAGCACCATCACGCAATGATTGTGTAGGAGTGAGTGATACATTAGGCATCTGTCTGCTATCCGACTATCCGGTCTATTCCACGAAAGCTACCCAAGTCACTTTTACATTGGTTAACCAAAGCAACACAATCTTGGAATGTGGCGATTATTACTTCATTACCTATGAAGATGAAAAAGGTGTATGGCGCAATTTGCCTATTCATAACACTTTCTTCGACATAGTTTATGCCATTCAGCCAGGAGGAAAGAAACAATTGTCGGGCGATTTGTATCCGGAAGTTCATGCTAATAAATCTGGACGCTACCGTTTCTTCTATGAGGTTACTTTATTGGATAGCGATAAAACTGTCACATTGATGGCAGAATTTAGATTGACCAACTGCAAACAGGAATGGGAGCAAGCGCAAAAAAAAGATTTCCATTCCTATTCCTACCACAAGCGATACCCGACATTCTGTTTTAGATTCCGAATCTGCCACGGAAGAACTTCATATTTATCAAGTCGTTGAAAGTATGCCTGAATTTCCCGGAGGAATGACAGGATTACTAAAATTTTTGGAAAACGAAATGCGCTATCCTCAGGCTGCTCAAGTGACTGGAGCGGAAGGTAGAGTGATTGTACAAGTTGTTATTGAAAAAGACGGCACCCCTGCACAAGCGCGAATTCTTCGGCATCTCCATCCCGAATTAGATGCCGAAGCACTCAGAATCGTGCAACAAATGCCTAAATGGAAACCCGGAAAACAAAATGGTACACCTAAGCGTGTGTTCTTTACTATACCGATAGCGTTTAAAATTAATCGTTGAAATAATCATTCTTAATAAATATAGTTTATCTCATTTTATTTTATGATGCCCCCGTGATACATTTTGTATAGAAGTTATCTGCTCAACGCAATCATACACATTCTGTGTTTGAATTGCGGCTATTTGTAAAATAAGATATACTATAAATAAAGTCTTGAGATATTAAAGAATTTATTATCTTTGCAACAATAAATCCCGCCCGCTTCCCGTAAGATTAGCGTACCCGGCGGGACATTTTTTTAGAAGCAAGCTACAGGCATAACTATATCCCATATTAAGCATAATCAGTGAAATGATAAAGGCAAGACTTGACCCTGTGCCGGAAATTCAACTTATTCCGATAGAACATGAAAGCATACCCTGCTTGAAGTGAAAGTAAAGGCAGGAACGCTTACACCTTATTACTATTATCAGGATGGGACACGTACCGCTTATGTACGAGTTGGCAATGAAAGCGTGGAGTGTAATTCGCAACAACTTCTTTCATTGGTATTGAAAGGTACGCACATGACTTGGAATTCACTACCGAAGAGGATATTTCTTCATTAAATCTGTTTTGCTCACCAGAGTCATTCGTTTACCTGCATTGACACCGGTAATGTTTCCTTTCTGAATCTGACGGTAAATAGTTTCCTTGCTAATACCAAAAAGCAGATAGGCTTCAGGAACAGTAATTATTTCCTTGGATTCCGGTATATCCTTCACTGCTTCATCCATTTTTTCCAGTCTAAGCTTTTCATCGTGTTTTCTCTTCCAAGCTGTTTTCGAACACTTGGGAGAGCAATACAATGATTCAATAGTCTTAGCCAAGAACTCTGAACCACATATCGGGCATTTCCTAATGATTTGAAATTTGGCTGCTGGCATAATCTATACTCTATTAGTCGGTTAATACGTTTAAGTGTCACCTTATCTACCAATAAGACATGGTACAAATATGGTACAAATATACAATAAAAATCGTGTAATTCAAGATAGGTATTGCCAAGTGTTAAAAACGAAAAAGGTGCGAAACCCATTGAGTTTCACACCTTTTCCTATGGATGTTTATCGTTGTTTATCGATACTTACTTTACTTCCTCAAAATCAGCATCCTGTATATTGTCGCTGTGCTTGCTGTTATCCTGAGCACCACCTTGAGCGCCGCCTTGGAAACCAGCATCTTGAGCACCACCTTGCTGAGCACCGCTCTGAGCATACATTTCAGCGCTGGCAGCCTGGAAAGCTGTATTCAGTTCAGCCATAGCAGCGTCGATGGCAGCCAAATCCTGAGCCTTGTGAGCATCTTTCAGTTTCTGCAGAGCTGCTTCAATCGGAGCCTTCTTGTCAGCCGGGAGCTTGTCGCCCAGTTCCTTCAACTGATTTTCAGTCTGGAAAATCATAGAGTCAGCCTGGTTCAGCTTATCGATTTTTTCACGTTCCTTCTTGTCTGCTTCTGCATTCGCTTCCGCTTCAGCCTTCATCTTTTCGATTTCTTCCTTGCTCAAGCCAGAAGAAGCTTCGATACGGATAGCCTGTTCCTTGCCTGTAGCCTTATCCTTGGCAGATACCTTCAAGATACCGTTGGCATCGATGTCGAAAGTTACTTCAATCTGAGGTACACCACGACGAGCCGGAGCAATACCTGTCAGGTTAAACTGACCGATTGACTTGTTCTGGTTAGCCATCGGACGTTCACCCTGCAATACATGGATAGTTACTTCAGTCTGGTTGTCAGCAGCTGTAGAGAATGTTTCGCTCTTCTTGCAAGGAATAGTTGTATTGGCATCAATCAATTTTGTCATCACACCGCCCAGTGTTTCGATACCCATAGACAGCGGAGTAACGTCGAGCAATACCACGCCCTTGATTTCGTCGGTCAACACGGCACCCTGTACAGCAGCACCTACAGCTACCACTTCGTCCGGATTCACACCCTTGGAAGGAGCCTTGCCGAAGTAGTCTTCTACCAACTTCTGAACAGCCGGAATACGAGAAGAACCACCTACCAGGATTACTTCATCAATGTCAGAGTTGCTCAGACCGGCATCGCTCATAGCCTTCTTGCACGGTTCCAGACAAGCCTGAATCAGTCCGTGAGCCAGTGCTTCGAACTTAGCACGAGTCAGTGTCTTCACCAAGTGCTTGGGCACACCGCCTACCGGCATGATGTACGGCAAGTTGATTTCAGTAGAAGTAGAAGAAGACAATTCAATCTTAGCCTTTTCAGCAGCCTCTTTCAGACGTTGCATAGCCATCGGATCTTGAGTCAAATCAGCACCTTCATCGTTCTTGAATTCCTGTACCAGCCAGTCGATGATAACCTGGTCGAAGTCATCACCACCCAGGTGAGTATCACCGTTGGTAGACAATACTTCGAATACACCGCCACCGAATTCCAGGATAGAGATATCGAATGTACCACCACCGAGGTCGAATACAGCTACCTTCATATCCTTGTTAGCCTTATCGATACCGTAAGCCAAAGCAGCAGCAGTCGGTTCGTTTACGATACGTTTTACTTCCAGACCGGCAATCTGACCAGCTTCCTTAGTTGCCTGACGCTGAGAGTCAGAGAAATAAGCCGGAACGGTGATAACTGCTTCTGTTACTTCCTGGCCCAGATAGTCTTCGGCCGTTTTCTTCATCTTCTGCAGAATCATAGCAGAGATTTCCTGCGGAGTATAGTGACGTCCGTCGATGTCTACACGCGGCATGTTGTTGTCGTCTACTACCGGATACGGTACGCGAGAAACCTCTTTCTGAACTTGTGACCAGTTCTCACCCATGAAACGTTTGATAGAATAAATCGTACGTTTCGGGTTCGTGATAGCCTGACGCTTGGCAGGATCACCAATCTTGCGTTCGCCGCCGTCTACGAAAGCCACTACAGAAGGAGTGGTACGCTTACCTTCGCTATTTGCGATTACTACAGGTTCGTTTCCTTCGAATACAGAAACACAAGAGTTTGTAGTTCCTAAGTCAATTCCAATAATTTTTCCCATGATGTTCTTATTTTTATTTGTTATTATTCGTTTTTTATTCTGTCCGCCTCATCGGCAGACATCATCTATAAGACAAACGGTGTGCCAAAAGGTTCATGCCAGATGCCACTCGCTTTTTCTGTCAGTCTTATCTGCCAAACTGTCAGAAAGCAGCCTGCAAAATCTGCCTATCCGGCTGTTTATGGAACATGTTCTTTAGGAATGCGAATCATTTTTTCCTAATCCTCGAAACTTTTTCTACCTTTGCCAAGCATCTTATTAATGATTAAGCTTATGAATAAACTACTGATTTTGTGGTTTTCCATCGCAGTGCTGTGTGGCGCCTGTGGAAGCGGAAAGAGGCAGGCAGAGCATTCTCTTTCCGGTGATACCTTGGAGGTGAGACATGCTCGTTTGTTCACTTGGGTAGATTATAAAGATTACCAGGTGGCCACGTTGCGTAATCCGTGGGACACGCTTCATGTCCTCCATACTTATATCCTGGTGCCGCGCGATAAGGAGTTGCCTTCCATGCTTCCGCAGGGTACGGTGGTGCGTACACCGTTGCAGCGCTCGCTGGTGTATTCGGCCGTTCACTGCAGTCTGTTGCAGGAACTGGGGGTAGGCAGTTCCATAGCCGGGGTGTGCGATTTGAAGTATATCTGCCTCGATAGCATTCATTCAGCTGTAAGGGCTGGCCGGATAGTAGATTGTGGCGATGCCATGCAGCCCGATCTGGAACGGGTCATCGATCTTTCGCCCGATGCAGTGCTGTTGTCGCCTTTCGAGAACAGCGGTGGGTATGGGAAGATAGAGAAACTGAATATTCCTTTGATAGAATGTGCCGATTATATGGAAACTTCTGCATTGGGACGTGCCGAATGGGTGCGCCTGTACGGACGACTCTTCGGGGTGGCTGCTGAGGCCGACAGCCTTTTCCAAGAGGTGGAGCAGCGTTACGGGGAGCTTTGTCATCGGGCGAGTCTTTCGTCTGTCCGTCTTTCCGTGTTCAGTGAGCGTAAGAGTGGTTCTGCCTGGTATATGCCGGGTGGGGGCAGCACGCTGGCCGGACTCTATCGGGATGCTTGTGCCGATTATCCTTTCGATTATACGCCTCAGAACGGCTCGGTGCCTTTGGCCTTTGAAACTGTATTCGACAAGGCAGGTGAGGCCGATGTATGGCTTATCAAATATAATTCTCCTAAAGATTTGACGTACGATGACTTGCGTGCCGAGTATGCAGGGTATGCCCGTTTCAAGGCTTTCAGACAGCACACCATCTATGGATGCAACACGGCATATATACCTTATTATGAAGAGACACCTTTTCATCCCGAGCGTTTGCTGGAGGATTTTATACAGATGTTTCATCCGGAGTTAGGTGGATTTGGCGGACTCCATTATTTCCGTAAACTGGAATGAGTAGGGGAGGAGTATACGGAGCAGGGCTGTTGGGACTGATAGGCTTGCTTTTTCTGGCCAATTTGTTGATAGGGTCAGTACACATCCCGGCGCAGCAGGTGTGGCAGATGCTTTGCGGCAATGAGCCAGACAAGGCCACGTGGAGTTTCATTTTGTGGGAGTCGCGCTTTCCGCAGGCCGTTACTGCGGTGCTGAGTGGGGGAGCGCTGGCCGTATGCGGGCTGATGCTTCAGACGGCCTTCAAGAATCCTTTGGCGGGCCCTTCGATACTGGGTATCAATTCCGGTGCCAGTCTGGGGGTGGCCTTGGTGATGTTGTGGCTGGGGGGCAGTGTTACGGCCGGCACCTTTAGTGCTTCAGGCTTTCTGTCCGTGTTGCTGGCTGCATTTGCGGGCTCCATGCTGATTATGGCATTTGTGCTGTTTCTCTCTACCTTGATTCGCAGCACCGTGATGCTGTTGATAGCCGGTATCATGATAGGATATATCACCTCATCGGCCATTTCACTGCTTAATTTCTTTGCTACTGCCGAGGGGGTGCAGTCTTATCTGATTTGGGGTATGGGAAATTTTGGCGGCGTATCTTTGCAGCAGCTTCCTTACTTTGCCGGGGTTACGCTGCTGGGGCTGCTGGGCTCATTGCTGCTGATTAAGCCCCTCAATGCCTTGCTCTTAGGGGAACGTTACGCCGAAAATCTGGGCATTCGTGTACGGGCGGTGCGCAATTGGTTACTGGTGGTTACCGGATTGCTTACGGCTGTAACTACAGCCTTTTGCGGACCGGTGTCGTTTATTGGGCTGGCTGTTCCCCACGTGGCCCGTATGCTGTTGGGCACATCCAATCATCGTTCCTTGCTGCCTGTTACCATGCTGTGTGGTGCTGTGGTGGCCTTGGTGTGTAATTTACTTTGTGTACTTCCCGGCGAGTCGGGTCTGCTTCCGTTAAATGCAGTTACTCCGCTGATAGGTGCTCCGATCATTATCTACGTCATAGTGCATCAGCGGGGCATGCATTAATCGGTATTCTTTCCGGAAGGGCTATTCTGGCGGCAGTATATACATAAAAAGAAGCAAGGCATGACAGCGCTCACTGACCGCTTGTCATGCCTTGTACTTTTTTGTTTTTTTTTCTGTTTTACCAGAACCGGTTACGTTCCGGGCTGTATTCAAATCCTACACTTTTCAGTTTGATGATGATAACTTCCTTTTCTACGTTCATGTCTTCGCAAAGGGCATCCAATGAAGGGTAGAAATCTCTCAATTTCAAATTGATGAAGCTGTATAGCATCATCGGATCTTCGGGTAATTTCATTTACTTTCTTCTTTTTATATAGTTACTAATACCGCCGCAAAGATAAATGATTTGCTTGTTCCGTAGATTGATGTATATCAAAAAAACGCAGTCGTTCCGCAGCATGGTGTACAGCTATGCTCATAGGTGCTTCCAGTTATGTGCTGTTTCACCTGTAGCTTTATACCTATTAAGGTATAGTTATATCTAGCTCAAGGTATAGCTTTACTCTGTCTGAGCTGTAGCTTTGTCTTTTCTTTCAGTCATCTTTCGTTGTACGAACTCTTTCTTCAGCAAGGCCTCTTCCTGATTCTTCTTGATTTCCGTGATAGCGGCCAGGAGCTGAGCCAGCTGATACACTTCATAGGCAGCCTGTCGGTCGGCAGGAGTCATTTGGGTAGAGTAGGAGCGTTCACCCTGGTAGTTCACCCGCAGGTTTTTGTCCTTGTTCATGCAGATGAAGCTGATGACGCTGCCGTCGGCTCCCAGTTTATAGTCGGCTTTTTCTATGGTTTCTCCCAGGTTGCTGGTTTCGTAGCTGTCGCTCGATGCCGGTGTTTCGGCAAAGCTGCCGTCCGGTGCGGTTACTTTCACGGCAATGTGGTGTATGGGGCGGCTTCCGCAGTAGATGGAAGTCATGCTCATCAGTCCCGTTTCGTCTGTCTGGAAGCGTAAGTAGCAGCGGTGCAGGTTTTTTTCTATTACTTGCGACGGAGTCAGGTAGTTGCCTACCTCTTGGTACTCGGCATCTTTTTCCAGTACGTATTTATGTCGGATAGCATCCAGTGCCTGCTGTTTCTCGGTCAGCATACTGTCCAGGTAGGCCAGTGTCTTTTCCTGTTCTGCCAGCTCCACTTCCTGCATCAGATAGATGCCGGCCCGTCGGGTTTCAAAGGCTTTGGGATAGATGGTTTTGATGCTGTCTATCAGACTCTTGGCAGCGTTGTAGTCGCCCTGTTCAAAGGCCGTGCGGGCAGCCTGTAGCTTTTCGCCGGCTTTTTTCTCCACATCTTCGCAGGAGAACAGCGTGCCACACAAACACGCCAGCATAAGTATTCTCTTCATGGGTTCTATGAGTTTGAGTTTCGGTGCAAAAATAGCAATAATATCGGTGAAAAGACGTATCTTTGCACATTAATATTGATTAGTAGAATATGATTGAGCTGACTAGAGAGGAGCTGAAACAGCGTTTCAGTGAACCGGTATTTCATAAGATTTCTGAGACAGCCGATGAGCTGGGACTGGAGTGTTACGTGGTGGGAGGCTATGTGCGCGATATTTTTCTGCAACGCCCGTCGAAAGACATCGATGTGGTAGTGGTGGGAAGCGGCATTGCTATGGCCGAGGCACTGGCTGCCAAACTGGGGCGGGGAGCGCACCTCTCCGTGTTCAAGAATTTCGGTACAGCCCAGCTGAAATATAAAGGTACCGAAGTAGAGTTTGTGGGGGCCCGCAAGGAGTCGTACACGCACGATTCGCGTAAACCCATTGTGGAGGATGGTACGCTGGAGGATGACCAGAACCGGCGCGACTTTACCATCAATGCACTGGCGGTGTGCCTGAACCGTGAGCGTTTTGGCGAGTTGGTAGATCCTTTCGACGGGATGTACGACATGAAGGATCGCACCATACGCACGCCGCTGGACCCGGACATTACTTTCAGCGACGACCCTTTGCGCATGATGCGCTGTGTGCGCTTTGCCACTCAGCTGAATTTTTATATCGACGATGAGACTTTTGATTCTTTGTGCCGTAACCGCGAGCGCATCAGCATCATATCGAAAGAACGCATTGCCGATGAGCTGAATAAGATTATGCTTTCACCTATTCCTTCCAAGGGATTCATCGACTTAGACCGTTCGGGGCTGTTGGAGCTTATCTTCCCCGAACTGGTGGCGCTGCAGGGAGTGGAGTCGCGCAACGGCCGTGCGCATAAAGACAACTTTTATCACACGCTGGAGGTGCTGGATAATATCTGTAAGCATACGGATAACTTGTGGCTGCGCTGGGCGGCCTTGCTGCACGACATCGGCAAGCCGACCACCAAGCGCTGGGATGCTCGTGTGGGGTGGACCTTCCATAACCATAACTACATCGGCGAGCGCATGATTCCGGGTATTTTCCGTAAGATGAAGTTGCCCATGAACGAGAAGATGAAGTATGTGCAGACGCTGGTAGGGCTGCATATGCGCCCCATCGTGATAGCCGATGATGAGGTGACCGATTCTGCGGTGCGCAGACTGCTCTTTGAGGCGGGAGAGTACATCGATGATTTGATGACCCTTTGTGAAGCGGATATTACTTCGAAGAACAGCGAACGCAAGAAGCGTTTCCTGCAGAATTTCCAGCTGGTACGCGAGAAGATGGCCGATTTGCAGAAGAAAGACGACTACCGCAATTTCCAGCCGCCTGTAAGTGGCGAGGAGATTATGCAGACTTTTGGCTTGCAGCCTTGTAAGGAAGTGGGTATCTTGAAGCAGGTTATCAAGGATGCCATTTGGAACAGTGTGATTCCTAACGAATACGAAGCTGCCCGTGCACTGATGATGCAACGGGCAGCTGAGATGGGATTAAAGGCCGTGGATTAAACGGTCTGGAATTTCCGGCTTACTTTCAGGAGGTTCGAGGTGTAGGTCACTACATTTTGGGCCTCCTGAATCATATTCAGATATACCATACTAACCTTGATGCTGCCGGCTTCGGTGCGGATACGCTGCAGTTCTTCGCGCTTCAGCTGTGCCAGCTGGTTGTTCAGTTCCATAGCCTTGTGCACTTCAGTCTCCATACCTTCGTAGTCGGAATGTTCTATGCGGTGTCTGCACATTTGCAGCAGGTAGGTGATGTCTTCTTTTACATCGCCAAACTCGCCTTTCTGGGTGGGGTTCAGTGGCTTGAAGTTATTGTCTACGTGTTCCAGGCAAGGTTCGCACAGACGTCCTACGCTGTATACCAGTTCGCTGGCAAAGTCATTGCCCTGGTAGTAGTACAGACCCTTGTCCAGTACGGTATTGTTGTTCAGTCTGCACATGGCCAGTGTTCCGCTGCGCATCATCTGCTTCACCAGTTGCTTTTGGAACTTCACTTCTCCCATAGAGCGGCGCAGACCCCTCAGGTTCTCGTGCAGGAAGGCAGTCACCGTGCGTTCGAAGTTTTCTTCTGTAAAGTTGAGAATTTTGCTCAGTTCTTCGCGGGTATGTTCGCGCAGCAGTTTCAGAATCTCTTCATTGTCCGTGCTCTTCATGAGCTGTTTCAGCGTTTCGCTGTCTTTTTCTTTGGCTTTGCGTTTCTTATACATCACTTGGCTGCGAATCAGCATGAATACAGCCAGGGCAATCAGCAGAACGATGGCAGTGCTGCCTCCGAAGTGAATCAGCATGGCTACGAAGAAGCAGATGGTAAAGGCTGCTCCGGCGGTAATGAACCAGCCGCCGATGACACTCAGCACACCTGTGATGCGGAACACGGCAGAGTCGCGCCCCCAGGCACGGTCGGCCAGTGAGGTACCCATGGCTACCATGAAGGTAACGTAGGTGGTAGAGAGCGGCAATTTCAGAGAGGTACCCAGGGCGATGAGCAGACCTGCCAATACCAGATTGACAGAAGCACGTACCAAGTCGAAGGCTGCACCGTCGGCCATAATGGCTTCATCCTTGCAGAAGCGGGTGTTTATCCATCGCTTAGTGCCTTCGGGCATGGTCTTGGAAAGTCCGTTGGCTATGGTCAGGCTGAAGCGTACCAGTGTACGGGCGATAGGGGTACTGCCGAAGTTTTCTTCTCCTTCGTCCTGGCGCGCCAAGTCTACCGAAGTCTTGATTACGTTGTGTGCTTTCTTCGAAGTGCAGAGGGCGTATACCATTACAACTCCGGCAGCTATCAAGAAGTACCAGGGAGTTTTAGCCGGGCCCAGCAGCGAGGTCATCAGATGACCGTCTACACCGGCAGCCGTGCCATTATTGATATAGTCCATATAAGATGAATATCCGGCCAGAGGTACACCGATGAAGTTTACCAAGTCGTTGCCGGCAAAGGCCAGGGCCAGGGCAAAGGTACCCAGCATCACCACTATCTTGAAGATGTTCACCCGGCACCAGTGCAGAATCTGCATCAGGATGGTGAAGAATACGAAGCACGAACCGATGAGCATCAGGGTGTTTTCTTGAATCCAGGCTTTATTTTCGGGGGTCATGAAAGAGCTGTCTTTCAGACCTTTGATTAGCATAAAGTAGATGATGGAAGTAGCTGCGATGCCGCCAAACAGGGCAATGCTGTATTTCATGTGTTTCTTATAGTTGAAGGAGAACACGATACGGGCCAGCCATTGCACCAGCATACCGAAGAAGAAGGCGATGGCCACAGATACGAAGATAGCCATGATTACCGAAAGGGCTTTGTCGGTATTGATAAGGTCGCCCAGCACCAGTGAGTTATCGCTGTACACCTTGATAAGAGAGATGGCAAAGGTACCGCCCAGCAACTCGAATACCATAGATACAGTGGTAGAGGTCGGTAGTCCCATGGTGTTGAATACATCGAGCAGCACCACGTCGGTCAGCATCACGGCCAGCAGGATGCACATAATCTCGGCAAAATAGAAATGCTCGGGCTGATAGATGCCGTGTCGGGCAATATCCATCATACCGTTGCTCAGTGCAGCTCCGATAAACACGCCTATGGCGGCTATAAAGAGCATAGTCTTGAATGAGGCCGCTTTAGCTCCTACGGCCGATTGGAGAAAGTTGACCGCATCGTTACTGACGCCCACTACCAAGTCGAAGATGGCCAGGACGAACAGAAAGATGACGATACCCAGGTAAATTGTTTCCATGTATAAAATGTATTATGTTTATCTGGCTGCAAAAATACTACATTCGTGTTGCACCCAAATGTCATACATGTTACAACGATGTTACAATTTGCTTTTCAGGTATTCGTAGAAGGTATACTGAGCCCGTACCGGTTCCTTCTGCGGTGATGCCGATTTGGGGCAGTTGCGCAGTTGGTGGTCTACGAAGCAAGCTTTTCTTTTATCAGCCAGCTGTATGCGCAGCATCTGTGTCAACTCTTCTTTCAAGTCGGGATCCAGGATGGGGGTCACGGCTTCGATTCGTTTGTAGAGGTTGCGTTTCATCCAGTCGGGCGAGCCTATAAAAATATCCGGGCATCCGTTGTTGCCGAAGTACCACACACGGGCATGTTCCAGGAATGTATCCACGATGCGCGTCACACGGATGTTTCGGCTATAGGGCTGTCCGGGAATGAGGCAGCAGATACCCCTCACGATGAGGTCTATCTCTACGCCCGCTTCCGATGCCTCGTATAGTCGGTCTATCATGGAGGTATCTTGCAGGGCATTCATTTTAAGGATGATGCGTCCTTTCTTTCCTTCACGTGCCAGGGCTATTTCCCGGTCGATGAGGCGGTTCAGTTCGGGTATAAGGTTGAATTGCGCCACCAGCAGCCGTTTGAACTGCGCCCCTTCCTTTCCCTGCAGGGTCTGAAACAAGTGGTGCAGGTCATCTACCAGTTGTTCGTTGCAGGTAAACAGGCCGCAGTCGGCATAGAGTCGGGCTGTTTTCTCATTAAAGTTTCCCGTGCTGATGTATGCGTAACTCTTCAGTCGTTTGCCTGCTTCATCTTGTCGCAGTACCAATGCCACTTTGGCATGTACTTTCAGTTTGGGCAGACTATATATAATGTGTATGCCGGCATTCTTCATCATTTCAGCAGTGGCCAGGTTGTTCTCTTCGTCAAACCGTGCCTTTAGCTCCACAAATACGGTCACCTGCTTGCCGTTCTGTGCCGCGGCTATCAAGGTATTGATGACCGATGAGTTTTCTGCCACCCGATACTGCGTCACCATGATTTCGTGCACCGTAGGTTCGTGTACTGCTTCATACAGAAAATGGATGAAGTGGTCGAACGAATGGTAGGGATAGTGCAGCAGCAAATCCTTGCGCGAGACGTATTCAAAGATAGATTCCTGTGCATTTAGACAGGAAAGTTTCAGGGGTTGAGGCTTGAATGCAGGCACCAGATCCCAGTTGGGGTTGGGCAGGTGGTTCAGATCTTCCATGTTGAGGTGTTTATCGCCGGGCACCAGTTCTTGCGGGTCTATGTTGTAAGCATTGACCAGAAAGTCCAGAAAGTCTTGTGGCATGGCCCGGTCGTACACAAACCGGCACACGGCGCCTATCTTGCGTTTCTTCACTTTGGTCTTTACCTGTTCTATAATCTCTGAAGTGTTAGCCCATTCATCTATCAGAATATCCGCATCGCGCGATATCTTGATGCAGTAGCTTCCGTCTACCACGTATCCGGGGAAGATGGTGTCGATGTTGGCCTTGATGATGTCTTCTATGTACATCAGGTAATAATAGCCGTCCACCTTGGGCAGTTCGATGAAGCGGGGCACCTTGCTATAGGGCAGCTTCAGTACGAAGTACACAGCCTCGCCTCCTTCCTTGGGGTACAGCCTGACGGCCAGGTACAGGCGGTTGTCGCGCAGGAAAGTCACCACGCGGTCTGTATCCACCGGCATCGGGCTGAGGTAGGGGAAAATTTCCTCGCGGAAGAAATTTTGCACATACGCTTGATGGAAGGGCGCCACCTGGCAGTTTTGGTAGAAGATAATGTGCTGCTCCTTCAGGGCCGGCAGAATCAGTTGTTCGTAGATGCGTACACGGTCTTCCAGCTGGCGGTTCACTTCATCATTGATTTCCTGCACCAGTTGGATGGCGCTCTGCACAGTTTCTTCACTGTCGCGGGTCACTCCCGTGGCTATGGCTTTGTGGTCGGCCACCCGTATCTTGTAGAATTCCTCCAGATTAGAGGAGTAGATGGATATGAAGTTGATTCGCTCGTAAAGCGGCAGCGTGTCATCTTCTGCTTCCATAAGTACGCGATAGTTGAATGACAGCCAGCTGATGTCTCTTTTGAAATACCTGCTCTCCATAGTGAAAATTTTAGGCCTTTCACAAAGTTAAGTAAAACCGTGCATATACGGAAGCTTTTTGCAGAAAATATCGCGTGATACCCTCGCGTCCGGCTATTGTCTGCCCGTTTTTTTGTATTACCTTTGTCGGCTGAATGTATCAACTAGCTATAATTTATGACCAGAATAGGAATATTGTCGGATACGCACGGATATTGGGATGATAAATATCTGCAGTACTTTGAGCCGTGCGATGAAATATGGCACGTGGGCGATATAGGCTCGGAAGAAGTGGCGCAGCGATTGTCGGCTTTCAAACCTTTTCGTGCAGTGTATGGCAACATCGATGGACAAGAACTGCGGCGGCGCTATCCGCAGACCCTGCGCTTCACGGTAGATGGGGCAGAAGTGCTGATGAAGCATATAGGGGGATATCCGGGTAAGTACGATCCTTCTATTGCCGGTTCTATTCTGACGCGTCCGCCCAAACTGTTTATCAGCGGACACTCTCATATTCTGAAGGTGAAGTACGATAAAACGCTGGCTTTGCTGCATATAAATCCAGGTGCAGCTGGCAAATACGGCTTCCATAAGGTGCGCACGCTGGTGCGTCTGGTAATCGATCAGGGAGAGTTTCGAGACCTGGAGGTCATCGAACTGGCCGATTAAATTTTTCGATGTGAAAAATTTTGTACTACGATTGCTTTGCACTATCTTTGCATCGGAAATATATAACAACCATGAGGCCAGTTCCTCCTGCATGTTTTTTAGGCAAACATGAAAGATGATTCCTCAAAAGAAGAACTATAAAATGAAACTATTTTCATAAATCGTACATCATAATCCTTAGTTCATAACTATTTAATTCTTATATTTAATGAAGACTTATCTGGTAACCGGCGCTGCAGGTTTTATAGGTGCCAATTATATCAAATACATCCTTGCCAAACATAACGATGTAAGGGTGGTGATTCTGGATGCGCTGACCTATGCCGGCAATCTGGGGACGATTGTTTCCGACATCGACAATGAGCGTTGCTTTTTTATCAAGGGAGATATCTGTGATAGAGCCTTGGTAGATGAATTGTTCGGAGAATACAAGTTCGACTATGTGGTAAACTTTGCTGCAGAGAGCCATGTGGACCGCAGTATCGAAAATCCGCAGTTGTTTCTGATTACCAATATCCTGGGTACGCAGAATCTGCTGGATGCAGCCCGCAGGGCATGGGTGAGCGGAAAAGATGAAACCGGTTATCCCACTTGGCGCAGGGGCGTGCGCTATCATCAGGTATCTACCGATGAGGTATATGGATCGTTAGGGGCAGAAGGGTATTTCACTGAACAGACGCCACTTTGTCCGCACAGTCCCTACAGTGCCAGCAAGACGAGTGCCGATATGGTGGTGATGGCTTATCACGACACCTACAAGATGCCGGTCACCATTACCCGCTGTTCGAATAACTATGGTCCTTACCACTTTCCGGAAAAACTGATTCCCCTCATCATCAAGAACATTCTGGAGGGCAAGAAACTGCCGGTGTATGGCGATGGCAGCAACGTGCGCGATTGGCTCTATGTAGAAGACCATTGCAAGGCTATCGACCTGGTGGTGCGTCTGGGGCAGGACGGTGAGGTATATAATGTGGGTGGTCATAATGAAAAGACCAACCTGGAGATTGTGAAACTTACCATAGCCACTATCCATAGACTCATGACCGAGCAGCCGGAATATCGCAAGATGCTGAAGAAGCAGGTGAAGGATGCCGACGGGCAGATAGACATCAGCTGGATTAACGAAAGCTTGATAACTTTCGTGAAAGACCGTTTGGGACATGACCAGCGCTATGCTATCGACCCCACCAAGATTACTGAAGCCTTGGGCTGGTATCCCGAAACCAAGTTTGAAGACGGCATTGTAAAGACCATCGAATGGTATCTCAATAATCAAGCGTGGGTAGAAGAGGTGACCAGTGGCGACTATCAGTGCTATTACGATCGCATGTATGGTAAGCGTTGACCTTTAGTTGGCCAACGCTATACTCAACAATAATCCGAAGAACAGCATATTGCGTGAAGTTTCACCCAATATGCTGTTTAATTTTTTACCGCTGCGTATCCGGCTCATCTTCCACCAGGTAAGGGCGTGCATACACAGGTAAGTGCCCGGTGCCCAGATAAATTCTAGGGCTGTGAGTCGTCCGTCGGCCACCAGCAGCAGACACAGCAGGCAGGCTGCCATGCCACTTCCCAGATAGAACATTCGTCCGAATTTTTCGCCGAATTTCACCACCAGCGTTTGCTTCTGGCTGATAGCATCTTGTTCGCGATCGCGGTAATTATTCAGAATCAGCAGTGTATCGATGGCCAGTCCGCTGATGAGCGAGAGTATTATCACATCCATATGCAGGGTACAGGCCTGCACGTAGTAGGTTCCCCCCACCGGCACCAGCCCGAAGAACACCCATACCAGCAGGTCGCCCCATCCGCTGTAAGACAGACGTGTGGTATATAGAAAGGCAAACAAGATGCAGAGAATGCCCAGCAGCACCAGTTCCCATCCGCCGTGTGGCAGTGCTCCTCCCAGATGAAACAGTACGCCCAGTCCGGCCAGTGAAGAGAGGGTCAGCATCACCCCGATGCCGGTTTTCATGGCCGAGGGCGAAATCCATCCCTGCATGCAAGCCCGTTCGGGCCCCAGCCGGTCTTCGCGGTCGGTACCTTTCTTGAAGTCGTACAAATCATTGATAAAGTTGGCGGCTATCTGCATGCCACAGGCAAAGAGGGCACATAGCAAGGCTGCTGTTTCCTGAAATTTTCCGTCGCTGAAGGCCAATGCGCTGCCCAGCAATACAGGTATCAGTGCAGCAGTCAGCGTTTTGGGGCGGGCTGCCAATACCCATGCTCGTAGTGAATTTTGCTTAATCTCTTTCATATTTATCCAATAAATTGAAATCTGTACCGACAAAGATAATAAAAATGTCTATTTTTGCGCCACTTATGACCAAGAAGTTCTTTTATATTGCCGTTCTTTTTCTAGTGCTCCTTACTTCCTGCCGCAGTAAAAGGAGTTTGATAGCTCCGTTGCTTCCTCAGGCAGTTGTGGTGGACACGCTATCTTTGGCCGATACTATCGGCCTGCCCTCGTCGCTTACCGGTATGCTGGTATTCGACCAGTCCAATCTTCGCACGTTGCGTCCTCGCCGGCCGGTTTCCCGCAAGCCCCATACCCCGGCCATCAAGCCGCCCATGGTGCAGGGTGGCACGCGTATTCTGGTATCTGTGCGGGAACTTTCTTCTGCGTATTCCGGCATAGACCGTGTGAAGCAGTACGACTTTACGCACCGCGATGTGCCCGAAGCCTTCGACGGCTGTAGGCTGGCCTTTATATCCGATCTTCATTACAAGAGTCTGTTTCAGGAGAAAGAGTTGAAGCACCTGGTGCAATTGCTGCAAGAACTGCAGCCCGATGCACTGCTGATAGGGGGCGACATGCACGAAGGATGCCAGTATGTGGCTCCGCTGATGGAAGCCCTGGAACAAGTAAAGACGCCTTTGGGCAGCTATGCGGCACTGGGCAACAATGATTATGAATCTTGTTATGAAGATGTGGTGTGCGAGATGACCCGCCGGCGCATTCAGGTGCTGGAACACAAGGTAGCTACGCTGAGACGCAAGGGCAGTCGTATCCTGGTGGCCGGTGTGCGTAATCCGTTCGATTTGGCACAGAATGGTCAGTCGCCTACGCTGAAGTTATCGGCAGCCGATTTTGTAATTCTCTTGGTACACACCCCCGACTATGCCGAAGATGTGTCTATAGCAAATACCGACCTGGTGCTGGCTGGGCATACTCACGGCGGACAAGTAACCTTGTTTGGCTATGCTCCTATTGTACCTTCGCGCTACGGTCAGCGTTTTCTTACCGGTTTGAAGTATAATTCGGCCCACATTCCCATGATTGTGACCAACGGTATCGGCACCTCACAGAAACCTATCCGTCTGGGTGCTCCTGCCGAAGTGGTGATGATTACGTTGCATCGCTTGCGCTGATGCCTGCTCTTCTGGCTCAATGCGACAGCAGGAGCGACGATGTACCCAGTGTGTAAGATATTTCGTAGTGTGTGTTCGCTTCCGGCTGGTCAATCTTTCCACTGGCCACGTGCTGTTCCTTGTCGGTGTTTTCGGCCGATAGGGTATAGCCAACTGTTTGATGGCTTTCCACATAAAGAGTTTCGCCGTGCAGCAGTGTAACGTGCCGGTTGCCTTGAGTCACGGTAAACCGGTAACTGGGCAGCCATTCCTGAAAGCCTTCCGGTAATTGCAGGCTGATGGCGGTGTTGCTCATGGGAATGGCCATGCTCACCCGGTTCAGTTGATTCGGCTTAATCGTACAGGGTTGTTCTTTGTAATACTTGGGTTCTCCTTTTTCTCCGCTTGGCCACACCTCCTTGTAATTGGCGCTATAGGCTTTCAATTGATAGGTTCCAGCTTCCAGTTGAATTTTTTGAGTAGTCAGTTCTCCAGGTGCATAGGTCTGTACCGGTGAACCGTCTTCTCGCAGTATCTCCACGGTGAAACTGGGGTCCACTGTCCGAGTGTCCGCTTGTGTGGTGTGTTGCACATCTGCTGTTACCGATTCCAGCAGCAGGAATCCCCTTTCGTTGGGTTGCCAATTCTCAGTGTCTTGTTGGCAGGCCGTCAGCAGTAGCATGCTCAAGGTTGCCATATAGGTCCATGCTTTCATATTACTTGTCATAAATCAGTGCGATATCATCTATTCTTAATATACTGCCCACGTAAGCAGGTTTGAACTTCTGTGTGTTTTCTCCCACGTAGAACGTCTGTTCTGTTTCCTGATACGGCATGCCCGCTCCCGGATGAGTAGTCGAACAGAACAAAAGGTAGATGTATTCACATTTTGTCTGCAACTTTTCATCCGTATAGTTCAGTTGCACGGTTGCCTCTGTCCAGTCGTTTTTCCGGTCACCAGCCTGGAAGTCTGTGGCAGAGATTACCTGTTTGTTGCCGTCCAGCAGTTCCAGGTGCACACTCCAGCTGTCGGTATGGTAGGGCAGATATTGATAGAAGAACCTTACCCCCGTAGGTCTTGAAGGATGGCTGGTATCCTTGATGTGTTCAAATCTGTCTTTCCCGTTGATATCATTTCCTTCGAGATGCAACTTGCCTGTGCCTGTAAACAGTTCTCCGGCCACTTTGTTATGGTCCAATTCCGTGTGGCCGATAAATCGGGTGTTTCCTCTGCCGTTGGCAGTACTTCTGAGTTCCGCAGCGTATCCCGTTCCTCCTTTTCCGGGCACGTAAGACACAGCATGAAATCCGTTGTAGTTGTCCATACCCACCGTATTGTGCCGATGGCGGGTCGTATAGAGGTTGTTTGTATCCCAGGCAGGAGTGGTCTGTTCATTGTATGGCATAAAGGAATAAAACCTTTTACCATACGTTTCGTGTGTCCAGTTGTTCATGTCCGCATTGGGCAATTGCACCGGATTCTCCAGCGTTACTTCCGCTTCAGTAGAGGCAATGACCCCTCGATACAAGGCTCTGATCCGGTATTTCTTCAGAGACAGCTCCTCTGCCGCTGCTGTAAACTGTTGCGTACGTCCTTTCACCCGGTTGCGGTTTTCGCAGTCCACCCATTGCTTGCCGTCGTAGTATTGGTATACCAGTTGTTTCTTTAAGGTAGCCGCCTTTCCGGAGGTTACGGTGATTTCATCTATGGTAAACTCCCTTGCCCAGCAGTTACCGGCTTGCACACTCACGGCAAACTCCGGCTTTACGGTTTCAATGACATACTCGGTAGCCGGCGTCTGTTCGTCGCTCCAGCGGTCGTTGGCTTTGATGCGCAGCGAAGCCTTGTTGTGTGTGGTAGTTCCGTCATTGGTTCTAAGCCAAGCTGTCAGTCCGGTCAGGTCTAGCGCCCCCTCTTTGGTATGCAGCGCAGGTAGTCCGATGCCATGCTGTTCCAGCAAGGTCCGTTGCTCCTGTTTCAGCTCAGACAACGTATAAGTTCCATTGAGCAGTTTCAGGTGCTCATCTTCCAGTTCTAGTGTAAACGCCGCATCCTGAATGGGGGTAGCAGCCGTGAAGCCGATAGCTGCCGGTAGAGCATCGTTTGTTTCTACTGTTTGCAGGGTAGTACTTCCTTCGGCAAATCCGTTCACTTGCGGTTTCGGCAGCCAGCCGGGCGGAAGGGTCTCGTTGACAGTAACCTGTGTCACCTCCACTTTCTCTACCTCCAGTATCGTGTTCGATGCCCGTAGGCTGATGCGTGCATGGCTGCCCGCTGCCAGAGGCAAATAAGCCTGTAGGCTCTTGTTGAGGTCGTATACCACTTCCTTCCCGCCTTCTTTCAGCACAGCGTGGAAACTGACTTTCAGTGCAGTGCCAGCCCGGAAATAAGCACTTTTAGGGGCCGTGGCCGCAGTGATTTCCAGTGTCTTGTGGTCTGCCTCCACTTGTACGGCATAGGCGCTGTAGATTGCCTCAAACACCTCTGGTTGGTTAAAACTCACCGAGAGCAAGGCATTGGCCACCTTACAGGGGATGGATACGTGTGTATTTCCCCGGTTTACTGCTGCTGAGGCGGTTCCCTCGTAATAAGGTGCGTCCCAGTCCAAGATGGGATTCTCTCCCCACGTGGCAGTCAGCGTGTATTGTCCTTCAGAAGCCGGAATCAGCTGCTCTGTAAATAAGTCATCATAGATTACCTGTCCGGTTGATTGTACGATTTTCACCCTGAAATTTTCGGCAGCCGGTTTACCCAGTTCTGCCGGTGTGGCGCGGGTTACTTCCATCGGTGTGTCGGTCAGTGTCAGCAGCAATCCGCTGTTGGTTTGCTCCATCAGTTCTTCCTGTCTGCATCCCGTCAGGGCGAGAACAGTCATCAGGTAATAGCAGAAGAGGTATACAGGTTGTTTCATATCCATACGGTAACGCAGTTTATTCGTAAATCAGTTCAAAGTTGTCCAGCCACAGTTTGCTTCCCTCGCCACCGGTAAAGTAATCCCCGTATTTGCTGGCCGTGGCAATTACGGCAATGAATTTGGGTGTACGGTCGTAGGCACGGTAGTCCAAGGTCAGCTCCACCTGCTGATAGCTGTTTACGTTTTCTCCTTTTATCAGTTCGGCATACGCTATGATTTTCGGGTCATTTTTGTCGAACAGCTGACGTTCACTGGGTCGCGTGCGTATTTCCCGTGGCGCATCCCAGTCGGTCAGTGCCACATACACGAAGCAAGAGTCCGGTCTTCCCTTCAGATACGCCAGGTCGTCTTCTCCGATTCGGTTGATGGTACTGGTCTGATACTTATAGTGAAAGCGCAGTTTGGTAGGGAAGGCAGCAAATGGTCGTCCAAAGCTCAGCACCCCGTTGGTTCCGGTTGTTTCCAGGTAACTTCCGGTAAATAGGTTTCCCGCAGCAAATTTCAGTGTCAGGTATTTCGATTCCAGCATGGCCGCCTTCCCTTGTCCGTTGCAGGTATCATCTGTGGGCACAGTATTGCTGTTTCCTATGGTAATGGCTCCCCGGTTTCCGGTGTCCCAGAACGACGTTCCGTCGGCCTTCCATGGATTTTGCAGTTTATTCTCCAGGTGCCAGTTGTCCAGACTTCCGTCGGTCAGTGGAGTGGCTGGTGCCGTTTTGAATTCCTTCTCTTCGCCCGTTTGCGTACCGATGGTAGTGCGATAGTGATACCTGGTAGCAGGTTTCAGCTGAGGCAGGGTAGCGGTGAACCGGGTTCCCTGAATTCGGATGTACTCATCCTCCAGCACCCTCCAGTTGGTTTCCGTATCCATTCTGTATTCCACTTTCAGCTGCTTGCCGGCAGTCAGTCCTCCGCTGATGATGCCCTGTGTAGACATGGCAAATACACTGCTTTCGCTGTTTTCCTCATCCTTCTGGTACACAAACACCTCCCATTCATAGCTGAAACTGTCCCATCCATGCTTCACAAAGAATTTGCTTGGTTGCGAGAAGTCATACGTAGGCGTAGCGGCAGGGTCGGGGGTCACAGTTCCGTGTTGCCCTCCCAGCTGAAAACAATTTACGGCAATTTTATCCAACGGTTGCTCCTTGCTTACATAGATTACCGCTTTACGATTGTTTACATCGATGATGGCGTCTCCGATTTGATTTTCCAAGATAATCTTCCGGTTCACCACCTGCTTCACCTCGATAGTCCAGAGATACTCCTGATACGTACGCAGCGTAAGGGCCACAGGTTTCGAAAAATCCATGCGTGTATCGGCCGAGGCAGGCAAATCGTTCAGCGATTCAAATCCGTTGGCCGGAAACTGCTCCCGGTCTAGGCACACGTTATCTGCTTCCGGTACCAGTTCCGCCTGGTTGCTTACGCTCAGCTTGGTGATGCGCAGTGCGGCAGGATTCACCGTGTCGTCCACGTAGAGCAGCACCGTCTTATCCTTCTTGTTGATTGCAGTTTGCGTGCCGGCGTTTCCTTCCGCGTCACATTGTCCTTCCACCTCCATAGCGAGGATGTCCCCCTCTACGATGGGGTAGGGAATATCGTTCTCTATGGCGCACGCCGACAGCAAAGCCCATGCGGCACCGATGCAGAATATGCTATAGTGTTTCATTCTTTAACTGGTTTTATAAATAGAACGTCATGCCAATGTTGATAGAGAACAGGTTGATTTTGAAGTTGCCCGATGAAGTCCTTCGCGTACCGGTCTCTATCTGATTTGTTTTCTGGTTCACCCATTTGAAATCATACCCCATTACGCCTACCGACACCTCTACGGCCGAGAAATCCGTGATGAAAGCCGCCAGTCCGGGTGCCATGCCTATCTGCAGGCTGTGCGTGCGTTCAAAGGTACCGTCGTATTCCGTTCCCGATCCTGTAGAATCTTTTCCGGTGGCATATCCGTAGCTCAGTCTCAGTTCGTTGAAGAATCCGAAAATCTTGCTTCGTCCGATGGGCATATACGTTCGCAGGAATCCTCCCACTTCATATTTGTGTTCCAGCCAGTAAAGGTCTTTCAGGTTGATGTTCAAGTCCTCTCCCAGGTTCACCTCAAAGTTATCCATATCCAGATACGTCCGATTATAGGCAAATCGCACGCCCGCAGCCATGTTGTTGCGGAAGAAATAGCCCACGTACGGGCTCACTTTGAACGTATATCCCAGTCCTTCCACATTCTTCAGCACCAGGAAGTTATAGTTCTCCGCATCGTGTTCCTGATACGAGATGGTTCCTCCCGCCATCCACTGTCCTCGCGGAATGAAAGTAGCTCTCATCACTTCGCGGTCTATCCGTTTAGGTCGCACCAGTTTTTTATTCTTTTTCGGTTGCGGCCTTTCAATGACCGACATCGGCACCTTGTATCGGTTGCCTGCCGAGTCTGTCAGTACGATGCTGTCGCCCTTGATTGCCGGGCATCGGGCCGCCTCTGTCCCAGCTTCCAGAGCAGTGGCCGAGGCAGCTATTGGCCCTAAGAGCCAAGCCAACATATAGAAGATAATTCGTTTCTTCATGGGTTATTGTGAGATAGGTTCGTCATATACCAGTTCCAAGTCATCCACGTACATCAAGCTGCCAGTGCTTCCGGTGAAGTAATCCCCATATTTGCTGGCCGAGCACACGATAACCAGGTGTGTAGGTTTCTTTTTCAGGTCTCTATACTTCAGCTGCACGTTGAATTCCTTCCAGCTTGCCGTGGTCACCGCTTCCGCAGCCGGCAGTTCGCCATACGCTATCACGGCCGGGTTGTTCTGCCAGTCTACGAAGGTAGCCAGCTGCGTGTTGTCCACCTGGAACGATTGCGTAGTAAGGGCGATGAAAATAGAGCAGAGGTCATCGGTTTCTCCCTTGATGATGTTGGCCTCTTTCGGTGTATTTTCACCCACATAATCTATTTTGCCCGCTGTATACCGGAACCATCCCTTCAGAGCCGACGGACGGGCGGTAAACGGCTGTCCGAAGTCAATCTTTGCCCCATTGGCTCCCACCAGGCTGTTGAACTTGCCGGCATAGAGGCTGGCCGCAGCAAATTTACCGATGCCGAATGCCGAAGCATACTGCGACTTCAGTTCGGCCGACTTTCCTCCAGGTGTATGCACGTTGGCCGCATTTCCCTGTGTAGGATTCTTGTTGACCAAGGCCCCCATTCCCGTAGTCGTTCCCGGATTGCTGGAGTCCCACCACGAAGCCCCGTTCTCGCTGAAGAAAGCCTGCGAGCAGGCATACCACGTTTTGCCATTCTGGAACCAGTCGTCCAGATTTCCGTTGGGCAAAGCCGGTGTATCCTCCGTGTTGAACGTCGTTTCCTGGCTGCTGAAAGCCTCTGCTCCGTTCTTGTAGACGAAGCGTCCCTGATACGCCGTTTTCGGTTGCAGCCCCTTGATTACCGCCTTGTAGAGACTCCCTTCCTTACGCACACCGGCCGTTTGCCATTCCTGTGCCGAAGCAGCCTTGTACTCAAATCCGAACTTACTGTCGTCGAAGGTCTGTCCGCTGGTAGCGGTAGTCACTTTCCCATAAGCATAAGCCAGTGTTCCCCAAGCATCCACCGTTTCCACCGACAAGCTTGTTTTCGGTCGGGTGCTCACATCAAACGTAAACGTATACTTATTCTCCTTCGGATCGATTTCCACGGCGATGTCCCCGTTGCCTGTTTCAGCTATCCGGTAGTGTATGATGTAATGGTCGCGCGCCTTCACCCCTTTGATTTCCTGCGTTTTGCTGAACTGGTTTCCCGCCTGGTTGGTAACCTTTACCGTCACGTTCAGGTCGTCTACCGGAAAATATCCCGCCAGCTGGGCCGAGCCCATCACAAAATCCAGCGTGCTGTTCGCCTTCTGCTGTGCCGTAACGGTAGTCGTAGCCACTTTGAAATACCTGGCAAATTCCTCGCTGTAGTTCACAGTCACCTTCACGTTCGCCAGCCGGCACGTCAGAGCAGCTGTTTTCTGTTTGCCGGCTTCCACCACCACCTCAGTGCTTCCGGTGTAGTAGGGCAGGTCAAACCCCGCCTCTTGTCCGTCAAATCCGTTGGATGCCGCTTCCACGGTATACGTACCCACCTTCAGCGCCATGGGTTTGTTCCATTGCGTATGGTCGGTTGTTTCCGCTTGAATTTCCCCCTTTTCATTTTTTATGCGCACCGCCAGTTGTTTCGGGTTATAGTTTGCAGGTGCTTTGGTCTGCGGATTCAGTAATGTCACGGTTTCTATATCCATGCACAAATACCCTACATCCTCCGTCAGATCCTCGTTCTGGCAAGACGCCATCAGCAGCCATCCCATCAGCCAGGTATATAACAGATAACTATATTTCATGGTCTTCCTTCTTCCTAATTATTGTACAATGTGAATTTTCAGCGTATCGGCACACGTCTTTCCCTGTGCGTCTGTCAGGGTAATGGTAAATGTATGCGCCTTGTCCGTATCGGTTACCCCGGTAAGGTTCAGAAACTGGAAGAACGCCCCGATAGGGAAAGTATACTCCTTGCTTCCTTTAGTAGGACCGGCCAGTCCTTGTCCGGCCAGCAGCTCATTGAATTGCGTGTTACCGATGATATTCACCCCACCTTTGTCCGGTAAGAAACTCTGACCATCCATTTGCAGGTCAGCCAGGATGGCATCGAATTCCTTGTTACCGCCCTCGATCATTACCACGATTTTCTCGAAACCAGCCGGTGCAGCGAGTGCCGCGTCAAATTTGGCCGGTTGCTTTTGCAGCGAGTATTCTATTTCCCTATCGTTGATATAGCGGATATCCGCCACCCCCTTTTCAAAGTTCAGCGTCGGTTCGTTGCCGGCTGGCGGTGTAGGCTGTTCAGGTTCTACGGGCGGTTGCGGTGTTTCGTCCACGGTAGGCAGTTCCACGAATTCATCCTTGTTGTCGCTGTCGAAATTGATCGACGGTTTCAGGGTGATTCCCGTGACGTTTCCTTCCGGCGATTCCTCCACCCCCATTGGAATCAAGATGGCATCCCCACCTTTGAAATAGATTTCATCGATACCCTGCGGTTTTGCCGCCTCCTCTTTAATCATCTTGCGCGTAGCCGTCACCGTGTTTCCGTTTGCCGTTACCGCTGTGATGTTGGCCGTCAGCTGTTTCACCTTGTCCTTTTCAAACAGCCAGTACACTTCTGCCGGATTCAAGTTCTCGTGCGTATACGTCAGCACATGATTCAGTCCGTCATCCAGCGTGATGGTCCAGCTGGTAAAGCTCTTTTTGAAATCCTCCCCGTACGTCAGCGCTATGCGGCTGTTCTGCATGGTACATTTCACCGTAGTCTGTGTCGTAGTAGCCTTTTGAATCACCATGGTCTGTTCCCCCGCATAGTACGGCACCTCCATTTGTTGCAGCAGTTCCATGGGCGAGTGAGCAGCCACCGTATACGTGCCCACCGGCAGTTCCAGCGGTTTAGGCACCTCCGTCAGTTGAGCATACTCCTTTTTCACCTCCGTAATGCCTTCGCTTGTTCCCGTGATGCTCACGGGGAAGCGGTCGGTTTCAGCACCTTGCGCCCTGACAGCCTGCGTATCGATGCCCACCTTTTTCAGGGCCACCCCCAGTTCCAGTTTCCCCTGCGGCAGATTTTCGGTACGTTCCCCCATCAGTTCATTTTTCATTTCGCATCCACACAGTGCGACGCAGCCCGTCAGGGCTATGAATACATATGTCTTGATCGATTTCATGAGATAATAACAGTATTAAGATGAAAGATTAAAGCCATTCCGACGGAATGTCGATGATGATATCCTGATCCACGGTACTTTCGTCGATAGTAATATCGATGCCCAAGTTTCCCGCATCCTTTTTCGGCTGTATGTTCAGCGTCCATTTCTGGTTGGGTGCCATCCGGTAGCTCACCGTCTGCGTTTGCTTCTTACCGTCGCTCATGCGCACATAATGCACAGTAGCCTTCACCGTTTCCCCGGCCGTATTCAGTTTCACGTACCAAGGCTCCGTATCCGTCTTGGCCCAGGTAGCATTTCCCCCTGCAGCTTTCAGCGCCTCCGTTTCATACACCACATAATAATCGCTGAAATGCTTGTCCATCTCCGTAGTGTTAAACTTCACCAGCAATTTGCCGCACGTAGGCGCACAGTCCACGTTCAGCGTCACCTCCTTGCCCTGCACGCTAAACGGCATGCTGCCCACCACATAAAACTCCGTGCGCGAAGCCGCCGATTCCTTGCCATAGTGCGCTTTAATCAGGTAACTACCGTTGGCCAGGGTAATGGTTGCCGGTTTTTCGCTGTACGTAAACGACTGTTTCACCTCCTCATTCTGCAGAATTTCCACGGTATAGTTTGCCGTATTGGCATACTCACTTTCTGTTACGGCGCGGGTAAGAGCCTCAAAATCAGTTTGCGCCGTTACTCCCAGAGCCAGGGTTCCGTACCCCGGTTTTGTCAGCTCATCCACTTCGGTCGATGAAGAGCAGGCTGCCGACAGCAGTGCGATGCCCATCAGATAGGGCAACAGTCCTTTTTTCATGATGTTTTGCTTTTAAGATTGCGAATTCGTTTAAGATATCCCGACTAGCAGAAATACAGTCACTTCCGCTAACCAGCCGCAAATAACCTCAATTAATTTCACATCTGCAAGGTCATATTTTATTCTTTTTGGTCATTTTTTTAAGAAATGTCAGAAATGTCGCCTTTTTCTTCCGGAAAACGTAGCCAAATTTTAAAATTTAAGTCCGATTATTCAGCGATATCCTCCGAAACTTTCTATCTTTGTAGGGCATGAGAAGCCGCTTTAATTATAGCCGGTTTCCGAGTATCCTAACCTAAGAGTTGAAACGATGATAGAAAAAGAACTACCCCATATAGATTTGCCGGCCGACTGGATAGCGGGCACCGACGTCAGTAGAGACCTGTTGAATATGTACGCCAATTATCCCGTACGCCTGAAGTGCGAGATGTGCGTTCTCTGTACCGGAGGCAAAATCAATGCCGCCGTCAATTTAAAGCAGATCGAAGTAGTCCCCCATGATTTTGTCGTTCTGCCTCCCGGCACCATCTTTCAGATATCCAGCATCGAGGGCGATCTCTCTCTCTACATTCTCGGCTTTTCCCAGCAGTTTCTGCAGCGCGAAGACCGCCTGAAGCAAGTGCTCGACATCACCTACCTGGCCTTCGATTCCCCCGTCAATCACCTCACCCCCGAAGGTTTTGATCTGATGCTCGACTATTACAAGTTTCTGATTCGTCTGTATGAATTCTTCGACGAGAAGCAGCGCAACATGCTGGCCCCCGGCCTCTTCTCCAACGTTCAGTTGGGTATTGCCATGGCCTATCGCGACGTCAGCTACGAGCAAGGCGGCCTCACCAAGAACGAACAACTCTGCCGCGACTTCGGCCAGCTGGTGATGAAGCACTACGCCCACACGCGCAACGTATCCTGGTACGCCAGCCAGCTAGGCATTACCCACGCCTACCTCTGTAGTGTAGTGAAGCAAGTCACCGGCCAGACCTGTATGGACATCATTTCCTCCGCTGTGATTATGGACATCAAGTCACAGCTGAAACTCACCAACCTCTCCATCCAGTCCATATCCGACTCCCTGAACTTTGCCAACCTCTCCTTCTTCGGCAAATACTTCAAGCGCCACGTCGGCATGAGTCCCTTGGAATACCGTAACAGCCGGTGAGTGCCTTCACACTCCCGGCTTCATCACCACGCCCCGTTTCTTCTTGCCGTCCATCTTCACCGTGACAGGCTGTTCAAAGCGCACATGCCTCAGATACTCCGTTTCGTGTACGGCCGGTTGCGCATTCAGAAACTCCTGGTCATACACCCCGTCGTTCATATACGCATTGATGGTGAAATACCCCACGCCAAACGACGTCAGGTTCTGGAAGAAATGCGTACCCTGGCTCGGGTCCACCCGATAATTCGTCAGTCCCGCCTCCACAATCACCTTTGCCGCGCTGATGTGTGGCCATTTCACCGGAATTCCCAGCCACGTATCACTGCTTCCCCAGCGTCCCGGTCCCACCAGCACATAATTCTTCCCCTCATCCAGAAACTGCTTGTTCAGTTTTTCTATCTCCCAGGCTATCTCCTGGTTGTGCGAGGCACTGTAATGCTCCGTCTTCACATACACCACATCGTGCAGTTCGTGCATAATGCCATGTCCCAGCGAATTCTCCGAGCGCAGAATCACCTCTTCGTCGGGAATCGTCGTCAAGTCCTCGTCCAGCATCTCCTTGCTGTCCACTATCGGCCTTATCTGCAGCAGATAGAACGTGCCCGACTTATCCTTTTCGCGGCTCATGGTAGCCGCAAACTCTATCTCCACCGGTCTCCGCATCTCCTCCTGCCCGTACTTCAGTGCCAGTTGCAGCAGCCGGGCCAGCGGAAACACATCATGCTGTAAGATATTGGCAAACGTAATCACCTTTCTGCCCCCCGGATACAGTCCGTCGTGAATCACCTGGTCATACGGGTCATACGTCGATGCGATGTAGCGCAGCGCCCCGTCCTTTTCCGCCTCCTTCACGTGCAGTTTCAGCAAGTTAAATCCGTCGTCTATCGAGAAGTTATGCCCTGCGTTGCTCAAATCCAGCGCATAGAATCTCGTTTGCGTCTCCTTCAAAGCTATCTCCAGCTCGCTGGTCTGCAGCACCCGGGTAGGGTGATAAGGCGAGAACCTCAGCGTCATGCCCCCGTCCACGATATACTTGCCCAGTCCCAGTGCCAGGTTCACCGTACCCTCTTCCGCCTGTTCGTCGCCTATCGGATAATAGTTCAGCGAGCGCGCCACGCCCGACATGCTCGGATAATAGCGGTCGCCATACTGGTTGCCCACCACCTCCTGCAGAATCACCGCCATCTTCTCCTGGTCTATCACGTTGCTGGTAGCCTGCATATACGCCTTCGAATCGCGGAAATACACCGAAGCATACACCCCCTTGATAGCATCCGACAGCATTCTCAGCATTTCATACTTATCATCCAGATACGGAATCATATACGTGTTGTAGATTCCGGCAAACGGCTGGTAGTGCGAGTCCTCCAGCAGCGACGACGACCGTATAGCGATGGGCGACTTCACCACGTCGAAGAACGTAAAGAAATCCTCCACCAGCCGGTCGGGCAGTTTCGCCTTCACGAAATACCGCAAGATAGTCTCATCATCCGCATCGCTCAGCGCCACCTGATACAGATTATTCGTCTCCATAAACTCGTCGAACACATCCGTACACAGCACCACCGTCTTCGGGATGGCCACCCGTGCATTCTCAAACTCCTCGAATTCCGGATGCCGTTTCACCAGGTTGTCGATAAACGCCAGACCACGCCCTTTGCCTCCCAGCGACCCCTCGCCGATGCGGGCAAAGTTAGAATAGCGGTCAAAGCGGTCGCGTTTGAACACCGCCACCACCCCCTGGTTCTTCATCTTCCTGTACTTCACGATAGCCTCGAATATAATCCTTCGGTGCGCATCCACATCCTGCAGGCTGTTCCAGGTAATCGGTTTCAGAAACTCCGCCACCGGAAACATCGCCCTGGAGTATAGCCATCGGCTCACATGATTCCGGCTGATATGAAAGAGAAACGACTCCGCCGGAATGGCAAACAAGATATTCTGCAACTCCTTCAGGTTCCTTACCCGTGCTATCTCCTCGTGCGTATCCGGATTCCGGAACACGAAATCCCCGAACCCGAAATTCTCCATCACGCTGCGGCGCAAGTCCACGTCCATCTTCTTCGAATTCTTGTCGATGAATGCCGCCCCATACTTCGCCGCATACGCCACATTCTCCGTTTCCGACGACTGTATGATGATTGGCACAAACGGATCCTCCCGTCTTATCTCCGCACATAGCCTGATGCCCGCCAGTCCATCCTTTTCGCCCCCCTCTGTTAGGGGAAATCTCACATCCGTCACCACCCCCAGGATATTGTTCTTGAATCGCTCATACAGTCCGCTGGCCTCCTCGTACGTACGCGCCAGCACTATCTTGGGCCGTCCCCTCATGCGCAGCGTCCGCTGGTGCGCATTCAGCGCCTCGGTCGAGAACTCCTGGCTCTGCTTCAGCACAAACTTATACAAGTTCGGCAAAATCGACGAATAGAACCGTATCCCGTCCTCCACCAGTAATATCAGCTGCACGCCCACCTCGTTCACATCATGCTCCAGGTTCATCTTATCCTCTATCAGCTTGATGATAGACAGCAGTAAGTCCGTATTGCCCAGCCAGCAGAACACATACTCAAACATGCTCAGGTCCTCGCCCATGATCCGCTTCGTGATGCCGTGGCTGAAAGGCGTCAGAATCACCATCGGAATATGCTCATACAGACTCTTGATGCTGCGTGCCACGTCGAAACTCTCGTTATCGCCCGTTCCCGGCATACAGATAATCAAGTCGTACGGCATGGCCGACAGTTGCGCCAGCGCCTCTTCACACGTCGTCACCTGGCAGAATCGGGGAGGGTAGCGCAGCGACAGCGACGTATACTCGTTGAATATTTTCTCGTCTATCCGTCCGTCATCCTCCAGCATAAAAGCGTCATACGGATTGGCTATCAGCAACACATTGAAGATGCGTCGCGTCATCAGGTTGGCAAATTGCGTATCCTTAAAATACAGCTGATTGAGTTTCAGTTTGCTTAGCATAGCTCTAGGGGTTAAATCAACCCTGCAAAAATAGTGATAATCCGGATTTATCGCTATCTTTGCGCCACATTTTTTCAAATCCGAAACCTAATAAACAATAATCGATATGTTATTACCCGAATTAAAACAACGGCGCGACAAAATCCGCGCCCTGATGGCCCAGCAAGACATCGATGCCGCCATCTTTACCTGCAATGTCAATCTGCTCTATACCTACGGCAGCGTAGTCAGCGGCTACCTCTACCTGCCCCTTCACGCCCCGGCACATCTTTTTGTGAAGCGCCCCAATAACCTCAAGGGCGAACACATCCACGAGCTCCGCAAGCCCGAACAGCTCTCCCAGCTCATTGCCGATTGCGGTTTGCCCCAGCCCCGTCGTCTGATGCTCGAAGGCGACGAACTTCCCTACAGCGAGTACACCCGTCTGGCCGCCTGCTTCCCCGATGCCGAAGTGCTGCCCTGCGGCAACGCCCTCATCCGTCAGGCCCGTAGCGTGAAGACCGAGTTCGAAGTAGAGATGTTCCGTCGTTCCGGCCAGGCCCATGCCCGTGCCTATGCCCAGATACCCGCTGTCTACCGTCCCGGTATGACCGACCGCGCCCTCTCCATCGAAGTAGAACGCCTCATGCGTCTGGAAGGCAGCCTTGGCCTCTTCCGCGTGTATGGCCGTAGCATGGAAATCTTCATGGGCAGCCTGCTGGCAGGCGACAATGCCGCTTCCCCCTCGCCCTACGACTTCGCTCTCGGCGGCCAGGGCATCGACCCCTCCCTGCCCGGTGGCGCCAACGGCACCCTGCTGCAAGAAGGACAGACCTTCATGGTAGATATGGGCGGTAACTTCCTGGGCTACATGAGCGATATGAGCCGCGTCTACTCCATCGGCCGCCTGCCCGACACCGCCTACGCCGCCCATCAAACCTGCCTCGACATCCAGGCCTCCATTGCCGCCGTAGCCAAGCCCGGCGTGGTGTGTCAAGACCTCTACCAGCTGGCCCTGGACAAAGTACAGCAAGCCGGCTTTGCCGACTACTTCATGGGAGTAGGGCAGAAGGCCAAGTTTATCGGCCACGGCATCGGCCTCGAAATCAACGAAGCCCCCGTGCTGGCCCCCCGCATGCAGCAAGAACTGGAGCCCGGCATGGTATTCGCCCTCGAACCCAAGATAGTACTTCCCGGCATCGGCCCCGTAGGTATCGAAAACTCCTGGGCAGTTACCGCCGAAGGCATTGAAAAACTCACTCCGGCCCCCGAAGAAATTATTGCCCTGTAAGATACGTTCAGGCATACATACAGCAATCGCCTGCCTGCAGACCCTGTTCTGCTGGCAGGCGATTGCTGTATGCCCCCCTCACTTCACTCTTCTATTCAGCTGGTTGTTCGCCTTGGCAGGTTTCGACTTGCCGATGCGCTTCCCGCTGGGTTTCGGTTTGCTGCTTCGCCTGGGTCGCTGGGCAGCCGATTGACTTCTTCCTCTCATAAATCCTATTATCTTTTCCGTTGAATAATCCCGTTACAGCCGTTTCAGCGCCAGTTTGATCACCTGTTCCACCGGCGCCCCCGGTTCCTCCTTCACGATGGCCGTCACCACCTTCTGCGAAGCCGCCTGTGCAAAGCCCAGCATCGTCAGCGCCGCTACCGCCTCGTCCATCACCTCCGAGTTGGCCGCCTGCATCAGCGGCAGCGTACCGTCGGCAGCTCCCGCTACAGCCCCCGTCTTAATCTTATCCTTCAGATCCACGATGATGCGCTGCGCCGTCTTCAGCCCGATGCCCTTCACCGACTTCAGCAGCGACGCATTCTCCGAGCTGATCACGTTCACCAGCTCCGCCGGCGACAGTGCCGACAGAATCATCCTCGCTGTATTCCCCCCGATGCCCGACACCGAGATCAGCAGCAAGAACAACTCCCTTTCCTGCTTCGTGGCAAAGCCGAAGAGCACATACGCATCCTCGCGTATAGCCTCGTACACATACAGCTTACACTCCTTCTTGCCCTGAATGGCACTATACGTATTCAGCGAGATGTTGGTCAGATAACCCACCCCGTTACAGTCGATTACCGCATTGGCCGGCGACAATTCCGCCAATTCTCCGCGCAGATATTCTATCATGATGTCTATACCGATTTTAAAGATTTTGTGCGAAAGTACATAAAAAAAATCAAAATAAAAAGATTCCTGCCAAATCCATACCATTCATTTTGAATAAAAAGATTATTTTTGCGCCGATAAAATAGAAAGATGACAATTAAAACCAATAAAAGTATGAAAAAAGTAAGAGCCGCCATTGTAGGATATGGCAACATAGGCCGCTACGTACTCGAAGCCCTTCAGGCCTCGCCCGACTTCGAAGTAGCCGGCATCGTGCGCCGTGCCGGAGCCGAAAACTGCCCCGCCGAACTCAGCGCCTACCCCGTAGTGCAAAACATCCGCCAGCTGCAAGATGTAGCCGTGGCCATCCTCTGCACACCCACCCGCAAGGTAGAAGAATACGCCCGCGACATCCTCTCCCTGGGCATCCACACCGTCGATAGCTTCGACATCCACACCGGCATCCTCGACCTCCGCCGCAGCCTGGGCGAAGTGGCCCGTGCCCACGGCGTATCCGCCGTTATCTCTGCCGGCTGGGATCCAGGTAGCGACTCCGTGGTACGCACCCTGCTCCAGGCCATTGCCCCCAAAGGCATCACCTACACCAACTTCGGTCCCGGCATGAGCATGGGCCACACCGTAGCCGTGAAAGCCATCGAAGGCGTCAAGGCCGCCCTCTCCATGACCATCCCCACCGGCACCGGCATCCACCGCCGCATGGTCTACATCGAGCTGCACGAAGGTTACGACTTCCAGACCGTGGCCGCCGCCATCAAGGCCGACCCCTACTTTGTACACGATGAAACCCACGTGCAGCAAGTGCCCAGCGTAGATGCCCTGCTCGATATGGGCCATGGCGTACAGCTCACCCGCAAAGGCGTGTCCGGCAAAACCCAGAACCAGCTGTTCGAATTCACCATGCGCATCAATAACCCCGCCCTTACCGCCCAGGTACTGGTATGCGCCGCCCGTGCCGCCCGGCGTCAGCAGCCCGGCTGCTACACCCTGGTAGAAATTCCGGTCATCGACCTTCTGCCCGGCGAGCGCGACGAGTGGATCGGACACCTCGTCTAACCCCTCTGTGGGCCCCTGCGCCCCACACACCTTCTTACCCTCCCTGCCTGCGGAATCCCTCCCTGGCAGGGATTTTTTTATCCCTTTTTTCCCCCTCACACCCGCCTTAATAGCCAAAATCTGTCCCAAAACATTAAAAAACCTTCTTGTTACACTTCCGATGTAATACTTTTTATCTATCTTTGTAGCGGATTATGAATAAATCTGAACATGTCAAGCCGGATACTGCCCTTCGTCCGTTCGAATGCAGTCCCTCCCTTTACAGACAAGCCACCCCTGCGCTTGCCGACGCCGTAGGCGTGCCGAACGTCCGCTAACCCCCCAGTAACACCTATGGAACCAGACATTCCCCGTTGGTACATTGCCGTAGTGACCCCCAACACCGAGAAGTCGTGCGAGAAGAAGCTCCACAAGTGGGCCAGTCTTCCCCATCCGCAAGGCCCCTGCCGGTTAGAGACCTACGTGCCCCAGCAGCGCAGCCTGCACGAACAGCCCGAGAACGGCCGTAAGCGTTGGGTCACCCGAGTGGTGTGTCCCTGCTTCCTCTTCGTGCGCTGCACCGAGCGCGTGCGCTACGCCATCAAGGCACAGAACCCCTTCGTGCTGCACTTCCTCAAAGACCGCGCCACCCGCAAAGACGGCGCCCTGGTCACCCCCTTTGCCGTGATACCCGACCCCCAGATGCAACTCTTCCGCCAACTGGTGAGCGAGGCCGATACCCCCGTCACCCTAGATTCCGGCGGATTGCAGATAGGCAGCCGCGTGCTCATCACCGGAGGCAAGCTCCGTGGCATGACCGGCTATCTGGTACGCCAAAGCCGCAACCACACCCGCTTCTGCATCAAGATCGACCTCCTGGGCTACGCCACCGTCGACATCGATGCCTCGCAACTGGAAGAAATACCCGAAGAGTAGGGGAGATTCTCAAAAATAAATTTTACTTTTATGATTACTATTAAAAACACAGAGTTTCAGTCGAATATCCGGCTGTGCCACCTCTTCAATGTCTTGACCAAAGACCAAATTGTGAAAATCATTACGAAGCTGGATGAATACATCAGCCCCAATTTGAAGATGCGTTGGTAGTAACGTATGAAGATACCCAGGCGGAGCAATGGCACATGCTGATGCCCGATGAGGTACGCGAAGCCTTTGCTCCTCACATTGATGAAGCCCTTGCATTCAAGGAAAAGTTTCCGAAGAAACTCACCCATAAAGAGAAATCCATGATAGCCCTCATGGATTACCTGAATCGCAATAACGAATAAATGAAACTTGATAAAGACCTTTTCGAGAAGGTGGCTGCCCAAGCCGAGCAGTCGCCCCGCCTCCGCATGCACTTTGATTTGCGCGACAGTGCCGACGAGAACGGGCAGCGCATGATGAACGTGCTGCTGCCTGGCACCAAATCTGCTATTCACCGACATAGCAACACCAGTGAAGTAGTGGTATGTATCTACGGTAACCGTCTATTTCTCCGCCTAGGTATTTAGAATATTATTTCAACCTTTGTGCC
>CALADS010000042.1 GCA_937890825.1 uncultured Bacteroides sp. | reverse complement strand
CTTTTTCTTCCTTTTTCCAACCGATTATCCCGTTAATTATCAATCCGCTAAATCCAAAGTAATGAACAACAAGAAGAAAAACGAGGGTCAGACCGACTTTTCCTATTACGGTCTGTACCTGCTGGACTATCTCCGCACGAACAAGTTTGAACAGGCTGACGACACCGCTTTCATACGGGAACGGGCCGACCGTGCCGCCGAAACGTATGAGAGGGCACGGCTTGAAGGCTATCCCGCCGATGGTGCGCAGGAACTGGCGATGGACACGCTGCTGCGCGGGCTGCATTATTCCCGTTACGCCATCCTCCGCGAAGTCGTGGAAAACGAGTTTGCCGATGAAGTGCCGGAAGAGAAGCGTGAAGCCTTTGTCCTGAAACTGCTGCCGCTTGTCGGCAACGTGTTCTCCGTCTATGACCTCTCGGATGACAATTTCGCCCTGTCTTCCGATTACGACCTGCTCTACACGGAGCTGACGGGAGCAACCGTCCTTTACTTAGACGAATATGGCGTTTAACCGCAAACAGAAACTGCGGGACAACATCGAGGCGATACGGACGGCATTCATCCTTGACAGGGAAAATAGGACAGCGACAACCGAAGAGCGTGCCATACTTCAAAGGTACTGCGGTTTCGGCGGTCTGAAATGTATCCTCAACCCTGCAAAGGAACTGACGGATGCCGTCCGGTGGGCGAAATCCGACCTCGAACTGTTCGCCCCGACGGTGGAGCTGCACAGGCTTATCCGTGAGAACAGCAAGGACGAAACAGAGTACAAGCGGTTTGTGGATTCGCTGAAAGCGTCCGTGCTGACCGCTTTCTACACCCCCAAAGAGATAACCGACACCATCGCGGACGTGCTGGCAGATTACAGCGTCCGCCCCGCCCGTATGCTCGAACCGTCGGCAGGTGTCGGCGTGTTCGTGGATTCCATGCTGCGGCACAGCCCCAATGCGGATGTGATGGCTTTCGAGAAGGATCTGCTCACGGGTACAATCTTGAGGCATCTCTATCCCGACCAGAAAATGCGCACCTGCGGTTTTGAGAAAATCGAAAGACCGTTCAACAATTATTTCGACTTGGCGGTGTCCAACATTCCGTTCGGTGACATTGCCGTGTTCGACGCGGAGTTTCAGCGGAGCGACTCTTTCGGCAGACGCTCCGCCCAGAAAACCATCCACAACTATTTCTTTCTCAAAGGACTGGATGCCGTGCGTGACGGCGGTATCGTGGCGTTCATCACCTCGCAAGGGGTATTGAATAGCACCAAGACCTCCGTGCGTAACGAGCTGTTCAGTCAGGCCAATCTGGTATCCGCGATACGCCTGCCCAACAACCTGTTCACGGACAACGCGGGCACGGAGGTGGGCAGTGACCTGATTGTCCTGCAAAAGAACCTCAGCAAGAAGGAAATGTCGCAGGACGAGCGGCTGATGACCGTGATACAGACGGACACGAAAACCGCCCTGACCGACAACGCCTATTTCATCCACCACCCGGAACGCATCGTGCATACGATGGCGAAACTTGACACAGACCCCTACGGGAAGCCCGCTATGGTTTATCTGCACGAGGGCAAGGCAGCAGGCATCGCCGGGGATTTGCGCCGTATGCTCGACGAGGATTTCCATTACAGGCTTGCCATGCGCTTGTATTCGGGTTCAATCCGGCAGGCAGGAACGGAAGAAAAAGTTGCCGTTCAAAATAAAGTAGAGCGTCCTGCCATAAAATTGGAAACAGTATCCTCGGCGCAGACGGTGGAAACTCCGACAGAAAAGCCGCAACCCGCAGATGAAAAGCCGGAGATAGAACCGCGCCCGCAATATTCCGCAGGCGTGCAGCTCACCCTGCTTGACCTCTGGGGGATGACGGAAGAGGTCAGCCAACCGAAAACCTCCAAAAAGAAAAAGACGGTGAAAAAGGCAGTTACGGCAAAGTCCACTCCGCCCAAACCGAAAGTCACGGTTACACCGACAGCTCCAACTGCAAAACCCGCAATGGAGAATAAGGAGGTGAAAGCGGAGAACACCGCCAAGCCTGCCGACCCGGACGACATCTATGCCACACTGGACTGGGATACCAATCCTCCCATCAACGGTTTCTATGAAATGATGATGGGTTTGACGCCGGAGCGTAGGAAAGAACTTCGGGAACTGGCAAGGCAGCATAACGAGAAACAAGTGGCGGAAAAGACGGAAGTGAAAGCCGTGCCGGAAACTTCCCGTGAGCAGCCACGACAGGAGGAAACACAGCCGGAGGCAGTCGCCGCACCTGCCGTTACAGATACCCCATCGGAAGCGGTGGGGACTTTCCTTTTCCCCGACATCGAAGCGGAAAAGCCGAAGGAGGAAGTCGTGGACCTTTCTCCGCGTGCCTACCACCGCACGCCGGAGATGCACCTGCGCGAAGGGTCGCTGGTGGCTGACCGGGGGCGTCATAACATCGGCTACCTGAAAGACATCACGCCATACGGGGCGACATTCCAGCCGCTCGACCTGAAAGGATACCAGAAGGAAAAGGCGTTGTTGTATGTGTCGCTGCGTGACGCCTACGAGCGTCTGTACCGTTATGAATCGCTCCGGCGCGAGGCAAATGTTCCGTGGCGAGAGCATCTGAATACCTGTTACGATGAGTTTGTCATGCGCTACGGCAACCTCAACGCCAAGCAGAACGTGAAGTTAGTGATGATGGATGCGGGCGGGCGCGACATCCTTTCGCTGGAACGGATGGAAAACGGAAAGTTCGTCAAGGCGGACATCTTCGAGCATCCTGTTTCCTTCGCGGTGGAGAGCCATGCCAACGTAGGCTCTCCCGAAGAAGCCCTGTCTGCGTCGCTCAACAAATATGGTACGGTCAATCTCGACTATATGCGGGAGATAACCGACAGCACGGCGGAGGATTTGCTCACTGCCCTGCAAGGGCGCATCTACTACAATCCGCTCGTGACCGGTTACGAAATCAAAGACCGTTTCATCGCCGGAAATGTCATAGAGAAAGCGGAACGCATAGAGGCATGGATGGGTGACAATCCCGAAAATGAGCGTATGCCGGAGGTGAAGCAGGCGTTGGAGGCTCTGAAAGATGCCGAGCCGCAGCGCATCGCCTTCGAGGATCTGGACTTCAATTTCGGGGAACGCTGGATTCCGACGGGTGTCTATGCCGCCTACATGAGCCGGCTGTTCGACACGGAGGTGAAAATCGCCTATTCCGCAAGCATGGACGAGTTTTCGGTGGTGTGCGGCTACCGCACCATGAAAATCACGGACGAGTTTCTGGTGAAGGGGTATTACCGGAACTATGACGGTATGCACCTCCTAAAACACGCCCTGCACAACACCTGCCCTGACATGATGAAGTCCATCGGCAAGGACGAGCATGGCAACGACATCAAGATGCGCGACAGCGAGGGAATACAACTCGCCAACGCCAAGATTGACGAGATACGAAACGGCTTCTCCGAATGGCTCGAAGAGCAGTCGCCGCAGTTCAAGGAGCGGCTTGTGACGATGTATAACCGCAAGTTCAACTGTTTCGTGCGCCCGCGCTACGACGGCTCCCATCAGACCTTTCCCGACCTCAACCTGAAAGGGCTGGCAAGCCGGGGTATCAAGAGCGTCTATCCCTCACAGATGGATTGCGTCTGGATGTTGAAACAGAACGGCGGCGGAATTTGCGACCACGAGGTGGGAACCGGTAAGACGCTGATAATGTGCATCGCCGCGCATGAGATGAAGCGTCTGAATTTGGCACACAAGCCGATGATTATCGGGCTGAAAGCCAACGTTGCGGAGATTGCAGCCACCTATCAGGCGGCATATCCCAACGCACGTATTCTGTACGCTTCGGAGAAGGACTTTTCGACCGCCAACCGTGTGCGCTTCTTCAATAATATAAAGAACAACGACTACGATTGCGTCATCATGTCGCACGACCAGTTCGGCAAGATACCGCAGTCGCCGGAATTGCAGCAGCGCATCCTGCAAGCAGAGCTTGACACGGTGGAGGAAAACCTCGAAGTGCTACGGCAGCAGGGAAAGAACGTGTCGCGGGCGATGCTGAAAGGATTGGAGAAGCGCAAGCACAACCTTGAAGCGAAGCTGGAGAAGGTGGAACACGCCATAAAGTCACGCACGGACGACGTGGTGGATTTCAAGCAGATGGGCATCGACCACATCTTCATAGATGAGAGCCACCAGTTCAAGAATCTGACTTTCAACACGCGCCACGACCGTGTGGCGGGATTGGGAAACAGCGAGGGAAGCCAGAAGGCACTTAACATGCTCTTTGCCATACGCACCATACAGGAGCGCACAGGAAAAGACTTGGGTGCGACCTTCCTCTCCGGCACGACTATCAGCAACTCACTGACTGAATTGTACCTGCTGTTCAAGTACCTGCGCCCGAAGGAGCTGGAACGGCAGGACATAAGGTGTTTCGACGCTTGGGCGGCGATATTTGCCAAGAAGACGACGGATTTTGAATTTAACGTGACGAACAATGTGGTCCAGAAGGAGCGTTTCCGCTACTTCATCAAAGTGCCGGAGCTTGCCGCCTTCTATAATGAAATCACGGACTACCGCACGGCGGAGGATGTGGGCGTTGACCGTCCTGCCAAGAACGAGATACTGCACCATATACCGCCCACGCCGGAACAGGAGGACTTCATACAGAAACTGATGCAGTTCGCCAAGACGGGCGATGCCACCTTGTTGGGCAGGCTGCCGCTTTCGGAAACGGAAGAAAAGGCGAAGATGCTCATCGCCACGGACTATGCCCGGAAAATGGCACTCGACATGCGCATGATAGACCCGAATTACGAAGATCATCCCGACAACAAAGCGAGTCACTGTGCCAAGATGATCGCGGAGTATTATCAAAAATACGACGCCCAGAAAGGCACGCAGTTCGTTTTCTCTGATTTGGGGACATACCAGCCGGGCGACGGGTGGAACGTCTATTCGGAAATCAAGCGCAAACTGACGGAGGACTACGGTATACCGCCAAGCGAGGTGCGCTTCATTCAGGAGTGCAAGACCGACAAGGCGCGGAAGGCGGTGATAGACGCCATGAACGCCGGGACGGTGCGTGTGCTGTTCGGCTCTACCTCTATGCTCGGAACGGGTGTGAACGCCCAGAAACGGTGTGTGGCTATCCATCATCTCGATACGCCGTGGCGACCGTCCGACTTGCAACAGCGTGACGGACGCGGAGTTAGGGCAGGTAATGAGATTGCCAAACATTTCGCCGGGAACAACGTGGATGTAATCATCTACGCGGTGGAGAAGTCACTGGACAGCTACAAGTTCAACCTCCTGCACTGCAAGCAGACTTTCATAAGCCAGCTCAAAAGCGGTGCGATGGGTGCGCGTACCATCGACGAGGGGGCAATGGACGAAAAATCGGGCATGAATTTCTCGGAATACATGGCGTTGCTCTCCGGCAATACCGACCTGTTGGACAAGGCGAAACTGGAAAAGCGGATCGCATCGCTCGAAGGGGAACGCAAGTCGTTCAACAAGGGCAAGCGTGATTCGGAGTTCAAGCTGGAGTCAAAGACCGGCGAGTTGCGCAACAACACGGCTTTCATAGATGCCATGACGGAGGACTGGAACCGCTTCCTGTCGGTGGTGCAGACCGACAAGGAGGGCAACCGCCTTAATATAATAAAGGTGGACGGAGTGGATTCCGCCGATGAGAAGGTCATCGGAAAGCGTTTGCAGGAGATAGCCAAGAATGCCACGACCGGAGGGTTGTACACGCAGGTCGGTGAACTTTACGGTTTTCCGATAAAGGTGGTGAGCGAAAGGATACTCAAAGAGGGATTGGAGTTCACCGACAACCGCTTCGTGGTCGAGGGGAACTACAAGTACACCTACAACAACGGGCATCTGGCGATGGCTGACCCGTTGGCCGCCGCCCGCAACTTCCTCAACGCGATGGAGAGGATACCCTCCATCATCGACCAGTACAAGGCGAAGAACGAGGTGCTGGAGATGGAGATACCGCAGTTACAGGAGATAGCGGGTAAGGTGTGGAAGAAGGAGGACGAGCTGAAGCAGTTGAAGTCCGAACTTGCCGCCCTTGACCGAAAAATTCAGCTGGAGCTTGCGCCACCCACGCCCGAAGTCGCAGAAAAGGAGAATGAAGGGCAACAGCTCAAGCCGGAAGCGGAAGATGTGAGGAACAGGCAGGCGCAATATCCCGAAAATGCACCGCCGCAGATACGCAGTCCGGCGGATAGTATCGTTGCCAACCATGTCATAATCGGGCGTCCGGGACTGTATGCCAAGGAGGAAACCCGGTCCAAAGGATTGAAAATATAACCTAAGGAATTTTATCTGAAGTATTAATAAGGGCTATCCCAAAAGGTCTAAAAGTAAATTTTATCCTTTCTGCAAGTATCTATAGGATGGCAACTGCATTTTTTTCTTTTTGGGCAGCCCTTATTAAAATTTATTCTTATTTTAGGTTATATACATTCATGTCCATTTATGTAAAAAATTCCTGCTGACCTTGTTTATGTCTTGTCAGTCACCATTTGCAAAACCATATTTGACCCTCAAAGAGGCTGAATTTGATAAGTAACTTGCTACATACTCATAATAAGGAGCTAAATAGAACACGAATGGGAAATACACAAATGCTAAACTAAAGAAGATATTGGCCAAAATAAACGCTATACCGAGAGAGAAACTTGATTTTTCAACTTCCTAAAACGGTGTTGTTCAAACATTTCTACTTATTTGTACTTGCCAGTTGAACCTACGCTTCCCTAATAAAATGTCTATGGTAAAAAGTTAAAAAATCCTCCCACTTTTGTTAGATATATTTTTTTGTGTAATTTTGTAATCGTTATGCGGCAGTAATAATATACATATTAATACGAGTTAGTAATCCTGTAGTTCTCATATGCTACGAGGAGGTATTAAAAGGTGCGTTTCGACAATGCATCTACTGTAGTATATTATTGCTTAACCTAAAATCCGCAACTATCATCCAATACACGATTAAGGGTAGATTTATGAGTCGT
>CALADS010000041.1 GCA_937890825.1 uncultured Bacteroides sp. | reverse complement strand
GCTACCGTCCGATTGTTTGGTAATCTTGGTGCGATAAATGTTTTGAGTCTGTTCACCGATTTTCCAGCGGCGGATATCCCAAAAACGATGGTCTTCGAAAGCCAACTCTACGCGGCGTTCACGGCGTACACTTTCTTTGAACGCATCACCGGTGGTGGTGATACCGGGCATATTGGCAGCCGTTCTTACCTGATTCAAGGCTGCTGTAGCCGACAGCGGATGTTCGTTATCGGTGTAAGCCTCGTCTTTCCATTCAGCCATGGCTTCCGCATAATTCAACAATACTTCTGCGTAGCGGAACAGGATGTAGTGATGCTCTTTTTTTACCGGTTTAGAAGGGTCCAGCGATACCGTTTCGTTCATATACTTCTTCAGGTAATAGCCGGTCTTGGTGGCACCTTCCACACCTTCGCCGTCTTTTCCACCCTCATACGATTCGATGGTTTGTTTCATCCATGTATCTCCGTTGCAGAGGATGGTGCGGTAGAAGCGGGGGTCTCTGTTGGCATACGGGTCTTTTCCTGAGTTCCAGTCAAAGTCTTTTCCATCTTTCATTTGGAAGGCATCCACCAGATTCTGTGTAGGCACATTGCCCGTCTTGCCCAGTTCGTAGCTGATGGGCAGGTTGTTTTTCTCAAAATCGTTGTTGGCCGTATTTCTGCGTTCAAAGATTAGCTGAGACGATTTCAGCACTTCATTACCTCCGTTGGCATCATACAGCGGATCTTTATCAATCTTGGGCAGCGAATACCATCCTTTGGCTATCAGCTCGTAAGCGGCGGTAGCCGCTTTTTCCCATTTGGCTTTATCGTTGCCGGGGTTGTGCAGCGGGCTGGCGGCATACAGCAATGCGCGCGATTTCAGTGCCAGGGCAGTACCTTTGGTCACACGGCCTGTTTCACCGTAGAAATTGGTGTGGCTCACGGGCAATACTTTGGCAGCATCGTCGCATTCGTTGCAGATGAATTCAATCACCTGATCGAAAGGAGTCTTGGTCACCTGATTGATTTCTTCCGGTGTATAGGTACGGGTCAGCAGAGGAATGTCGCCGTAGCGTTTGGCCAGTTCGAAGAAGAAGAAAGCACGCAGCACGCGCAGTTCCTCACGGTACATATTGGCTTTGTCTATATCCTCTTCATAGGTGTCGTTCCATTGGAAGCGTTCCAGTGCTTCAGACGAATAGTTTTCCATGAACGAGTTGGCCGAGCGGATGGCACCGTAGCATTGGCTCCACATATTGTCCACTGCATTGTTCGGGCTCCAGGCATGGTTGTAGAAGTCGTGTACCTTGCTGTCGCTCCACACATAGACGGCATTGTCTGTGGCCGATTCTCTCAAGGCACCGCTGAATGTACCGAAGTCATTGGGCAACTGGCTGTATACATACGTAGCCAGGCCTTTTACATTTTTAAAGTAGCCGTATACTTCATCTTTGCTCATGCCGGTTGATTCGTCGAGTTCCAGCATACTGCAACTCGAAGCGGTCAGCAGGGCACTTAAGCATATTACTATCTGTTTTTTCATGATGTCTTATGTTTTAGAAATTTACGTTTACTCCGAAATAGATGGAGGTCATATCCGGGTAGTTTACTTTCAAATCCTCACAGTTCATGTACTTCACGTGGTCGATGGAGAAGAGGTTGTTGGCACGGGCATATACCTGTACTTTTGACATCTTCATTTTCTTTGCCCATGCTTCAGGCAGGTTGTAGTAGATGTTCAAGTTGCGGAGTTTGAAGTAGCTTCCGTTTTCCAGCCATTCTGTACTGTTTCTGAAGTTGTTGGCATTGTCCTGTGTGGTCAGGCGGGGAGCATTGGCAAAATCCTTGGTCTCTTCTGTCCAGCGTACCTTGTCGTTTACATACCAGGTAGAGATGTTGGTATTGTTGCGCAGCGGCCAGTATACACTCGGTGTGTTCAGCATTACACTGTAGTGTCCTACGCCTTGGAACAAAGCATCGATACCAAAGCCTTTGTATTCGAATCCCAGGTTGATGCCGTAGTAGATTTCCGGCATGGCGGTAGAATAGCCGATGGCTTTCTGGTCGTTTTCGTCGATTACCTTGTCACCGTTTAGGTCTCTGTACTTGATGTCACCCGGACGCACTTCCGAGAACTTCTGTACCGGACTTTCCTTGATGTCTTGTTCATCCTTGAAGTAGCCGATGGCTTCCCAGCCGAAGCATTGTCCGATGGGATAACCTTTCTTGGAAAGGTAGCTGAAAGGTTGGGGACCTTCTCCGTTCTCGATGATTTCGCTCTTGGCATACGAGAAGTTGGCACCTGCGTAATACTTCAAATCCTTGAAGCTGCTCTTCCACATGGCACCCCATTCTGCGCCTTTGGTTTCCACCTTGCCGGCATTCATCTGCGGCACGGTAGCACCGATGGCTTGCGAAACCAAGTTGGTTCCGTCAATCAGGATGTTGGAACGTTTGTCATAGAATCCGTCGATAGAGAAAGTAAGCCCTTTCAGCAGGCTGATGTCCACACCTACATTATACTTGTCGGCCACTTCCAAATCCAGCTGTTTCATGGGCAATACTCCTTCTGTGTAGCTGCCGCCGGCCGTGTTGTTCGATGGCTCAAAGTAGTATGAACCTTTACCAATCCAGAATTTCTTGTCCAGGTCATAGTCGTAGATGTCGTATCCTGAGCGACCATACGAAGCGCGTACCTTCAACTGGTCGATGAAGTCCACGTCTTGCATGAAATCTTCGTTGGACAGCATCCAAGCTGCACTGACAGCCGGGAAGAAACGGTATTTGTCGTTCTTCTTCAGTATGCTGGTACCGAAGCAGTTGGCCACTACGTCTACCATATAGCGGTTGTCGTAGTTATAGCCTGCAGTAGCCGTGATGTACTGGCGGAAGCGGCTATTGTTGGCACCGGTCAGCGTCATGGATTCCTGTCTGAACAAGGCACTGGAGTTGAAGTCGTGTTTTCCCCAAGTGCGGTTATAGTTAACTTTGGCTTCAAAGTTCACGTGGATAAACTGGTCTTTATAGCCGCTGTTGCTGATTTGCAGCTCGTCGCGGGCATTACCGAAAGTGCTGTACACCGGTTCGCCGTTTTCTCCTTGGGCGATGGTCTGGTACATGAAGCTTTTCTTGCCGGTTTCGTTGTAGGTGGCACTGTTGTCGTAGGCCACAGCCAGTTCGGCACTCAATCCCGGAGTCAGGCTAGAGAGGTCTTGCATCAAGCGCAAGTCGGCCTGCAGCATACGTTGGTTCAGCTTATAGTAACCCACGTCGGCAATGTTGGCAATAGGGTTTTTGGTAGTCAATACGTTGTTGCTGCCCCAATAGCCTTCCTGGGTGCGTACAGGAAACGCAGCCGACGGTGTATCGAATATGTATTTGAAGATATCCCCTTCGGCTGTATTGGGTCGTTTGGTTTCGCGCAGCATACCCAGCATACCTAGTTTCAGCTTGGTAGACTCGGTTACGTCTACGTCAAGGTTCATGCGCAGGTTCAGGGCATACTTCTTCATCTGCGAGTTATAACGACCGGTATAGTCGGTATAGTCGTTGTTCAGCAGACCCATATCGTTTTTGTAGTTCAGCACGGTAAAATAGCGCAATTTTTTGCCACCTCCGCGGAAGGTAATATCCAGTTGGTGATTGGTGGTGTGATTGCGCAGTGCTTCGCCCTGCCAGTCTACATTGGGGTACAGGTCGCTGTGGATGCCCGATGCAAAGCCCGCTTCATCCATATCCGGCATCAAGCCGTCGTTGCGCAGTGCTTCGTTGCGCAGCTTGGCATAAGTGGCAGCGTCTACAAAGTCGGGTTGGTTGATGGGGAGGCCCATACCGAACTTATAGTCCACTTTGATTTCCTTCTTCTCGTAGATACCGCGCTTGGTGGTAATCAACACCACGCCGTTGGCACCGCGACCGCCCCAGATGGCTGTGGCAGCACCGTCTTTCAGTACCGATACCGATTCTATTTCCGACAGGTTGATGTATTCAATGGGGCGTACAAATCCGTCTACCACAAACAGCGGAGCCTCGCCGTTCAGCGAGCCGCGTCCGCGGATGTTCATGCGTGCCTTTTCCGATTCCCAGCTTGTGTTCTGCAGGGTAGTGAGCCCCGGCAGCAGGCCATACAGGGCATTGTAAGGATTCGGTGTGGCATTCTTTTCCAATTCATCGGCGTAGATGGTAGACACCGCCTGCGTTTTTCTGGATTCCGTGGTGGTCTGCGTACCTAAATCTACCGTTCTGTCTTCTATCTTGTTTTCTTGTGCTTTTCCCAGACTGGCGCAAGCCACGGAAAGAGCCAATATGTAGATTCTTTTTTTCATAATTCCATTTTTAATGAATGACGGATGGGGTTACTCCCAACCCGGATTTTGAATTAAACCATACTTCTTGTTGATTTCATCCACCGGCAGGGGCAGCAAGAAATATTTTTTACTCCAGATTCCCTCTTTCAGGTATTGGCGTTGTTCGAACATACCCTGATGAGGCGTGTAGGTGAATCCCGGTTCAGCCTTTACCTTCTTTACAATCAGTCGGGAAAGCGGCTGGCGGATCAGGTCTTCACGTTTCCAGCGCATCAGGTCGAAATAGCGCACTTCTTCGTAACCGAATTCCAGCGCACGTTCGCGCAAGATGGCTTCTCTGAGTTCCTCGCCGGGTTTTGCTTCCTTTTTAGTAATGTCGGGCATACCGGCACGGTTGCGGGTCATGTTCAGGTAGTCGTAAGCCGTGTTGCCAAACTCGTCGGCCGTTTCGGCTTTGCCCAGCTCGTTCATGGCTTCTGCCATGTTCAGGTAGAGTTCCGGCAGGCGGAGCAATGGACAGGAGTAGAACTTACCGTTTACTTCATCTTTCCAATTGCGCACAAACTTTCTCATAGCCGCACCGTTCTTGCTGTATTGTCCGGAGTTATAAGGATTCTGTTTGGTACCTTCGTAGATTTCTACCACTTTCTTTCCCTGGAACTTATCTTCATTGATGGCCAAAGTCTCGTACAGGCGGATGTCGCGGCGCGGCTTTCCGTCTTTGAAGAACGGGTACTTCTTGTGGTCCGGGTTATCCCAACTGAATTCTGTACCGTCGTTCATCTGGAACATATCGATGTAATTCAATGTAGGAGAAGCTACTCCATAACGAACCTGTGCAAACGGTGTCTTACCGGTCATATAAGTGATGAAGCGTCTGGATGAAATCAGCACCTCGCCATTGTGACGGTTGAAGTAACCGGCGGCAAAGTCTTCACGCGGGTTTCCGGTATTCACCAGTTTGTAGCGTCCGTCGTTTTCACGTAAGAATGCCAAGCCGGCATCCAGTGCTTTTTGCCATCTGTCTGCCGAATAGTTACCATACCAGGTAATTAACTGGGTAGAAGCGTCGCCCTGCAGGTAAGGTTCGTCGGCATTGAACAAGGGGCTGGCTGCAAATTGCAGTACGCGGTTCTTCAGAGCCATGGCAGCAGCCTTGGTCAGATGGCCGTCGTTGGCAGCATCCACTTCCCAGGTAAGTACTCCTGCCGCTTCATCCAGCAGGTTCACGATTTTCTCTACCGTCTGTTCCACCGTCATACGCGGGAACTTCATTTCATCTTCGGCGGTATAGGCATGGTCTATCCAGGGCATACCTCCATAGTAGCGCAGCATTTGCGAGTAGTGGTAGGCTATGATGACTTTGGCTTCCGCCTTGCCAACAGCCTTTTCTTGTTCGGTCATATCGGGCACCCGATCCACGTTTTCTATGTAGATATAGGCACGGCGAATACCGTAGATAGGGCCTACGCCAATCATTTGGCTGGCTACTCCCAACCGGTAAGGCATATGCTCGGTATATTGGTTGGTACCGTCCACTGTACCGGAGTAGAACTTAGGAGCTCCCTTCTTGTTCCAATCGGCCAGGTCGGTCAGCATTTCCAATGTACCATATCCCAATCGGCCCTGTGTGGGCAGGAAGTCGGGCAGTGAGTGATAGGCTTCCGCCAATGCCTGTTCGGCATAAATCTTCTTGTTGAATACGGAGTCAATGTTCAGTTCGTTGCTGACAGGCTTTTCCAAAAACTTTTCTCCGAATTTCAGGTCTTCACAAGCGGTGAACAGCAGCGTGGCCCCCACCATGAATCCTGTGGTCATATTTTTGTAATTCATTCTCATATTCTGTAATTAGAAGGTTAAGTTAACACCCAAGTTATAAATCTTCGTAATGGGGTAAGCATCGCTACCGTTCGGGTTGCATTCCGGGTCCATGATGTCGAACTTGTCGAATGTCAGCAGGTTATAGCCGGTCAGCTTGATACCGAGTTGCTGGATGCCCAGTTTCTTCAGGAACTTCTTGTCGGTGAAGTTGTAACCGATGGTCACGTTCTTCAGTTTCAGGAAGGCCCCGTCGTATACCCACAAGGAAGACTTGCGCATATTGTAGGTAGAGTTGGTTTCCGTGAATCGCGGTGTAGTGGCAGTGTAGGCAGTTTCCGGTGTCCAGCGGGTGTCTACGTGGAACTGCATCAAACCACGGATCTTGCCGTTGCCGAAAGGCTCTCTGAATGCACCGTCGAGCAGCAGCGAACGCTGGGCGGCACCTGTCCAGTTCATAGTCAGGAAGAAGCCCTTGTAGTTTACGCCGTAGTTCAAACCGAAGGTATAGGCCGGACGGTTGGAATGGCCAATCATGGTCTGGTCGTCAGAGTCGATTACCTTGTCGTCGTTCAGGTCTCTGTACTTCACGTCACCCGGTTTCACGGCCACCTGCGGATTAGCATAACCCGGCAGCAACTTGCCGTTTTCGTCGAAGTCTGTTTCCTGATAGAATCCGTCGGCCACGTAGCCGATGATAGAACCTACCGGACGTCCGGTAGCCCACATGTACGGTTCGTTGGGTTCTACTTCATCCTGGAACACAATCTTGTTCTTGCTGTACGACATATTGGCATTGATGTTATAGCTCCAATCGCCGATTTTGTCGTTCCATTTCACTTCGATTTCATATCCCTGGTTCTTCACCTTACCCATGTTGACAGCCGGCATAATGTCAGCGGTCAGGCCAGAGAGCAAGGGTACAGTCTTGCGGTTGATGATGATGTCCTTACGGTTTTCGCGGAAATAATCCACAGCCAATTTCAGTCGGCTTCCTAGGAAATGCACGTCGATACCGTAGTTCTGCTTCAAGGCAGTTTCCCACGTCACGTTCTTGTTGGCCAGCTTCTTTTCCAAGGCACCCAAAATCATGGCACTGTTGTTGTAGCCGAAGTTGAAACCGTATTTCTGGTTGTTCCAGCCGTCCACTCCGCTCAGACCTACGTTGTAGCTGTCGGGCAGATAGAGGAAGCGGTTGTTGCCCAGCTTGTCGTTACCTACCAGACCTACCGAAGCACGAAGCTTCAAGTAGTCTACTACTTTCTGATTCTTCATGAAGGCTTCTTCCGAGATGATGTAACCTACCGAACCGGCCGGGAAGGCACCGAAACGTTTGCCGGGAGCAAAGTTCTCTGAACCGTTGTAGCCGAAGTTGAATTCAGCCATGTAGCGCGACTTGTAGTCATACGTCATACGTCCCACAAAACCGATGTAGGCAGAAGGAATACCTACCCATTGGCTGGGATAGTATTTCTTGCTTTGGTTATACAGGAAGAGTCCGCTGACATTGTGATTACCAAACTTGCGGTTGTAGCGCAAGCTCATTTCCATATACCAGTCGCGTCCGCGTCCTTTGGATTCATTGTATTGCAAGGGGCGGTTTTCACCTTCAATTTTATAGACGATGTTCTTGTTGAAGTTCGGGTCTGTAATAGCCATGTTGGGGTCTTCCAGTGAAGTCTGGTAGAAAGGCTTGTGCATTTCCACATACCCTCTGCGGTCTTTCTGGAAATAGTAGTCGGTATTATAGGCAGCCTTGATTTCGGCAGACAGACCTTTGGTGATGAAGTCCAGCTTCTGGTTAATCAAGAGGTCGAGGTTCATCACGTTGTTTATTCTGCGCTTGTAACCGGTGCCATACACCTTTTGGATAACGCTGTTTCCCAGGTTGATTTTATTGTCGAACCGTTCTTCCGGAGTGAAGAGCAGTTTGCCGTCTACGATACCCGGACTGCTGAACGGTGTAGATTGGTTAATCAGCGTCCAGATAGAGTTTTGGGAGTCGTTTACATACGGCTCGTTCTTGTCGCCTACACGTCCGCCGATACCCACCTTGATGGTCGTGGTCTTGGTAGCGGCAAAGTCCAGGTTGGCGCGGTAGTTATAGCGTTTGAACTTATAGTTGTTGTCATAGTCCATACCGTCGAACTGTTTCAGCAAACCGTTCTGATACAGGAAACCTACCGAGATAAAGTATTTCACATCCTTGGTACCTCCCGATACATTGACGTTGTGCTGAGTCTGCACGGAAGCCTTGTTCAGCAAGTAATTTCTCCAGTCGATGTTGGGATACATGATAGGCTCATCGTTCAGGCGGAAGCGTTCCAGCGTATAGTTGTCGAACACCATGTCGGCTTCGGTGGCATTCGGCTTGTCGTTCTTGATGATTTCGTTTCTCAATTGTGCATAGGTGTAGCTGTCTGCCATTTCCAGAATGCGGGTAGGCATCTGCACACCTACGGATGAATTGACAGAAATCTTGGTCTTTCCTTCCGTACCGCGGCGGGTGGTTACGATGATTACACCGTTGGCACCCCGCACACCAAATACGGCTGTAGCCGAGGCGTCTTTCAGCACCGTAACGCTTTCTATTTCATTCGGGTCCAACTGGTAGAATGAGCGTTCCACACCGTCCACCAGAATCAGCGGAGTAGAGGCCGATTCATTCAAGGAACCCAAACCACGGATAAATACCTTGGTATCTTCTGCACCGGGCTGTCCGCTGCTGGCTACCGATGAAAGACCGGTAATTTGACCGGCCAAGCTGTTGGCCACGTTGGCATTCGGCGAGCGTACTAACGCTTCGTTATTGACAGCTGAAATAGCACCCGTCAGTGTTTCTTTCTTCTGTACACCATAGGCCACTACGGTTACTTCTTGTAACTCATTGGCCATTTCTTTTAGCACCACTTTGATGTTGGTGCGTCCGTTCAAAGCAATTTCCTGGGTTTCGTAGCCGATAAAAGACACTTCTAAGATGGCTTTTTTAGGATCGGATACTTGAAAGCTGAACGCTCCGTCTAGGTTGGTGATGGCTCCGTTTGTGGTGCCTTTTTCTTTTACGTTTGCACCGATTACTTCCAGGTTGGTTTCGTCAAACACTGTACCGGTAACGGTGGTTTGTGCCCATGATAGCAGTGAGCAAGCTAACAGCATCAATGTGCTGATGCAACGTTTGCATCTTTTCAGTCTCGTTTGTTTATTCATAATAAACGATTTTAAGATTAAAAAATTTAGATTCTTGATTATAATTTTATTAACTAACAGGATGCAAACGTATCTATTTGTTAATAAACGTTGCTGATAAAATAGTACGTAAAAGGTTTGTTTTAGTACACGGAATGCGTATGGATGGCTATTTGGACGTTGTAACAGTAGATTCAGAGATAATAAAACAGAGGCTGTCTCTGAATTCTATCTGAGACAGCCTCTATAAGAAATGTTATTTTGTAATTAGAAGGTAGCTTATTTCCAATAAGCGTTTTGTACCATGTCTTTGTTTACTGAGATTTCTCTTCTAGGAATCGGTAAGAACTGATGCTTGTTCTGGGTGTTGGTTACAAACTGCTGTACACCGCCACGTAAGTTGCCGCTCTTGGGCCATACCTTGTGTTCTTTGTCCTTTTCAATGTCGCCACCCAAATCTTCTTTAATGGTTTTTACGTAGATACCCCAGCGAATCAAGTCGTATTTACGCAAAGCTTCAAAGCACAATTCACGAGCACGTTCGTCACGGATTTCTTTGCGCAGATCTTCTGTAGAAATTGTTTCCTTTAATTCAGTGATGCCGGCACGTTTACGTACTTCGTTGATGCTTTTGATAGCATCTGCTACAGGCTTTCCTGATTCCAGCAAGGCTTCCGAGTGCATCAGCAATACATCAGCATAGCGCAAGATGGGGAAGTTTTCCGGTGTCCAACTCTGGTTGTGCGGTTGGTTGGTTTCCCATTCACGGCGGAATTTACCGCAAGCACGCTGTACGATTTCTTTCTTTTTGTCGGTGTATTGGTAAAGCTTTTGTGTACCATCTGCTTTGATTTCATACGGACACATGGACAAATCGCGTCTCTTGTCATTGTCAGAGTAAAGGTTCCACAGTAAAGAAGTTCCGTTATAGAAAGCATCACCGCGTCCAAATCCGGCTTTGATGTTGGTCTTGCAGCCAATTTCATTACCCATACGTCCGTAAGTCTCATTACCATCGTTGCGTGAGCCATAGAATTCAGCTTCCCACATACTTTCGTTGTAGACTGTTTCGTATTTATCACCCGCCATGCATTTCCAGATTTCCATAATGTCATTTTGGTTTAATTTATGCTTTTGAGAAATGATGACATTGTTGGCATAGGTCGCAGCTTTTTCATAGAACGGTTGGCCGCCGTTGCTGGGGTAACCGGCACGCCATAAGCATACGCGTGCCAAAATACCTTCTACGATAGTCTGTTTGATGCGAGAAGGAGATTTATCATACAATTCGTTATCTACTAGTCCGATACAGTCTTCCATTTCCTGGATAATCCAATCCAATGCGTCTGCATGTGGAGTGGGTGCCAGATTACTTTCATCAATTCCGGGTACGCTCTTTTTGCGGATAGGTACTTCATGCCAAGCCTGTACCAGCAAGAAGTGGTAGTAAGCACGTAAAAATTTGGCTTCTCCCTTGATGCGGTTTTTCACTTTTTCATCTTTAATTTCAGCTGCATCAATGTGTTCCAATAGTACGTTGGCATTGTTGATACCATCGTAGAGAGCCACCCAAGTCTTGAAGATACGCTCATTGTTTTCATCGTGTGAATTACATACTGCGCCATGATTAGCGATAGGCACAGCAGTTTCTCGGGTGAAGAACGACAAGTCGTCGGTATTCGACAGCATCAGTGAGTAGTTGTTGCCATATACTTCCTCTGTAGACAGGGTAGAGTAGATAGCTGTCAAGGCTTGGTTACATTCTTCTTCTGTTTGATAGAACATCTCAGGAGAAGTGAAGTCGAAGGGCGTTGTATCCAGAAAATCGCAAGCTGTCATGGAGAAAGCCAGTGAGAAAACGCCCACTTTTAATATCTTATTTATATTCTTCATATTAAGCTAATTTTAGTGGTTTAGAATGTTACATTTACACCCAAAGATGCATTGAATGCACGCGGATAAGCCGACCAGTCGAAACCGGGAGTCATCACAGAGTGTCTGGTTGATACTTCAGGATCAGAACCGGAATAGCTGGTAAAGGTGGCAATGTTTTCAGCCGAGAAGAAGACGCGGGCGGAGCTCAGACCTACTTTTTTAATCAACTTCTTATCAAATGTATAACCCAAAGAGATTGTCTTCAGCTTCAGGAATGAGCCGTCTTCTACATACAGCGAGCTGTATTCAAAGTTTCCGTTAGCGCAGGCACGAGGCATGTCGCTGGTAGGATTGCTTTCGCTCCAACGGTTGTTGTAAGAAGCAAATTGGTTCAATTGTCTGCGGTCGCCTACATTTTCCATCATGATGCGGTTGATGTTGTAAATATCGTTACCATAGCTCCATTGGAAGAAGATGCTGGCATCCCAATTCTTGTATCTGAAGTTGTTGGTGAAACCACCAGTGTGCAACGGATGTCCGTTACCGATGATAGTGCGGTCATTGTTGGTAATCAGGTTGTCTTCACTTCCGTCTACATTCTTGTATTTGGGGTCACCTGGGCGGCAATCTTCTTTAAACTTCACGATACCGGGTTTCAACTCATATTTTTTCTTACCTTTATCGTCAACAGTGATATTGAAGTCTTCTTCTTTATAGGTACCGTCGTATACAAAACCATACATTTTACCGGCTGATTCACCCACGCGGCTTATGTAGGCTATCTGTTCTTCAAACTTCTTGTCCCATCTGATAGTGCTTTCCAACTGTGTCTGACCGTAGTTCAACGATTTGATTTCATTCTTGTTGAATGCAATGTTGAAACTAGAGCTCCATTCGAAGTTCTTCGTTTTGATATTGGTGCTTTCGATAGTCAATTCAAAACCTTTGTTCTGCAATTCACCGACATTCAGACGAGTGTTGGCGTAACCCGATGAAGCAGGTGTATCTGCCCACATCAGCAAGTCTTTGGTATTCTTGATGTAGTAGTCCATATTGACGTTCAGTCTGCCATCAAAGAATCCTAAATCCAAACCGAAGTCATACTGTTCGGTTGTTTCCCATTTCAAGTTAGGTACAGCAATGTTGCTTAAGAAAGCACCCGAAGTAAAGGTTCCGCCTGAACCGTTTAATCCACCAAAGAAATACTTATATTTGTCGTCATCGTCTTTACTAGCAGCCAACTGAGCCAAGTAGTCGTAACAGCCGATACGGTTATTACCTGTGAGACCGTAGCTTACACGTAATTTACCATTAGATAGCCAGGGCAATTTTTCTTCAACAAACTTTTCACGTTGGAAAGCCCAAGCCAATGAACCTGAAGGGAAGTAACCCCAACGGTGGCCCGGTGCAAATTTGGAAGAACCATCGGCACGCATAGAGAAAGTAACGTAGTATTTAGAAGCATAGTTATAATTGATACGTCCTAAATAAGACATCAAGGTGTTTTCCCATTTGGAAGCACTTACTTTCGGGGTATCTCCCTTACCTAAGCCTGACATGCCCAATTTTTCATTCACAATATGGTTCACTTCTACTTCATGGTCAAAGAAGGTGTTCTTTTGGAACGTGATACCCAACAGCGCATTGATGTTATGATTCTTCTTGTTGAACACATAGCTCAATGTGTTTTCATTCAGATAGCTTTTATTTTCTGATTGATACAATTTGGCATTTACACCCTTGCTTTGTGCATTGCTAGGATGGCTGTTACCTGTACGAGTCTGTGAGTTATTGAACTCTTCGTTCTTATAGTCTTTGCTGGTGTAACCACCGGTCGTCTTGAATTTCAAGTTTTTAATGATTTCCCATTCTACACCAAAGTTAAACTGGAAATTGTTGGTTGTCTTTTGGCGGAATTCATTCTGAACAGATTTTACCGGATTGAAGCGGTAGTCGTTGGTTTCAGCTTCTTCATCATACAGCGATTCCAGCAGGTCATTACCTGAAGGAGATACAGGGCGATATCCCCATACACTATACAATAAAGAGTAAGAGGATTGAGTGGCATTGATAGAGGGGTTAGGACCACCTTGTATAATCGAAGCGTAGTTAGCACTAGCGTTCACCTTTATTTTATCGTTGATGCGTTGGTTGATTTGGAAACGACCTTGATAACGCTTCAGTTCAGAGTTCAGAATTACACCTTGTTGGTCGCTATAAGACAGTGAAGCGGCATAATCCATTTTTTCGCTTCCACCATTCAAGGCTACGGGATGATTGTGGCTGATGGCTGTGCGATAGATTTCGTCTTGCCAATCATAATTCTTGATGGTCTTATAATCTTCTATGGTTTTACCGTCTTGCAGATAATAATAGTCAAACAAAGGAATCATTTGGCCGTTTACTTCTTTGGGGTCTGCATTGGCCAAAACTTCCTGTTGCAGGCGTACGAAGTCGTAAGCATCCATCACCTCCATCAGATTCTTCACCTTGCTTACACTTACACTACCATTATAGCTTACTTTCACTTTTCCGGATTTGCCTTTCTTGGTGGTAATGATAACTACACCGTTGGCACCACGAGAACCGTAAATAGCGGTAGCAGATGCATCTTTCAGGATATCGATGGATTCTATATCGTTCGGGTTGAGAGCCGCCATACCGGATGACTCAGAGGGAAAGCCATCGATGACATACAGCGGAGATGTATCTTGTGTCAACGAACCGGCACCACGAATTACGATGTTGAAGTTGTCGCCCAAACCTCCGTCACCTGAGGATACTTGTACACCGGCTACACGACCACCCAATGATTCAGCTACGTTGTTCACCGGAGTCTTGGTCAAGTCTTCCATGTTGGCCTTACCGATAGAACCGGTTAAGTCGCGTCTTTTCACGTCACCGTAACCTACAGCTACTACTACGACTTCTTGCAGTTGTTGTGC
>CALADS010000040.1 GCA_937890825.1 uncultured Bacteroides sp. | reverse complement strand
TTGAATACAAGTGCAGGTGGTATGGCGTGAATCTCATCAAGATAGACCGCTTTGCCCCAAGTTCGAAGACCTGTAGCCAATGCGGCTATATCTATAAAGGATTGAAATTGAGCGAGCGAAGCTGGACTTGCCCGGAATGTGGCACGCATCACGACCGTGACTTCAATGCCGCTTGCAACATCAAGGAATTTGGCTTGAAAGCCCTACCCTCGGAGCGAGGGAAAGTCAAGCCTGTGGACTGTCCAACGGTGGATGACCGACCTCGTGTCCTAAAAAGCCGTGACAGAAAGAAGCAGGAAAAGAGAGGAGGTATTGGTATCTCCGAAGCCGCTAAATCTTTAGTTTAGCGGTAGTTCACCAAAGATTAAAAAACACTACCGATATTCAGAATAAATATCTTGTAATGTATCATAAAATCCCCAGCCACAATCCGATACGCTATCAATAAGCTTTTTAATCCGTTCGTAATAACAGGCTAACAATCCGTTGAGAAAGATAAAGCGCATAGCCTTATCGAAATTTCCCTCCAGTGTTGTATAGAACTGCTCCCACATATCGCCAAATTCAAGTGTGTATTCGCATCCTTGTTCGATATAGAACAACATTAAATCGGCAACAGTGGTCGGCTCCGGTTTAAGCTTTTGAAAATCGGAAATGACTTTTCGACATTTGGCAAATGACGGCTTTACGGAAAATCCACGGGTTGGGAAAAACTCGTTTCGGATAGCTTTCTTGCTCTTTTCTAATTCAGCGTTGCAATCCGGGGCAAGATAAAACTCCAGATAATCTTTTGCCTCTTTACGTGCATCGTATAGTTCAAGAACAATATCGGTTATCTGTTCTTTTGTAAGTGACAACAAGTGTTTTTTTAGCTTTGCTTTTGACATAGATTGATTTTCAGTTGATTGTGTATTTTACACTCCTGCTAATTTCCAAACAATCCTTTTTCTTCCATATATGCTTCCAATTGATATGTTATTAATCCAGCTGTTTTCTATAAACTGAATCCAATGTGTTTCCATCTTTGTCTTTCCATATCAACCAACCATTATTACTGCTACCAATACAGAAATCTGCGGCAGTACTGGGACTTGAAAAAGTTTTATCTGACGTCAATACCAATATCCCGTTCTCAGTAGAAGTGTAATCTTGAAGCATTTTTTCTCGTTTTTCTTTCCAGTTGAAAGACGGAACCATTGTTTTGGCAACAGTACTTCCTTTTAGGACTGTAAAGCCATCTGAACTGTAGAAACCCTTTGCATTGCACCCTCTACCTTTGGTGTAGAATAGATGTTCTTCTTTGGGTTGTGATACATCAAAAATATTGCAACCGATAAATGATGCTAGAAACTTCACATCTTCGAAAAATTCATCCATTGAGTCCTGTTGATGCTCTGGTAGATTCGGTGCTTTAGGGATTTGTTTATTATCGCTTAAAACAAAAGCGTTTGCTTTCTTGGCTTCGGCTATTGCTTTATGTTCTAGGTATTGCACATCAACTTTAGTCATATCGGCATCTTTCGATACGAATATAAGTGCTTTTTGCCAAAACACCTTCTTGCTGTCGTGGTCTTTCACACGCTCTTTAAAATTTTCCGTTTCACCAATGTATGCCTGCGGCTTAGTTGATTCATCTTCGCCCAGTAATATATAAAATGCAGGTTTCTGCAACTTCTCTTGAGTATTCAGATAAGAGAGGTTAGAACGTGGCACGACAAACATTTGGCAAATTTTGTTGCTAATGAATGCGTATTGAGTTCCTTTAGGATCTCCGTCAATTAAATATGTTGTTACAGTCTTTCCCATTGTTATTCAAATTCAGAGATTTTGAGGATAGTTGTACTTACTGTTATATTTATACTAAAGTTTCCCACCCCCAATAAAGAGGGTGGAAAGTAACAGTAATTCAAATTTTCTTTGTAAATTAGAGGTACCAATCAGCTGATTTACAATGGAAAATAAGAATACTGTTATAGATGCAAAAATAGGTAATTTGAACGAACTTACCAAGGTTTTATCTGTTAAAGAACAAGCCCAAGAGCAACTTTTAGTCGTCATACAGGCATTGGGCATCGGTAAAATCGTTCGAAATCTCAAGTTCGAGAAGGCTCAGGGCTATACCTTGACCTCTCTCTTCATCTCGCTCCTCATCATGCGCCTGTGGGGAAAGACGATTGCAAGTGCCACTTCCAATCATTTTCATGGACTTTGCGCCGTGTCAAAGAACACGCTGTATCGCGCACTTTTGAACGCCCGCATCGACTGGCGAATGCTTCTTACCAAAATCACCCTTCGCTTCCATGCCATTCTCCAGAAACATCAGGTGGATACCGACGAGCATGACACTTGTGCCATCCTTGATGATACAACCTTTCAGAAGAGCGGCATTCGAATCGAAGGAGTCAGCAAGGTGTTCGACCATGTCACCCACAATTTCATTTATGGAATGAAATGCCTGACACTGGCTCTCTCTGACGGGAAAAGCTGCTATCCCATAGACTTCTCCCTTCATCGTGAAAAAGGAAAGAAGAAGGATTACGGCTTGACCTTAAAACAGCGGAAGGAGCAGTTCAAGGAAAAGCGTAACGCAAAAAATCCGGACTATGCGCGCAAGGCGGAGTGTGATGAGAGCAAGCTCGAAATGGCCAAACGCATGCTTTGTCATGCCGTGGGGCATGGTATCAACTTCAAGTATGTGCTTGCTGACAGTTGGTTTACATGCGAATCGCTCATACAGGTAGTCCGCGAGCTATGCGGTGGTTATCTTGGACTGGGAAAATGTCAGAGCCGGAGCTACAACGCTCAGATTGCAGACACCACCTTGTGTTTCATGATGTATCAGATGCTCTCCTTGGCCAAACGCTTTTCAGAATACGAAACCCTGGGAGCACTATTCCGTTCCGAGCGTGACCGGCTGCAAGTGCTCACCCTGTGGAGCAGGACTTTGGAAGAAGTCAGGCATCTGTTGGAAGTTTTGTCGCGTGAAGCAGGAGTGGATTTGTTGGCATGCCTATCAACTGTAGCCGCACGGCAAATGGCAGACTTTTCCACAAAGGTCTGGGCACATCTTTTGTGCGATTCGGACGATTATTCCATTCCCGATTTGGGCTAAACATTTTTGGACTAAACATTTTTTAGGCGTGCGTTAAATCGTTCGAAAATATTTGATTTTTAGACCACCCACCGAAGGAAGCTATTACTCAAATAGCTGATATGAAGGGGTGGGAAACTTCAGTTAATTATCAGAACAAAAGAAAGAACTCTCCCACATAACATCTACGAGAACGATATATTTAGATAGAAAAATCATTCTTGTATGGTTATTCCAATAAAACTTCCTATTTTTGCAATAAAGTAAATCATAAAAGTATGCAGTACAATCGCATCAAAGAAGTATTAGCAGCAAAAGGCATCAAGCAAGTATGGCTAGCTGAACAATTAGGTAAAAGCTTTAGAACGGTAAATACCTATGTAACAAACACAGTTCAACCACCCATTCCTGTTTTATACAAGATTGCTGAAATATTACATGTTCAACCCACTGATTTATTGGTAAACGAACCCAGTAAGGAAGAATAACAAAAGCAGAAATCATGAATAAAGAACAAAAAGAATTGCTTATTGAACAGGCAAATAAAATTGAGGAAGTAATCAACACTCTTTCATCCAACTTCAACGAAGAAGATATTGCCGATGAAGTGAACTTCTTACATATAGTAAAAGAGAACTTAAAGCAATGGGCTAACCAATAAGCTTTTTGCAATCTAATTACAGAATAAGCCATTCTAAAGAAGAATGCTAAAAGACAAAGAAAATAATTAAGGGTTCTACCGTAATTAGTGTAAATTAACTATGCTCATATCCAGACCTCCGTAAAA
>CALADS010000039.1 GCA_937890825.1 uncultured Bacteroides sp. | reverse complement strand
TTCAAGACCGCCGCAATCGACCACTCTGCCACCTCTCCATACTTCTTAAGAATCGAACTTTCAGCCGTGCTTTTCTCTTATAGCGTTGCAAAGATACGCACTTTTTTTAAACCTGCAAACTTTTATGCAAAAAAAATACCGATTTCTAGGTATTTTATGCCAAATAGGACTTTTTATAGGAAATTTATAGCAATAGAAAAGAGAAAATGACTAATTTTGCACGCTCTAAAGAAACATATATCATGTATTTATTATAATATTGTAAATTATGGAATTGAACAAGACCTTTATTGACGGACTTTGGAGCAAGGAAATCAATGTAAGTGATTTCGTAAGTAAAAACATCACACCCTATATGGGTGATGCTTCGTTTCTGCAAGGGCCTACCGAACGAACGAAAAAAATCTGGGACATATGCCTGAAAGCATTGGAAGAAGAACGTGCTAATCAAGGAATACGCTCATTGGATTATACTACAATTTCTACCATTACATCTCACAAAGCCGGATACATTGACCAAGAAAACGAACTCATCGTAGGTTTACAAACCGACGAACTGCTGAGACGTGGCATCAAGCCTTTCGGCGGCATAAAAGTTGTGGAAAAAGCTTGCCGTGAAAATGGTGTGGAAGTAGATGAAAAGGTGAAAGACATCTTTACACATTATAGAAAAACGCACAATGACGGTGTATTTGACGCTTACACAGAAGAAATACGCTCGTTCCGCTCTCTTGGATTCTTGACGGGTCTGCCGGATAACTATGCCCGCGGACGTATCATCGGCGATTATCGTCGTCTGGCTCTTTACGGTATCGACCGTCTGATTGAATCTAAACAGGAAGATTTGCGCCACCTGACGGGTCCGATGACAGAAGCACGCATCCGCCTGCGCGAAGAAGTAGCCGAACAAATTAAGGCTCTGAAAGAAATCAAAGTAATGGGAGAATACTATGGCTTGGATCTGAGCCGCCCGGCTACATCGGCCCAAGAAGCCGTACAGTGGGTATACATGGCTTATTTGGCTGCCGTAAAAGAACAAGACGGAGCTGCCATGTCTTTAGGTAATGTTTCTTCCTTCCTGGACATCTTTATTGAATATGATTTAGCGCACGGAGTTATAGACGAAACCTTTGCACAAGAACTGATAGACCAGTTTGTCATCAAATTACGTATGGTGCGTCACCTGCGCATGCAGTCCTACAATGACATCTTTGCAGGAGACCCCACATGGGTAACAGAAGCCATCGGCGGACGTTTCAATGACGGACGAGTAAAAGTAACTAAGACCTCCTTCCGTTTCTTGCAAACGCTCTACAACCTAGGTCCTTCTCCTGAACCTAACATGACGGTTCTCTGGAGCCCCGAACTGCCAGAAGGATTCAAGGAATTCTGCGCTAAAGTATCGGTAGACACCAGTTCCATACAATATGAGAATGATAATCTGATGCGTGAAGTACGCAACTGCGACGACTATGGTATTGCCTGCTGCGTATCATATCAGGCCATCGGTAAGCAGATTCAGTTCTTTGGCGCACGCTGTAACCTGGCAAAAGCTCTGCTGCTAGCCATCAATGGCGGACGATGCGAAAATACAGGTACTGTAATGGTAAAGGATATCCCTGTACTGACAGGCAACGAGCTGAAGTTTGAAGAGGTGATGAGCAACTATAAAAAGGTGCTGACCGAAATAGCACGTGTATATAATGAAGCAATGAACATCATTCATTATATGCATGACAAATATTATTACGAAAAAGCCCAGATGGCATTTATCGACACCGACCCACGCATCAATTTGGCGTATGGAGTAGCCGGCCTGTCTATTGCCATCGACTCTTTGTCAGCCATCAAATATGCTAAGGTTACTGCACGCCGCAATGAAATCGGCCTGACAGAAGGTTTCGACATAGAAGGCAGCTTCCCCTGCTTCGGCAATAATGACGACCGTGTAGACCATTTGGGTGTAGACTTGGTATACTACTTCAGCGAAGAACTGAAAAAACTGCCGATATACAAAAATGCCCGTCCCACTCTCTCACTGCTTACCATTACTTCAAACGTGATGTATGGCAAGAAAACAGGAGCTACCCCCGACGGACGTGCCAAAGGTATTGCCTTCGCACCTGGAGCCAACCCTATGCACGGACGCGACAAGAACGGAGCCATCGCTTCACTGAGTTCTGTAGCCAAACTTCGCTACCGCGATTCACAAGACGGTATCAGCAATACATTCTCTATCGTTCCGAAGTCTTTGGGACCTACTGACGAAGAACGCGTAGAAAACCTGGTAACCATGATGGATGGATATTTTACCAAAGGTGCGCACCATTTGAACGTGAATGTACTGAACCGCGAAATGCTGGAAGATGCCATGGAGCATCCTGAAAAGTATCCGCAACTCACCATCCGAGTATCAGGATACGCTGTAAATTTCGTTAAACTGAGCCGCGAGCATCAGTTAGAAGTTATCAGTCGCAGTTTCCACGAACGTATGTAATCTGCAAAATGCCTATGATAAACGTACATTCTTACGAAAGTATGGGTACATTCGACGGGCCGGGTCTCCGGCTCGTTGTCTTTCTTCAGGGATGCCCCTTCCGCTGTTTATATTGTGCCAATCCCGACACCATTGAGGTAAAAGGAGGGAAACCTACTTCATTGCAAGAAGTCAAAGAAATGGCAGTCAGCCAAAAACCATTTTTCGGCAAAAAAGGAGGCATTACCTTTTCAGGAGGCGAGCCTACCCTTCAAGCCGAGAATCTATTGCCACTTTTCGACGAACTGAAAAAGGAGGATATACACATCTGTCTGGATAGTAATGGCGGAATATGGAATGAAAAGGTAGAACAATTATTGAAGCTTACAGACTTAGTACTGCTCGATATAAAGCAATATAACCCCCAGCGTCATCGGGACCTGACTGGAAGAAGCAATGAACAGACACTACGGACGGCAGAATGGCTGGAAACGCACGGAAAACCTTTCTGGCTACGCTATGTACTGGTGCCTGGATACAGTGATTTTGAAGAAGATATCAGAAATTTAGGTAACCACTTTAGAAATTTCAAACAAATCCAACGGGTAGAGATTCTACCCTATCATCGCCTTGGGGTGCATAAATACGAGGCAATGGGATTGGATTATGCCTTGAAAGACGTGAAAGAGAACACGCCTGAACAACTGAGAAGTGCTGAAAAACTGTTTAAAGAATATTTCGACTTGGTGGTGGTAAACTGACAATTGATCACCAACCAATGCCGAATATTTATAAAAATTGCCGCTGTCAATACGTCAGTCGGATACCTCCCTGCAACGTAAAGTTGCAGGGATTTTCTTTTCGGATAGTTTGCACAGATGAACCGTCATCAAAATAATAAGATACACCAGGCTCTATATAGATTCCAAGCCGATGAGTGAGATTTACCTGTGCTCCCACTGCTCCCAACACAGAAAGCTGAACAGGCTTCACAGTCTGTTCTTCACTACCCAATTTACCATACATGCATTTTTCTAAAGCCCCACCAGCCGATACATAAAGTTCGAAGCGATTTTTCTGCAGAAAACTCCAATTAATACGCAAAGGAATGCCTAAATAATGCAACTTCTGCTCAAGTTTATCTACATGCCCCGAAAATACCACATCAGATGACAAGAAAGTATACATCAATCCGGTTTCTATGGAAAAGCCCTTCGACAACACCTTACGCACAGACATACCTACACTGATGGGTTGCTTATGCTCCACGGATTCTATAACAGGGGTGCGGCTGGACAGATACGGTATACCATCGCGAAAAACAACCTCTTGACCAGCAGGGATGGCTAATAATCCATTCGAGGTGGCTGACAAATCTAATTTTCCATTAACTGAAAGAGCAGAAGCCTGCTGCAGCATGGCACTCCCTGCAGAGTGCTGTGCCGCAAACCCTCCAGTATTGCCCAACGCTAAAGCTACTGACCATCGAGCCTGCTTTTCACGACCGCCTGTGGCAGCAGGAAGATGATATTTGTCACTGGCAGATGGACGGTAACGATCTCTGCGTGGTGATTTTTCTGTACTTGCATTTTCTTCATGCACAGAATCTGATGCCATTGACATATCTTGTAAATCTGCTGCTACTTTCTCTTTCGTATTATCATCAACCACCGATACACCTACCAAAAGCGTATCTTTGGCAACTTCTACATGCTGCATTCTTACGTGAGATACTTCACACATTTGTTCTGCAGGTGAAACGGGTAACCGCTTATCGGAAAGTTTTACAGACTTTTCCGTTTCCACAGAAGATTGTGAAGCAGCCTGCACTACCACCGGCTGACGTACAGACATCGGTACAGACTGACCTACTTCTTCAGGTAAAGAAGAATTCAGCAGCCAAATACTTACAGTGGAAACAGCCAGCAGCAGAACTGCAGCAGCAGCCACCCCCCAATATCTGTACAAAGGTAACCGGCGGGAAGGTATGGGGGCAGAAGATACAGACAAGTCCTTTTCCAAACGTTCCCATCCGGATAAAGGTGCAGACTCTGTAAAATCTTCCAGCCGTTCTTTCATTCGTTTCAACCATTCTTCATCTTTCATAAGCCATGGAATTATGCATTATCTTTCATCCATTCATTTACTCTAGCTGCCAACGTAGCCTTGGCACGAGCCAACTGCGAGGCAGAGGATTTTTCCTGAATACCCAACAATTGGGCTATTTCTTTATGTGATTTACCTTCTAACACGTAAAGATTGAACACCGTACGGTATCCTACCGGAAGTTCTTCTATAAACCGCATCAACAGTTTAGAGGGTATGGCATCTATCACCGTAACATCTGGTTCAGCATATATTTCAGGTATGCTCTCTAAATCAACCGACTGTTGCAACACATCCTGCTTACGGAAATATTGCAGCGCTGTATTCACAACAACCCGCTCCATCCAAGCCCGCAATGAGCCTTCACCTCGCCAGGTAAACTTATCCATCGATTCGAAGATTTTAAGGAATCCATCGTGTAAGAGGTCTTCGGCCAACTCTCTGTTGCCGGCATAGCGCAAGCACACTGCAAACATTCGGTCTGCATAACGCTCGTACAGCTGCCTGCGGGCCTCATTCTCTCCTCGCCTACACCTCTCTGCCAGTTCCTGTTCTTCTATCTTCACTTCCACACGTGTTTACTATTAGAATACATGCGATGCAAAAATACTGCATCGCATGGAGAAGTTTTTTCTATTTCAATTCTTTAACATCTACAGATGCAGTATTTGCTATCTATCGCCATTTTTTGATTGTCTAACTAAAATAACAGGCATTATGAAACCAAGAACTTTCGGAATAGCCGCTTTAATCACTTTTCTGATATCTACTCTCTTTCAATCGTGTTTAGACAACGATGAGAAAGATTACTCGCAACTCACCATCGGAACCATTAAGGTAAAGGAGGAGCAGGATTACTATTTTCAACTTGATGCAGGTGGAAAAATGTATCCCGGTGATACCACGCAAATCAACAATTATGAGGTGAAAGATGAACAGCGTTCTTTTATCTATTTTGATTTGCTGGACGAGAAGATTCCGGGCTACGAATACAATGCTATAATCTATCGCATAGAAAATATTCTTACGAAAGACATAGAACGGATACCTGATAATCTAAGCGAAAAGGAAGCAGGAAATGACCACATAAACATTACCAATCTGTGGCTGACAGAAAACCATGTAAACATCCAATATCAGTTGCGATATGACAAGCAGTCGGATAAAAAACACCTGCTTACACTAGCTGTGAACGAAAATAGTCTTGAAACAGCCGAAGAAAATAATGAATACTTGAATTTGGAGTTCAGACACAATGCCTATGATGAAAAAGACAATGGAGTGGGTTCAGGGCTAGTGTCGTACAAATTAAAAAACATCCACAATCTCATTCAGGGGAAAAAAGGGCTCAACATCCGTTATCATTCTCTATACGATGGCGTACGCTATAAGAAAGTGGATTTTTCAACAAAATGACTACCTAACCTTACCTTACTTTATAACTAAAGAAGCGGGTGTATTGCTCATGTTTGGCAATACACCCGCATTGCATTTCAGCAAGATATGAAACGTACCCAGTCCAAGTATACACCGGGCTCTATCAGCCATAAGCCACTCGGACTTGACAGGGAGCTGGTACGGAGTTGACCCGGAATGAGTATATACAAAGATTATTCTTCTTCAGCAAACATCGGATCCCAAGCAGGCAGACGCACTGGCTTCTGCTGGAACAGTTTTTTGACCTTTTCTGGCACATACTTCGTTTCTACCACCAAGCGGAACATGTATTCGTCAAACCATTCATCAGTCATTATCAGGTGACCCTGCCATCCACTAGCTGCTCCCCAACTATTCTCTACCAGCCATTTAACCGGTTTCCCAGCCTCATCCAGGTCTACTCCCACCAGCGTCATGGCATGGCTACTGCCACTGGAGAAGGTGCGAATACGCTCTTCTTTATTCATGCCAAACTTTACCCCCATCAGAGAGCCATAATCATAATTATTCACATCCAACAGTCCGCGAGTGGCATCCAACTGTTTGCCCACATCGCAAGAAAAATACATCATAGTACTGTCTTTCAATGAAGTAATGGCCATCTCTTTGATATCTTCGAGCGGCAAGTTCACATACATCCAATTTTTACCGTCGTAGCGATGACGATCGAAATCTATCTCGTAAGTCTTGTAATACTCACGTGAAGGGTCGTTCATCAGCATAACATAATCTGTAAGCAGATGGGTATCGCCGTATTTTTCCAAGAAAGACTGAGGTGTATGATGTTCTACAGCCACTCGCTGACCAGAAGCATCCTTGCGTACAAAATCGAACTCTGTAGGAGGAACACCCAAATTCAAAACCAGCATACGGTATACAGTGCCCAGCATGGCTGTCTTTTCTTTTTCCAGCGCAGCAGGCTTGGCTCCTTGAGCCACCATCTGGCGAAGGCGTAACGCGAACTCTTTCAACTGCAAAGCTATCAAGCCAGCCATGCGTGAAGTGTTTTCGCTGCTATGGGTTTCGGGCATAGCTTCTGCAGGTACCAAACCATATTTCGTAATAAGGTCTGCCACACCGGTAAACGTACCGCCATCGCTCAACGGATGCTTGAAGAGCCATTCCACCATATCATCGTCCATAGGTTTCTTACCAGTGTCTATGATTCCCTGCAAAAAAAGATTGGATTTTTCAAGCTGATCCCAAAAGAAAGGATATACCTGAGAAAACTCGAAGGCAGGCAAATTATACTTGGCAATGGCTTTGGCACGCATTACATTAAGTCCGGTAAACAGCCAGCAACGACCAGATGACTGCTGGTCGGTAATGCCCTTTGTATTTACACGGACAGAAAAATGAGTGTCCAACCCCTTACGATTCTCTTGATTCAATGCCAACTGACGGATATCGTTATTACTGATAGCGTTACGCAAGGCTTTATCGGCAACTGTAGCCTGATAGCTTTGCTGAATTTCTTGCATCATCGCCGCAGAAATGCCACCTTCTTGTGCATACACTCCGACAAAAGCGGCACTCAACATGCAAACGGATAAGATTTGTTTTTTCATTCTGACCATGTTTTTATAATTGTTACTTCTTTGCAAAAATACCATCATTTTTGAAATTTTTAGTAAACCCTTTAGAATTATTGTCAATTCTAATGAAAACTAAACCATTTTAAATAGTTTTCTTTGCAAAATATTAAATATACATTATGAATAAATACTTAATCACGCTACTAATATGCCTGATGAGCATCTCCCTGCTGCAGGCGCAAGAGAAGGAGATACCGGGGCAGACAGCCGACTCTATTCCAACTTTAAGTAAAAAAGAATTGCGCCGTCAGCGGGTGGCCAAACGAAATCTCCACTACAATATTCTGGGCGGACCTAGTTACAGCCCGGATTTTGGTGCTATCCTAGGGGGAAGTGCTTTGCTTACTTTCCGAATGAATCCCTCGGATACCACTCAGCTACGTTCTGTAGTGCCTATGGCAGTAGCCTTTATGTTTAAAGGAGGCATCAATCTGTTCACAAAGCCACAATTATTCTTCAAGGGCGATCGCTTCCGTATTTTCGGAAAATTTGCCTACAAGAATACTGAAGAGAACTTCTATGGTATAGGCTATGCCACCAACAAGGATTACGAGCGTGGTGAACATACCAGCCAATATCGCTACAGCGGCATTCAGGTGAATCCTTGGTTTCTGTTCCGGCTGGGCAAGAGTAATTTCTTTGCCGGACCTCAAGTAGACTTGAACTACGACAGATGGACTAAGCCTGCAGAAGGACTGCTGCAGGAACCTTCGTATGTGGAAGCCGGAGGCGGTACTGACGGATACCGTAACTTCAGTTCAGGACTAGGATTTCTGCTAACTTACGATAGCCGTGACGTTCCGGCCAATGCCTACCAAGGCCTTTATCTGGATGTGCGCGGCATGGCTTACTCTAAAATCATAGGCAGCGACCGCAACTTCAGCCGGCTAGAACTAGACTACCGTCAGTATAAATCGGTGGGCAACCGTAAAGTTATTGCCTGGACGGCACAAAGTAAAAATGTGTTTGGCAACCATATTCCCCTGACACAGTATTCACTGACGGGTACCCCGTTCGATTTACGGGGTTATTATATGGGCCAGTATCGCGACAAGTCCTCGCATATTGTAATGGCTGAATACAGACAGATGTTCAATACAGACCGCAGTAACTGGATTAAGAAAATGGTGCATCATCTGGGATTTGTAGCCTGGACCGGCTGCGGATTCATGGGCCCTACCATGGGAAAAATAGAGGCCGTACTTCCTAACTTCGGAGTAGGACTTCGCATAGAAGTACAGCCTCGTATGAATGTACGTCTGGATATTGGCAAGAATACTGTGAATAATCAGACTTTATTCTATTTCAACATGACTGAGGCTTTCTGACAAAATCACCTAAAACTTTCACGAGATTTCCAGGCACCTCACCTATTATCAGGCAGGTTCTTCTCCGCGTTCAATATAGGCTAGCACGTCGCCTTTGTTGACCAAAGCACCCTGCTTGGCACACACCTCAATGATGCGACCACTAAAATTAGCCAATACTTTGTCGTGTGTTCCCCAAGGCGTGGTGATATAGCAGAATGTATCATCGGGCTCGTACTTATGCCCTACTTCAGGAGGCATGGATGCAGACTCTACGTCAATTTCCCAAATAACCCGACCTTTTACCAAAGCCGTAATAGGTTCTGCCTTGGCTCGCTTCAGTTTCTTTACATCTTCTTCAGAGAAGTCTTTACCCAACAAGGCTGATTCCTTGGCACGCTGCAGGTCAGCATCAAACCGCTTCTTGGCAATGCCAGACTTATAATCACGGTACTGACGGTCGTGCATTGCCAATTCAAAGAGTTCTTCCTCGTCATCGCCGAGTTCCCAACCGTTTTCTTTCATTTCTTTACGGTATTCATCCAGCTGATCTGGATAATATGACTGTGGGTCTGCATCGGTAAATTCAAAATTATTCTTCTTTGCCAATTCTACAATTTCGGGCGCTAACTCTCCCGGCAAACGTCCACTCTTACCTAGAATCATCCCCCAGGTATTATTGTCTATCATCGTCCACCGGTCTTCTCCCTTCACCATGGACATGACATTCATCAGAGCCACATTCTTTACGTATTGGCTGAAAGGAGTGACGAGTGGAGGATAACCCAATTTAGGCCATACATATTCCACTTCATCAAACAACATCACCAGAAGGTCATCAATACTCAACTCCGGTTTTCCTTTTCCCTTCAGAATAAGATTGATACCAGCATGTACCCCTTTCAAATCGGCCATCATGGAGCCCATCATACCGCCGGGCAGTCCACACTTCAGCAGCAGAGACGACATATGTTTATTGGTAGCATCCATAAAATAGCCCAAAAAGTCATCCATAAATTCTTGAGTGAGTGCACGTGCCTTCATATACGCCTTCATATTGATGTCGGGCACCTGGAATCCTTTATCCCTCAACATGGCTTGCACGGAGATTACATCGGGATGTATCTTTCCCCAAGACAAAGGCTCCATAGCCACATCGATAATGTCGGCACCATTCTCGCACACCTCCAGGATAGAAGCCATGGAAAGTCCCGGTCCGCTATGGCCGTGATATTGGATAATTACTTCGGGATGCTTCTCCTTGATGGCCTTCGTCAGGCGACCCAGCATACCCGGACGGCCAATACCCGCCATATCTTTCAGGCAAATCTCCGGTGCACCGGCCTGAATCAGTTTATCAGCAAGATCAGCATAATACTCTACCGTATGCACGGGCGAATGCGTAATACAAAGCGTAGCCTGAGGTATCATGCCTGCCTCCAGAGCATACTTGATAGAAGGTATGATGTTGCGGGGTTCATTGAGTCCGCAGAATATACGGGTAATATCTACTCCCTGTGCATGCTTCACTCTATACATCAGTCTGCGCACATCGGCCGGTACAGGATACATCCGCAAAGCATTCAAGCCTCGGTCTAGCATATGCGTCTGAATACCTGCTTCATGAAAAGGTTTAGTGAAAGCCCGAACGGCCTTATTCGGATTTTCGCCATAGAGCAGATTGACTTGCTCAAAAGCGCCTCCATTGGTTTCTACCCGGGCAAAGCAACCCATTTCTATAATTACAGGGGCAATTCTGACCAATTGGTCTACACGTGGTTGATACTTACCGGACGACTGCCACATGTCCCGATAGACAAGACTGAATTTAATTTCCTTTTTCATAACGGTAAGGAATTAGTTTATATAGATAGGTTAATTAGTCACAAAAGCAAATATAAAAGAATAATCTGACATTTAGACAAATCCTACGACATTTTCTTCCACCCAAAATATATGTTATATATCATTATGCCAGAGATTCTCCGGACGGCCCTTCTACTACGGTTTCCATACTGACTATCATTCAGATACCCCCTACAGCTTTCACTTCCTTAACCTATAGCTTTCTGCATACCAACCTACAGCTCTGCACGGGCCGAACTACAGCTTTCTGAGGGGTGTTCTAAAAAAATGTAAATCACCTTATAGAAGTTTAATTTTTATGACGTTTTATAAAATTACTATATTTTTGCATTTAAAGATATTTAGAGTATTAACCAAACAAATGCAATCATGAAAACAATTAAAAGTATTTTCCTGCTAATCGCACTTTCAGTGGTCTGCATACCTGCCAGTATGGCACAAGGTCTGAAAGCTTTTAAACTAAAGAACGGACTGACGGTCTTTATCTGGGAGGACAGCAGCAAACCCGATGTGTATGGCGTGGTGACCTGCCGCACAGGCTCGGTAAATGATCCGGCAGAATATACCGGACTGGCCCACTACCTGGAGCACGTAATGTTTAAGGGAACAGATAAAATAGGCGCACTGGACTGGGGCAAGGAAAAGTCCATCTACGAAGAAATCATTGCCCAATACGATGCAATGGCACAAGAAACCGACCCGGTGAAGAAAGAAAGCATCAATAAAAAAATCAATGAACTGACGGTAGAGGCCGGGAAAATAAGCGTATCGAATGAGTTCATGAACCTGATAGAGAGCATGGGAGGCAAGAATCTGAATGCCGGAACCAGCTACGATATGACGTATTATCACAACTCTTTTCCACCGTACCAAATAAACAAATGGCTGGAAATCTATTCCCAACGATTGCTTAATCCTGTATTCCGCACCTTTCAGACGGAATTGGAAAGTGTGTACGAGGAGTATAATATGTATCAGGATAATCCCAACTCCGTGCAGAATGAATTCATAGCCAGCAAGGCTTATGCCGGACATCCTTATGCACGCCCTATCATCGGTCTGCCAGAACACCTGAAAAATCCGCGTCTGAGCAAACTGATAGAATTCTACCAAAATTGGTATACGCCAGAGAACATGGCTCTTATCCTGGTGGGCAACGTAAATGCACAGCAGATAAGCGGACGTATAGCAGCCACGTTCGGCAGGTTGCCCAAACGACCTACCCCCGAACGGATAACTTATCCCGACCTGGACATTAAAGGACGTACACAATATACTGCCAAAATAGGATATTATCCTATGGTGTGCCTGGCTTATAAAGGGGTACCTGCCGGACATCCAGATGAGAAAGCACTCGAAATAGCCATGTCGCTGCTGCACAATAGCAGCAATACGGGAACACTGGACAAACTGACCATCAACGGCGAACTGACCAGTTGTGGCGCACAGCCTGACTTCCGCCGCGAACAGGGTAGAAACATGATTTATGCCATCCCGCTGTATGACGAGAACCAAAGACGGTTTGAATCGAACAAGAACGCAGAGAAAAAAGCACTGAAAGCTATCGAACAAGTGGCCAACGGAGCATTTGAAGAATGGCAAATCAATGCCATAAAAGCTAATATGTGCCGCGACTTTGACTTGATGATGGAATCAAATACCAATAAGGCAATGGTATTGATGAGTGCCTTTATCAACGAACAAGACTTGGGCGAAATCCTGAATTACAAGGATGAGGTAATGGCCATAACTACCGAAGACATCAAACGTGTGGCCAAACAATACCTCACCGACAACTACATTGCCATTCATATAGAAAAAGGTACGCCGGACAAAAACAATAAAATCCAGAAACCCGGCTACAAGCCTATCGAACCGCCGGTGGGCAAACAATCGCTCTATGCCATGCAGTTTAAAAATCTGCCCATCGGACACGTGGAGGAGAAGTTTATCAACTTTGCCGACGTGCAAAGCAAACCGCTGAACGAACGCTCTAGAATGTATTATACCCCCAACCCGGAGAACAATGTATTCAGCCTGACACTGAGGTATGGGGTGGGTGAACGCGAATTCCCCAAACTGGGCATAGCGGCCGACTTGATGAACAATGCAGGAATCATGGGAGCCTTTGAGCCTCAGCAATTAAAGGAAGAACTCAGCAAACTGAATGCCACCTGCAGTGTAAGCGCGAGCGATGACTACCTCTACATCACCATGGAAGGGTATGAAGAAACACTGCCTCAGGCCTGCCTGTTGCTGTCACGGCAAATACTGATGCCCCAACTGGATGAAAAGCAATTGGGCCGCATCAAAGGTTCACTGCTGGGTGCCCGCCAACAACGCAAAGAGAATGTCAACACGCTCTCGTATGCCTTAATGCAATATATGCTGTATCAAGACCAGTCGGAATTCATCAACGAACTGACCGATAAGGAAATCTATGAACTACAGATTTCGGAGCTGACGGGAGATATTACCCGTGCGGCCAACTACGGGGCTGAGATTTTCTACTGTGGCAATATGCCGTTTGACAATGCTTACAACATCCTCAGCCAAAACCTGCCTCTGATAGCCAATGAAAAAACATCGAACTCGCCGCAAGACAAAGCTTTGGCAGCCGTTACAGAAAATACCGTGTACTTCCTTCCGAACCAGGATGCCGAACAAGCCCAAATCTGGTTCTATCTGCCACTGAGCAGCTATGACAAGAAGGACGACGTAATCCGTGACGCTTTCAACCAGTATTTCTCTGGAGGATTCAACGGTCTGGTGATGCACGAGATTCGCGAAAAGCGTTCGATGGCCTACTCGGCAGGAGCATATATCAGTGTACCTAAATTGCCCGGCAGTCAAACGTATTTATTCGGTAACATCGGTACGCAAAACGATAAAGCCAATGATGCCCTGGATGTGTTTATGGAGCTTATCAACAATATGCCTCAGAACAAAGAACGTATGGACAATATCAAAAGCTACATCCGACAGGAAACGCTGACCACACATCCATCCTTCCGCAATAAAGCGGAAATCTTCCGCACATTAACCAGAAAAGGTTATAAGGATGACCCCGCCAAAGAAAACCTGCCTAAAATAGAAGCTCTTACCTTTGAGGACATCGAAAAGTTCTATGAAGACAATATCAAAGGAAAGCCCTACTGCATAGGCATCATGGGAAACCCTAAAAACATTGACTTGAAACGTCTCGAAAAATACGGCAAACTCATCAAACTGAATGAGCGTAAACTCTTCAACAGCAAAGATGCCTTATTTTAAAAAGCAATAGCAAAAAAACAGCCCTATTCCCGTTGATATTCAAGAGAATAGGGCTGTTTTCCAGACAGGTTAGAATGATAAAAAACATCACAGAACATTCAGGAATCTTCGGATAAATCTTCACTACCCGTGAGTGTGGGCAGGCAAATCTTATATTTCACGGCTAGAATGCGTACTACAAATACTGATACACCACCGATAATCTGACACAGATAGGAATCCATCCCCAATAACTGACAAATCCAATAAAACATACCTCCCAGCACACAAGCCATGGCATAAATCTCTTTACGGAAAATTAGAGGAATCTCATTAATAAATACATCACGTATCACACCTCCAGCAGCACCGGTAATACTACCCATTATTATGGCTACCCAAATGGGATAACCTAAAGCCAAACTCTTACCTACCCCTACTACCGTAAACAAAGCCAAACCAATACTGTCGAATATAAAAAATGTATTGTTTAAATGAATCAGAAATTTACCGAACAATATCACCCACAGCAAAGCTACTGCCGTACATATGAGATAAATAGGGTCGGTCATCCAGCCAGGAGTGACATCCAGTAACAAATCACGGATAGTACCACCGCCAATGGCGGTTACAAACCCCACGACATACGCACCAAACCAATCAAATCTTTTGGCAGAAGCCAGACGAATGCCACTGATGGCAAAGGCAAAAGTTCCTATAAAATCGAGTATTTGAACAAAAGTAGGCATAGTTTTCTTTTTTTTCGGCAAAGTAACAAATAAATTCCCTAAGAAAGCGTATTTTTGCCCTATCATTTTTCAGTCGAGATAAATAATGAAAATAACCATCGTATCGGGCGCACGTCCCAATTTTATGAAGATTGCTCCCATCTGCCGTGCTATTGACAGTGCTAGGGAGAGTGGAAAAAACATTTCGTACCGGATAGTATACACCGGATTACAAAATGACAACAGTCTGGATGCTTCGCTGTTTGCCGACTTAGCTATGCCGCAGCCAGATGCTTATCTGGGAGTAAATGGACATAACCATTCAGAAGTGGCGGCTGCCATTATGCTAGCCTTCGAAAAAGAACTGGACAACCACCCTGCGCAGCTGATTCTTGTAGTAGATGACTTAACTGCCACTATGAGTTGTGCCATCGTAGGCAAAAAACGAGGGCTGAAAGTAGCTCACGTCATAGCCGGAACCCGGTCGTTTGACATGAATATGCCACGCGAAGTAAACCGCACCATTGTAGATGCCATCTCAGACTACTTGTTCACAGCCGGAATGGTAGCCAACAGAAACCTGAATCAAGAGGGTATGATACCAGAATACATCCACTATGTAGGAAACATTCTGATTGATACCATCCGCTACAACCGACACCGCTTGATACAGCCCCTATGGTTCGACACCATGGGACTGAAAAAAGGCGGATATTTGCTGCTGACCTTAAACCGTCATGATTTGCTAGAGAAAAAGGCTATCCTGCAATCACTGCTACAAACAGTATTGGACAAGGCAAACGGAATGCCCATCGTAGCACCGCTGCATCCTTACGTAGAGAAAGCTGTAAAGAGTCTGGATCTGAATGCCCCCAATCTACATATTTTGCCTCCACAGAGTTATTTACATTTTGGCTTCTTGATTAATCAGGCAAAAGGTATCATTACTGATTCGGGAAACATAGCCGAAGAGGCTACCTTCCTTGATGTACCCTGCATCACACTGAATTCCTATGCAGAACATCCGGAAACCTGGCGTATCGGCACCAATGAATTAGTGGGTGAGAACTCCTTTGCACTGGCTGCCTCGCTAGACAAACTTATGAAGGGAGACTGGAAACATACCACCCTACCCGACCGTTGGGATGGACGTACTGCTGAGCGCATTGTACAAACCCTCATCAACGGAGAAAAGCTCTAATATCAATAGACAATTTTATCTAAAATACCGTTGACCCACGCTATGGCAACTCCATAGTTGGTCATCGGTATTTTTTGCTTACGAGCCTGAGCTACCCTACTAAGCACATGTTTACGATTAAACATGCAAGCACCGCAATGAATCACCAAGTCGTAAGGAGTTAAATCAGCGGGAAAGTCGGCTCCTGAGACTATCTCAATCTGAATCGTTTCCCCAAACCGTTTCCGAAGCATCCGTGGCAACTTCACACGTCCGATATCCTCGGTCAACGGTGCATGTGTGCAAGCTTCCGCTATCAATATACGCGAATGCTCAGTAAGACGTTGGAAAGCAGCAGTACTTTCTGTAAAATACGCTATATCTCCTTTCTGACGGGCAAAGAGTACGGAAAAGGAAGTCAGCAAACTGCTTGCCGGTTTCTTTTCATAGACTGTATGAAATACTTGCGAATCTGTAATAATCAAATCCGGTTCACGAGAAAGAGATTGCAGCGTTTGGTCTAATTGTTCAGTAGTACAACTCATTACAGAACAACGACAATCCAGTAATTCCCTCAAAGTCTGCACCTGGGGGAGTATAAGCCTGCCTTTGGGTGCCTGTATATCCTGAGGCATCACAAGCAATACCAAACTACCTTCTCCTACCAAATGAGAGACAATAGCAGGCTGCACCTCCTCAGAAGCCATCTGCCTCAGTGCTGCCAGCACCTCTTCTATGCCCGTTTTATTCAGAACACTGACAGCCAACGGAGAAATACCTAACCGACTTTGCAACGAATCCACTTCGGCCGACACATCCGCTAGCAGGTCTGCTTTACTTAGCACCGGTAAAATAGGAATCTTTTTCTCACGTAACTTTTCCACCCATTCCAGTTCTTTATCCACGTCGGCCGAAGAACAAACCAACAAAGCTATATCCGTCTTCTCCAAAACTTTCAATGTCTGACCTACTCTAAGCAGACCTAATTCGCCTTCATCGTCGAACCCTGCCGTATCAATCCATACACACGGGCCTAAGCCTGGTATTTCCATCGCTTGGTATACAGGGTCAGTAGTAGTGCCTGCAACATCCGATACCAATGCCACTTTCTGATGGGTCAGTGCATTGATTAAAGAAGATTTGCCACTGTTACGCTTGCCGAACAATGCAATATGAAGTCTGTTAGAACGGGGAGTAGCTGTCATACAAACAAAATGGGTTATTCTATCAATAATGCAAAATACCGCCAAGCGGTTTACTTAAAAACGGAAATCACGCTTACCGCGCTGTATCTCCTGTAAATAGAGTTGAGCGCGCTCACGAATTTTAGGATTAGGTACATACTGAATCTGTCGCGTTATCATCTGTTCACCCAACCTACGGGTATCCTCTGAAGCATAGTCTTCCAAATATTCCCTCAGAGTAATCAATGCATTTGGTGCGCAACAGTTGGCTATCTGTCCAGTCTTTACAAGCGACATAAAACGGTCTCCTGTACGCCCTTCACGGTAGCAAGCTGTACAGAAGCTGGGTATATACCCCAATCGAAGCAGCCAATTGACAATTTCATCCAGCGTACGGGTATCACTTACATCAAACTGTGCAGAGTTTTCTTCCATACGATCTTCCTCGGCATAACCACCTACACTAGTACGCGAACCTCCACTAATTTGTGAAATACCTATATCCAACACTTTTTCACGCGACTTCTGCGACTCTCTTGTAGAGATAATCATACCTGTATAAGGCACACTGATACGGATTACCGCCACAATCCTTTGAAAAATCTCGTCAGAAATAGCATTTTCGAATGTACCCGCATCTATATCATCAGCAGAGCAGATACGCGGCACACTGATGGTATGCGGACCTACACCAAATGTATCTTCCAAGTGTTCGGCATGCATCAACAAACCTACAAAATCATATCGGTAGGTATTCAAACCAAACAACACTCCGATACCCACATCATCTATACCGGCCTGCATGGCACGGTCCATAGCTTCCGTATGATACGCATAATTACTCTTCGGACCGCGCGGATGCAACTGCTCATAATTTTCTTTATGATACGTTTCTTGAAAGAGGATGTATGTACCTATCCCCGCATCCTTCAGCTTACGATAATTCTCTACGGTAGTAGCTGCTATATTAACATTTACTCTGCGAATAGCACCGTTTTTATGATGAATACCGTAGATAGTCTGAATGGATTCCAATATGTATTCAATGGGATTACGTAGCGGGTCTTCTCCTGCTTCAAGTGCCAGGCGCTTATGCCCCATATCCTGCAAAGCTATTACTTCCTTCCGTATTTCCTCCTGTGTCAACTTTCTGCGTGCTATCGTTTTGTTTTTCACATGATAAGGGCAATACACGCAACTGTTTACACAATAATTGGAAAGATACAACGGAGCAAACATTACGATACGGTTTCCATAAAATCGCTGTTTTATTTCCTTGGCCAGATGAAAAATCTGCTCTATCAAATCAGGTTCATCACACTCCAACAACACGGCTGCTTCCCGATGATTCAACCCCTTAAATAACCGCGCTTTTTCCAGCAGAGATTCTACAAGCTGACGGTCATTTTTGTGCTGACGGGCATATTCCAGCGTATCGAGTATTTCTTCGTGACTGATAAATTCAGTTGCTATGGATGATTTAGAATTATACACTTTAATATCTTTTATTTGATTAACGGTTATATCTGATAATCTCCGCGACTATAATCAATATGATAGCCAACAGCCGACAGTTCTTGCTGTAATATAGAAAGTCCTTCGGCCGATTCGGCTCCCAAGGCAGCCTTTTCATCATACAGTTCATAGTTTTTCCTTTCAGTTGCAGGCGACAAATTGGGCATTACCACATTGGCACCCGACAAGATTCCTTGTATTCTACCCTTGGGCGACAAGGTAGCTAGAGCAGTGGTCGACGGAATGAGAGCGGCGGGATGCATCAAACGGAGCAAAGCCAGCAACTTCAAGGTCTGTTGCAGACTGCCGGCCGGTTCGTGAGCAAAGGGGCTAGCATGGTGTGGAATAAACGGACCAATACCAATCATGGCGGGCTTAAAGTCTTGTATAAACTGCAAATCAGCTGCCAAATCCCATAGAGTTTGTCCGGGGCTTCCTACCATCATACCCGTACCCACCTGATAACCTATATCTTTCAAATCGGCCAAGCATTGCAAGCGGTGTTCCCTTAACATACCTGGGGGATGCAATAATCGGTAATGTTTATCCTCATAAGTCTCATGACGCAATAGATAACGATTGGCACCAGCCTGAAAAAATCGTTCATACGAAGCCCGCGACTTCTCACCTAAAGAAAGGGTTATGGCACAATCAGGGAATTCATTCCGAATCCGTTGCACCACATCGGTTATGAACTCATCGGTCTGCCGAGGATCTTCGCCTCCTTGCAACACAAACGTACGGAATCCTAACGTATAACCACCGCGACAGCAAGCCAGAATTGACTCCTCATTCAACCTATAACGCCTAACGGAAGCATTACCACTACGAATACCGCAATAATAACAATTATTTCTGCAATAATTACTTACCTCAATAAGGCCTCTCACAAAGATGCCGGTACCAAAGCGTGCCCGGGCTACAGCACGGGCACGCTCTTGCAATAAAGACAGAAAATCTTCATTATCATTCTGCAACAAGGTAATCCACTCCTCTTTCGTAAGTCGCCCACCTTGTTCTAATCTGTCAATTAAATTACTCCACAATTCCTATTGCTCTCCTTTATTTTCGTAAGACTCCTGACGCTTCAACAACTCTTGATTCAACTGTCTACGACCAGATGTAAAGTCATTGTGTGCACTAGGACCGGAAATACATCCTCCTTCACAAGCCATTACTTCTATAAACTTCGCTGCCACTTTACCGGTCTTGGCTGCAGCACGCAACAAAGCTATGTTCTTTCTATTCAAATCAGCTACCTGCATCATCGGAATAGACTTTGCTTCTTCACCTAAATAAGCCTTTATGGCTCCTGCCACTCCACCATTTTGTGCAAATCCATGTGCTTCCTTCACCGAAGTAAAACTTACACTATAAGCCGGAGTTTCTTTCAAATCGATATGAAATCCTTCAAATACGGAAGATATCTCTTCAAAAGTCATCACAAAATCTACACATTCATCCCGGCGTGCCTCCTTACGTTTGGCCACACAAGGACCGATGAACACTACTTTAGCATCCGGATATTGCTGTTTAGCGATGCGGGCTGCGTAGTACATCGGCGAACCGGTAGAAGACACATATTTCTTCATATCAGGCACATGCTTCTCTACCATTTCGATGTATGAAGGACAGCATGAAGTAGTCATAAAGGCCTGACCTTCTTCTATTTTCTCCTTCAATTCGGCAGCTTCGTGGCTCACCGTATCCATAGCGCCCTGAGCCACTTCGATAACGTCGGTAAAACCTACCTTACGCAATGCTCCGTACACTTCCTCGATAGTAGATTTAAACTGTCCCAAAATAGAAGGTGCAGGAATAGCAACTACTTGCTCTCCTCGGCGAATAGCCTCCAAAACATCAAACACCTGCGAAACTTCAAAAATGGCACCAAACGGACAAGCATTCAAGCATTTGCCACAATAGATACACTTAGATTCATCGATATGTTCCACATTGTCGGCATTCTTGCTAATGGCTTTCACCGGACAAGCCTCTTCACATGGCACTGGGATGTATACAATGGCATGATACGGACAATTTTGATGACATTTACCGCAACTGATGCAGGCATCATGATCAATCGTAGCCTGCCCGTTTTTCTTAAAGCGGATGGCATCCTTCGGACAATTCATATAACAACTGCGAGCCACACAACCTCTACACAAGTTAGTCACTTCATAGTTGACCTGAATACAAGAAGAACATGCTTCATCTATTACACAAAGAATATTTTCCTTCAGCGTTCTACGCTCTTCGATAGCCTTGCGCGCATACTCTGACAGCGGAGTTAGTTCATCGGTTTCATCCGACATGTCAAATCCCAGCAATGGAAGCATCTTATATTTATACACTGCTCTTTCCTTGTGCACACAGCAACGTCCCAACGGACGACCACGCCGCGGACTCAGTTCAATGGGCAGGCGATCGATTTCTTCTATCAGACGATTTTGATTCCACAGATCTACAAGTTTGGCCATAAGTTTATGGCGCACAATCATTACGTTATTGGTAAATGCCATACTATGATTTTATGATTTAGTTAGAATTAGGAGTGCAAAGATACCACCTTTAGTTTTTTTACACAAATATTCACCTAAAATCCTACTTCCTGAAAGGCGGGCGAACCACTTGTGCTTTCAATTTTCTACCACGATTATCCAAAAATATCTCAGTCCCCACTTTCGTATACGCCGGTTTTACATAGCCCATGCCGATACCTATCTTACGGGTAGGTGACATGGTGCCCGATGTAACGTGTCCGATGGGTTCTCCCTCTGCATTCAGCAGCGTATATCCATGGCGCGGAATACCTCTATCCAGCATTTCAAAACCTATCAACTTCCGTTCAGTGCCTTCCTTCTTCTGCTTTTCCAGCTGCGCACGATTCGTGAAATTCTTACCTTCTACAAACTTTGTAATCCATCCCAAACCTGCCTCAATGGGCGAAGTGGTATCATCCAAGTCATTGCCATACAAACAGAATCCCATTTCCAAACGCAACGTATCGCGCGCGCCCAGTCCGATGGGTTTGATACCAAACTCTTCTCCTGCTGCAAAAACGGCATCCCATATCTTCATAGCATCTTCAGGATAGAAATACAGTTCAAATCCTCCTGCTCCTGTATATCCGGTATTGGATATGATAACATCTTTCACTCCGGCAAATTCCCCATGAGTAAAGGTGTAATATGGAATGCCCGAGAGGTCGATAGCAGTCAGCTTCTGTAGGGCTAGAATTGCCTTGGGGCCCTGCACAGCCAACTGTGCCATTCTGTCGGATGCATTTTCCAGTTCGGCTCCCACCGTATTATGTTCCTGACACCATTTCCAATCCTTTTCTATATTGGAAGCGTTCACCACAAGCAAGTATTTATCCGCTTCATAATGATATACTAGCAAATCATCCACAATGCCACCTTGTTCGTTAGGGAAGCAAGTATACTGCACTTTACCGGGAGCATCGGCCGTTACAGGAGTCAGAGCTGCCACATTATTCGAAGTAACCTGCTGTAGAAAAGCCAATGCCTGAGGGCCTTTCACCCAAAATTCACCCATATGCGATACATCAAACACGCCCACCCCCTGACATACAGTCAGATGTTCGTCAATGATGCCGCTGTATTCAATCGGCATATTATAACCTGCAAATTCATGCATCTTGGCTCCCAGCGCTTGATGCTTCTCAGTAAACGGAGTTGTTTTCATAATTTCAAGGTATTAAAAGCTATTATTTAAGGATAATAATATTTTAGTCAGTTACATTCATTTTTAGCCACCAGCTCTACTATTTTAACAATGACATTCATGGCTTTCTCCATACTCTGTACAGGTACAAATTCAAATCTTCCGTGAAAATTCAATCCACCGGCAAAGATATTCGGGCAAGGCAAGCCTTTAAACGACAGCTGTGCACCATCCGTTCCTCCTCGAATGGCCTTTACACGAGGTTCTACACCAGCCTCTTTCATGGCCTGAAAAGCAATATTAATGATATGCATCACCGGCTCTATCTTCTCTCGCATATTATAATATTGATCGTGCATATCCAAGGTAGCCGTTCCAGCCCCATATTCATCATTAATAAAGTCTACCCTATGCTGCATCAGTTGTTTGCGGCGTTCAAAGCGAACTCTGTCATGGTCGCGAATGATATAGTTTACCGTAGTCTGCTCCACTTCTCCAGCCATACCTATCAGATGGAAGAATCCTTCGTACGACTGCGTATTCTCCGGAGTTTCGGCATCAGCAAACAGCGACACAAAACGATGGGCCACACGCAGAGAATTGATCATTTTATTTTTAGCATACCCCGGATGCACATTGCGTCCATGGAATACAATCTTGGCAGCAGCAGCATTGAAGTTTTCAAACTCCAACTCTCCCACTTCGCCACCATCCATCGTATAGGCCCAGTCGCAGCCAAACTTTTCCACATCAAATTTATGGGCACCCAACCCGATTTCCTCGTCAGGATTGAATCCTATGCGTATTTTTCCGTGCGGAATTTCGGGATGTTCCTGCAGATAAGCCACGGCCGAAATGATTTCGGCAATACCGGCCTTGTCATCAGCCCCCAGCAGCGTCTTTCCATTGGTCACAATCAAATCTTCTCCTTGATGATCCAGCAGTTCAGGGAAGCGGGTGGTAGACAAAACGATGTTCTCTTCCTTACACAATACGATGTCGGTTCCATCATAGTTTTCCACGATACGTGGAGATACATCCTTGCCGGTCATATCCGGGCTGGTATCCATGTGGGCTATAAATCCTACGGTAGGCAAAGGACGGTCTACATTAGAGGGCAAAGTGGCAAACAGATAACCGTGTTCATCCAACGAAATCTCTTCCAGCCCCATGGCCTCAAGTTCTTCTTTCAAATATTGAGCAAACACCAGCTGTTTGGAAGTACTAGGAGTTACATCTGTTTCTTCACTCGACTGGGTATCAAAACTTACATATTTTAAAAAACGTTCTACTAAATTCATGTTTTACTTATTTTAAAGTTTCCCGTAAAGATAGAAAAAGAGGGGCGAATCACCAAGCGATTACCTCTCTTTTTCATTTCTTAACGACGCAGTGCATAAGCAGAGCTTCTTACAGTTCCAATTCTATCACTTTGTCAACACCAGCCGGCACTTCATCCAGTTGCAAAAGAACGCCGTCTTTCACCCTTACAAATTTTACGGCATTTTTATTCAGAAAATCCACTGCCCGCTTCACTTTTTTATCGCCCAACGGAAGAAACAAAGCCTTATCAGACAAATTTAAAATATGCACAAACAAGCGATTTCCCTTCTGCGTGGTCACTCCCCACGGATGCGGAACAATACACCCTCCCCGTGTACCGTAAATAGTTTCACCATACGTCTGCAGCCATTGCCCCACTTCACTCAGACGCTGCAATGCCACAGCAGGCAATTCTCCATTGGGCTGCGGCCCGATATTCATCAGCAGATTGGCATCTTTACCGGCAGCCTTCACCAAGTAATGAATCAATGTTTCAGCTGATTTATAATCCTGGTCGGTTATCTTATACCCCCACATACCGTTCATGGTTTCACAGGTTTCCAGCGGCAAGTCGCTGACATCCTGACCAGACAAGCCGGCCTTGTTTTCTCCCGGAAGATCGCGTTCAAAGATTTGAATATCCTCTCCCTCAAAGGGTATTTGATGGTGATTATTGCCTATCAGACAGTCTGGCTGCAACCGGTGTATCAGCGCATATTGTTCGGGCAGCTCCCAATTGAATTTCGGATTTTCATCCTGGTCCCACCATCCGTCAAACCAGATGGCCCCTACCTTGCCATACCGCGTCAGCAGTTCAGTCAACTGATGGTTCATGAAAGCATAATAACTTTTCCAGTCACCCTCCGGACAAGGGCGTCCTGTACCCCTGCCGGTACGTCCCCAGGGCGCATCTTCGCGATACCAGTCAATGTGAGAATAGTAAAAGTGCAGCCCGATGCCCTGCTTATGGCATTCATCGGCCAATTCCTTCACAATATCGCGTCTGAAAGGAGTTGCATCCATTATATCATAGTCGGTATAACGGCTGTCGAACATGGAAAAGCCTTCGTGATGCCGGGTAGTAAAGCAAATATACTTGGCACCTGAAGCCTTGATAGCCGATACCCATTGAGCAGCGTCGAAGTGCGAAGGATAGAATCCGCCGGCCAGTTTGGCATATTCCTTATAATTCAGATTCTTATTCGTCATTGTCCATTCACCGGTAGCCAGCATACTGTAAAGCCCCCAATGAAGAAAGACACCAAATTTTTTATCACGAAATTCCTGACGAGCTTTCAGGTTAGCCTCTGTGGGCTGATACTTTTGCGCCTGTAGAGAGGTCAACGAAAGACACCCCAAAGCTACAGCTAAAATAGTGTGTTTCATACGGCTGATTAGTTTAAGTTAAAGATAATTCCGAAAGATATGACCAATTCTCTCATAAAAAAATACGCGGACCATCCAGATTCCCTACCGAATCTGCATCATCCGCGTATCTAAAAGAGAGGCCAAAGGGCGCACTTTATCAAGAACTCACCCTTCCGCATCATATCATCAAGCTTCTTCTGTATAACGTTCAATGGTCTGCTCACGGTCAGGACCCACCGAAACAATCTTCACAGGCACGCCAAGTTGTTCTTCCAGGAAACTCAGATAAGCATTGAATTCTTCGGGGAATTCATCCTCACTCTGCATCTTGGTCATATCCGTCTGCCAACCGGGCAACTCTGCATAGATAGGCTCTACTCCCTCAGTGATATCATACGGGAAGTAATCGATTTCCTCACCGTTTACCTTATAAGCTACACAAGCCTTGATGGTCTCAAACGTATCCAGTACATCGCTCTTCATCATGATAAGTTTGGTCACCCCATTAATCATTACAGAATATTTCAAAGCCACCAAATCTATCCATCCACAGCGACGCTTACGTCCGGTCACGGCACCAAACTCATGTCCCAAAGCACCAATCTTTTCACCTACTTCATCAAAAAGTTCAGTAGGGAACGGACCGGCACCCACACGCGTACAGTATGCCTTGAAGATACCATACACATCGCCTATTTTATTAGGAGCAATTCCCAACCCTGTACAAGCACCTGCACAAATGGTATTGGATGAAGTAACAAACGGATACGAACCAAAATCAATATCCAGCATAGTGCCCTGAGCGCCCTCGCAAAGTACCGATTTGCCAGTATTCAGCAATCCGTTGATTTCATGTTCGCTATCCACCAGATGGAACTGCTTCAGGTATTGAATACCTTCCATCCATGCCTTCTCTAATTCAGTGAGGTCGTAGTCATAATTCAGACTCTTCAGAATCTGTTCGTGACGGGCTTTAGCGGCAGCATATTTCTCATCGAAATTATGCAGGATATCGCCTACACGCACACCATTACGACTGATTTTATCGGTATAAGTCGGTCCGATACCTTTTCCGGTAGTTCCTACTTTAGCATCGCCTTTTGCAGCTTCATAAGCAGCATCCAGTATGCGATGCGTAGGCAAAATAAGGTGAGCCTTCTTGGAAATGTGCAAACGTTCCTTCAGGTTGTGTCCCGATGCCTCAAGCGCTTCGGCTTCTGCCTTGAACAAAGCAGGATCGAGCACCACTCCATTACCAATGATATTTACCTTATCTCCTTGAAAAATTCCGGAAGGAATGGAACGAAGCACATATTTCTGTCCTTCAAATTCCAACGTGTGGCCCGCATTAGGTCCTCCCTGAAAACGCGCCACTACATCGTATCTGGGAGTCAATACATCGACGACTTTACCCTTACCTTCGTCGCCCCACTGTAATCCTAATAGAATGTCTACTTTCATAACTGTTTCTTATGGTTATTATTCTTCTTTCGCTTATTGACTCTATCACACTTGCTGCACAGCCCATACATATACAACGAATAATGCGTCAGGTTGAATTTGCTCAACTTGGCATGCTCTATGGCATGCTGCAGTTCTTCATCTTGAAACTCCGTCACCTTACCACACTGGGTACAGATAAGATGATGATGAGTATCTCGATTGTAACATTTTTCGTATTGAGAAGAATTGCCGAACTGATGTTTGATTACCAGGCGAGCATTAATCAGAAGAATGATGGTATTGTACAAGGTGGCCCTGCTGACGCGGAAATTTTCCTGATCGGCCATGAGTGAATAGAGTGTATCCATATCAAAATGCCCGTCTATGGAGTAGATGGTTTCGAGTATAGCGTAGCGTTCGGGAGTCTTTCGATGCCCGTGCGCATTCAGATATTCCGTCAATATCTGCTTCACCGTATCTTTCACATTCTGACTATCCATATCAGGTATCCTGGTTGATAACACAGCCGACAAAGTTAATCCTTTTTGCCGAAAGAAAGAAATAAAGGAGGAAAAAGTTTAAAAGCGATCTGCTTTTTGCTTCAGCTTTGCCAACAAGGGATTTCAAAGTCTTTTTTCAGCGACACACCAAAGAAAACTGCCTTATCCGGCTTCCTCGCTTACCAACTGATACAGCAACCGTGCCTCTTCTTGTGCAGCGTCCTTCCAGGGTTCCACCCTGCGACACACAGTGAAGGCCTGGTTCTCACCCTGCTGCATATAACGGCGAATAGCCGTAGCTGCGGCACTGCGCACCGAATAACTGCCAGACAGGAAGGCTGCAATCGCCTGATCCAGAAATTCATTTTCCACACGTTCTTCCATTTCGCCTTTCTGCATCAGCAGCCGGGCGATAAGAAGGAATCCGCACACCTGTATATATTCACGTTCATCGGCTATCCACTGGAAACTCTTGGCCGGGGCATAGGGCAATCGGGAGAAAAGATACAGGGTAGTCATTTCAGCCATTTCAGTATTACGAATATCCTCCACCCAGATATCAGCTATCTCTGGAAAGAAGCTCTCTACGGGCTGCAACATGGCCGCCAGAATTTTACACTCGCGAATATCCTCCTTCCACAGTGCCTGCGCCAGTTCATGATTCTTCTCATAACCTGCGGCTATGCTCTTAATTCGCGGCAGTTCCACACCGAAATTCAACTTATATACCAGTCCTTTCTCACGCATACTTTGCGACACAGCTCCGTTCATAGAGAGACGGAGCTGTGTTTTAATTTCTCTGATTTGTTCTTTTAAATCCACTTTACTATCCATTAAGTGTAGAGAAAATATTTAATTAATGTCGGGTAATACAGAATAATCCTTGCTGTAGCGCAACATCTGTTCTGCATAGCCTTCATCATACGTCACTTTCACATCGGTAATTTCTCCGGAAGCATCGGTCACGGCCTCGTATTTCGGATTTACAAATCCCTTATAAGGAGCCAGATTCAACTTCTTATAGCGTTCCAATACCTCCTTATGCAAGACCGGATCCACTTTTACGGCATACTGTTCCACGAGGTCGCGGGCTGCGGCAAAGTCACCGGTAGATTTAATACGCTGAATTTCGGCCAACAACTGTCCGAAAAGCTCACGCACCTTGGCATAATCGTTCACCACCACATAGGTTTTTCCATCCCGTTTCACCATTTCCACCACCTTATCGGCAGCACCTTTCTCAAACACCCAGCGGGCTATCAGCTGACGGTTACGCATGTGCGCCTCTTCCACCTGATTGCCCGGTTCGATGCGCACCAGCTGCGTCATCAGCCCGTTCATCAGGAAGTTATAATATTCCGCCTTATACGCTTCGGCATTGGGGGTCAATCCCAGTTCCACCAACTTCGAATCGGCCACGTAATAAAGTCCGAACAAATCGGCGCGAGCCTCTTCTATGGTAGAGCCGTAGGCCTTCAAGGCATCCGGATCTACGCCAGGCAGCAATTTGCCCGAGCCGTGACCCAAGCATTCGTGCAGGTCGGTGTGCAGATTACCCGTCAGGTCGCCATACTGATTCAGCAGATCCAGTTCCACCTGACTATTCACAAACTCCTCACTAAAGCCATTGCCGTGAGCTGCCTTGTTATAAGCATCCGTAATATTGCCGATAGTCACCGATTTTGAGCCATGCTGACTGCGGATCCAATTGGCATTCGGAAGATTAATGCCGATAGCGGTAGACGGGTACAAATCACCCGCCAGGATAGCAGCTGTAATCACCTTGGCCGTTACCCCCTTCACCTCATCTTTCTTAAACTGTTTATCTACGGGAGAATGGTCTTCGAACCACTGTGCATTACTGCTGATGAGTTCGGTGCGGTGTGTAGCTTCCAGGTCTTTGAAGTTGACCAGCGACTCCCAGCTAGCCTTCATACCCAGCGGATCTCCATACGTTTCAGTAAATCCGTTCACAAAATCCACGCGAGAATTCAAGTCCTTCACCCACAAGATAGCATATTCATCAAACGTCTTCAAATCGCCCGTTTCATAATATTCCACCAATTTAGCAATTACAGCTTTTTGTTCAGGCGTTTCTGCTACCTCCGCTGCCTTTCTCAGCCAGTAGGCTATCTTCTCCAGCGCAGCTCCATACAGTCCGCCCACCTTCCATACCTTTTCCTGCACCTTACCGTTCTCTTTCACCAGGCGGCTGTTGAGTCCGTAAGACACCGGCGTTTCATCCTTCGGGTCTTTCATCGCACCGTAGAATTTTTCAGCCTCTTCCTGCGTCACACCGTCGTAATAGTTGCAAGCCGAAGTCTGAATCAAATCCTCGCCGGCAGCCTGATTCACCCGCTTGGCCATCACTTTGGCATCGAACATCACCGGTTTCAGCTCTTCAAAGAACTGCGCCACCGTCTGCCCCTCTGCCAAGGGCAAGGCACCCTTCTCTGCGGCCTCCAGTGCCTGCTTGAAAAACTCCGGCGTAAATCCCGGCACAAACTTCTCGCAGCCATAATGGTGATGAATGCCGTTAGAGAACCACACCCGTTTCAGATACACTTCCAATGCCTGAAAATCAGAAGCGGTGCGGTCGCCCTTATACCCCGTGTAAATAGCCTCCAATGCACGGCGTATGCGCAAGTTATACTTACCATTCTGGTCGAACAGAATATCCCGTCCCTGCAGGGCAGCTTCTGTAAGGTAATACACCAATTTCTTTTGGGCGAGCGAAAGTTCCTCAAACCCCGGTACGCGATAGCGTAAAATCTGTAAATCTGCAAACTGTTCCACTGTGTAATCAAATTTATCTGCCGTAGCAGTAGTTTTCGACGGACCGCCACATGCTGCAAGCAAAGTCAGTGCAGCCGCCATGGATGCAAGTTGTTTTTTCATGACTATATATATTTATCTATTAAAAATGCCGAATGTACGGTGATGTATTATCCATACGCCCACGGTACATCCGGCATCACAATCTATCTACAGCCTATCCGAAGCCGAAGCAAGAATCATTTCTGATTCTTTTCCAACATTCTTTTGCGATAGCCGTTCGGAGTTTCTCCCATATTCTTATAGAATGCCGCATAGAAAGACTGACGGTTGGCAAAGCCCACCATCGTACTGATTTCTTCTACATTCTTGTCAGCATATCGTTTATCAGTCAGCAGATGTAAAGCATCCTTGATGCGGTATTCGTTCAACAGGCAAGAATAATTCATACCAAAACGAGAATTCACCACAGCAGAGAGGTAGCGAGTATTGGTCTGCAATTCCTTCGCCAAATCCTTTGCCGAATAATCAGGATCCCGATACTTTTTCTGTACAACAATAATATTCAATATTTTGTCATACAATTCATCCGCTAATTCCGGGCGTATCAGCGACCGGTAAGCTGCATTTTTTTCTTTTTTCTCACGGAGATTGTAGGGACGTTTTTTCTCTACATTTTCCGGAGTTTCTTTCATTTCAAAATCACTCATTTGAATTAACTGGTTAGGTTTGTTTATAAATTAAAAATCGCCTTTTCTTTCCTTAGACTTTACAAAAGTCTGATTTTATTTTATCATACGCAACTTTTATTGCACTTATTTTATATGGTTAAACGTCTATTTTACATGTATAAATAAACTACCGACGGTTTAATAAGACTCTTTAACATTTCCAATCTCATAACTTAATAAAATCTACTATAATTACATTTTTTAAAACATAGACAGACAAACATAAAGATTCCCCTACCTTTGCATTCGCTAACGATTGTTTTTAAATTTCTACAGATTATACACGCATGCTTCATACATTAAAGACCTATTTCGGATACGACCGTTTCCGTCCATTACAAGAGGATATCATCCAGCACTTACTCCATCGGAAAGATTCACTGGTTCTGATGCCCACCGGAGGCGGAAAGTCTATCTGCTACCAATTGCCAGCCTTGCTGTGTCCAGGCACAGCCATCGTGATATCTCCTCTCATCTCGCTGATGAAAGACCAGGTAGAGTCGCTTTGCGCCAACGGAATCAAGGCAGGTGCCTTGCACAGTAACCTCAACGAGACCGAAGCTTCTGCCCTGCGTATGGCATGCATCAAAGGGGAACTGAAACTGCTGTATGTGTCGCCAGAAAAACTACTGTCGGAAGCCAACTATCTATTGCGCGACATGCAGATATCATTCATCGCCGTAGACGAGGCGCACTGTATCTCCCAGTGGGGGCACGACTTCCGGCCGGAATATACGCAGCTGGGCATGCTCAGAAGGCAATTTCCCGGAGTGCCGGTGATAGCGCTCACAGCCACAGCCGACAAACTGACCAGGCAAGACATCGTGCAGCAGCTGCACCTGCAGCAGCCAGCCATCTTTCTGTCATCGTTCGACCGGCCCAACCTGAGCCTTACCGTGAAGCGGGGATACCAGCAGAAAGAGAAGTCGAAAGCCATCCTCGACTTCATAGACCGTCATCCGGGCGAGAGCGGCATCATCTATTGCATGAGCCGCAGCAAGACGGAGACCGTAGCGCAAATGCTGACAAAAAACGGCATCCGTGCGGGCATTTACCACGCAGGACTTTCGGCCGAACAGCGCAACAGGGCCCAAGATGATTTCATCAATGACCGGGTGCAAGTGGTATGTGCCACCATCGCCTTTGGCATGGGCATAGACAAAAGCAACGTGCGGTGGGTGATTCATTATAACCTGCCTAAAAGTATCGAAAGTTTTTACCAAGAAATAGGAAGGGCGGGCAGAGACGGATTGCCCAGCGATACGCTCCTTTTTTATTCATTGGCCGACCTCATATTGCTTACCAAATTTGCCAATGAAAGCGGACAACAGGGTATCAATCTGGAGAAGCTGCAACGTATGCAGGAATATGCCGAATCGGACATCTGCCGCCGACGCATTCTGCTGAATTATTTCGGCGAGACCATGACGCACGATTGCGGCAACTGCGACGTGTGCCGCAACCCGCCGGAGCGATTCAACGGTACCGTCATCGTGCAAAAAGCGCTCAGTGCCATCGTGCGCACCGATCAGCAAATCGGCACCCGCATCCTGGTAGATATCCTGCGGGGAACCCTCAGTGCCGAGGTGGCCGAGAAGGGGTATCAGCAATTGAAAACTTTTGGAGCAGGCAGAGAGATTCCTGCACGCGACTGGCACGACTATCTGCTGCAAATGCTGCAAATGGGGTATTTCGAAATAGCTTATAATGAGAACAATCACCTGAAAATTACAGCTGCCGGGGCTGAGGTGCTCTATGGACGCAAAGAGGCGCAGCTGGTGGTGATTCGCCGTGAAGAAACGGTGAATAGCAAAGGTCGAAAACAGAAAGCAGCCACGGGCAGTCTGCCTTTTGCCGGAACACCGGCCGCTGCTACCAGACACTCAGGAGGCAGCCTGTCCGTCACTGCCGACCGTCAGGAGGAAATCTTCCAGGCTCTTCGGGCGCTGCGCAAGCGGCTGGCCGACCAAGAGGCCCTGCCGGCTTACATCGTACTGAGCGACAAGGTGCTTCACCTGCTCAGCACCTCGTGCCCCACTACCATAGAAGCGTTTGGCAACATCAGCGGCATCGGCGAGTATAAGAAGAAGAAATACGGACAAGACTTTATCAATGAAATAAAAAAGTACGTGCCGTAAAAAGGCACGTACTTATAAGAAATGTGTAGCTTACAGAGGCATAGAAAGGGCGTTCAGCCGCTTCCACACAGCCGGATGCAAGAAGTAGCGCACATCCTTGCCCTGCTGCAAGGCAGAGCGTATAAACGTAGAACTGATTTCGAATACGGGCGATGACACACATCTGACCTGTGGAGGCAGTTTTTCGGCTTCTACGGGGTACCCCGGACGAGGATATACTATCAGTGCATTTTCGGCCAATATCCGCTCCCACTCGCGCCACCGGTGAAACAGCGCCCAGTTGTCCGACCCGATAATCAGATGGAAATGATGCTGCGGATATGCCTCGCGCAGTTTTTCCAACGTATGCACCGTGTACGAGGGCTGTGGCAAATGAAACTCGAAATCGCTGGCACGAAATTTCGGATACCCCTCTACGGCAGCCTGCACCAACTCCAGCCGAAGGGTATCATCCATCAGCTCTCCCCGCTCTTTCAAAGGATTGTGCGGACTGACCATAAACCACAGTTCATCCAGTCCTTCAAACTCACAGATATAATTGGCCAGCGCCAAGTGTCCGATATGTATCGGGTTAAACGACCCGCTGAAAATTCCTATTTCCATCTGATATTCATTCTTTTCTTATTAGAAGTTCTTTTTCTGACAACTACACGGCTTCTTAAACTTCATTCCCGGGATTTCCGTGCTTCAGCGGCTTACCGTTCTCTTTAGGAGCATGGCGCAACGCCTGCCAATTCATTACAGCATTCAGCAGAAAAATGCCCAAGACAAGCAGCATGTTCCACACTTTTACCTCTTCACCTCTGTAACACGCTACAGCCATATAGATTATGGTTATCAGCGCTCCCAGCAGACTAACGCACAGCAAAACGCGGGTGAAGCGAGGCGTATAACTGATAAAAGCCGGAATCTTGGGTTTATTTCTATTATTCATACACCAAACTTTTTAGTAAAGGAAAACAACAGTTACTTTATTCCTGAATGCATACAGACTCTTCACCGTATCAACTCCCGGTCTTCTCCGTACCCGCTCCCTACCCGCTCCCAGTTATAGGATCCGGAGAAAGAGCGGTTCTAGCCCCTCTCTGAAGCAGAGAAGAAACTGCCGGAAGCCCGGAGAGCCCGGCAGTTCCGAGACTATCGATTCAAAAAATCCTGAATCACTTTCAATGCTTCCGCCTTGGCCGTTTCCAGGTCATCGTTCACGATTACCATATCGAATTTCGGGGCAAAGCTCAGTTCATACTCCGCCTTGGCTATGCGGCTCTCTATCACCTCAGGAGCATCCGTACCTCTGCCCACCAGCCGCTTGCGCAGCTCCTCCACCGAAGGCGGCTGAATAAATACCGACAGTGCCCGCTCGCCGTAGAACTGCTTGATGTTGCATCCGCCCACCACATCTACATCGAACACCACGTTCTGACCGTCGGCCAGCTGACGTTCCACCTGCTCCTTCAGCGTACCATAGAAGCGATCCGGATACACCTCTTCATACTCCAGAAAATCGCCCGCAGCTATGCGACGACGGAACTCGTCGGGAGTCAGAAAGAAATACTCCACTCCATGCTGCTCCGTTCCCCTGGGTGCGCGGCTCGTGGCCGAGATAGAGAAAGCCAAGTTTAAATGCTGTGTCAACAGATAATTGATGATTGTCGACTTACCCGACCCCGACGGAGCCGAAAAAATAATCAGTTTACCCATACTCATTCCCTTTTTTTAAAGCTGTTTTTTTTAAAAGCTAACCTTGCTTTGGCCGAGAGTTCTTTACATTACATTCAGCACCTGCTCTTTGATTTGCTCCAATTCATCCTTCATCTGCACCACGATTTTCTGCATTTCAGCGTGGTTCGACTTACTGCCCAGGGTATTGATTTCGCGTCCCATTTCCTGCGCAATGAAGCCCAGCTTCTTTCCCTGTCCGCTGCCGTTTTCCAGGGTAGCGATGAAATAATCCAAGTGATTGGCCAGCCGCTGCTTCTCTTCGTTGATATCCAGCTTTTCAATGTAGAAGATCAGCTCCTGTTCCAGCCGATTCTTGTCGTAATCCACACTCAGCGTCTTCTCCAGGGCGTCGGTAATCCGGTCTTTGATTTTTCCCACCCGTTCTTCTTCGAAGGGCACCACCTCGCAGAGCAGCTTTCTTATGTTATGAATTTTCTCACGGAACTTCATTTCCAGTGCAGCCCCTTCCTGCTTACGGAAATCCACCAAATGGCCCAAAGCCTCGCTCACGGCACCGTGTACCAGTGTCCACTCCTCTTCAGTCAGCTCCTGCACCTCCACCTTCGTCATCACATCCGGCATCCGCAGCAGCGTAGTCATCCAGTCTTGCGGTTCCGGAATGCCCTTTACAGCCACCAGTTCGCGTATTTGGTCATAATAAGCAGCTACCAATTCGCGGTTAATAGGCGTAGCCGACTGCGCCCCCTCCTTCTTCTCTATCCACAGGCTGAAATCCACCTTGCCGCGTTCCAGCAGTTTGGCCACTTCATTGCGAATATCCATTTCCTTTTCCCGGTATAGAGGAGCTACACGAACCGACAGGTCCATAGCCTTGCTGTTGAGTGATTTTACCTCAACACTTACTTTTTTATCGGGCAATTCGACCGTTGCCTTGCCGTAGCCCGTCATTGATTGTATCATAATGCTTCTTAACTTTTTCGCAAAAGTACGGGATTATTTTTAAATACTGAAAATAATAATGTACTTTTGTCTGCTAATTAAATGAATAGAAGCGTATGTCATGTATCTTACATATTGAAACGTCCACTTCCGCATGCTCGGTAGCCCTAAGCCAGGACGGACAGAATGTATTTAAAAAAGAAGAGTTGAACGGTCCTTCCCACGCCGTTCTGTTAGGAGTATTTGTCGACGAAGCCTTGTCTTTTGCCGACAGTCATGCGTTGCCGCTCGATGCGGTGGCTGTGAGTTGCGGTCCGGGTTCGTACACCGGTCTGCGTATCGGCGTATCCATGGCCAAGGGAGTATGCTATGGCCGTAACCTGCCTCTCATAGCCCTGCCCACCCTGAAGGTGCAATGCGTGCCGGTGCTGCTCTATCACGACGAGCTGCCCGACGATGCCCTGCTCTGCCCCATGATTGATGCGCGCCGCATGGAGGTGTATGCCGCCATCTACGACCGTGCATTGAAGCCTGTGCGCCCCATTGCTGCCGACATCGTAGACGAGCATTCGTATGCAGAATACCTGGAAAAACATCCGGTATATTTCTTCGGCGACGGAGCAGCCAAGTGCAAGGAAAAGCTGACGCATCCCAATGCTCATTTCATCGACCACATTCATCCGCTGGCCAGCATGATGTTTCCACTGGCCGAAAAAGCGATTGCCGAAAACGACTTTCAAGACGTGGCCTACTTCGAGCCTTTCTATCTGAAAGAATTCGTAGCCAGCAAACCGAAGGATTTGCTTCAGGAGACGAGGTGAACTTAGGAGTTTAATTTAGGAGTTAGAGGGAGTTAGAGGGAGTTATTAGGAGTTATTAGGAGTGAAGGAGGTGAACTTAGGAGTCTAATTTAGGAGTTAAAGGGAGTTAGAGGGAGTTATTAGGAGTTATTAGGAGTGAAGGAGGTGAACTTAGGAGTCTAATTTAGGAGTTAAATTTAGGAGTTATTAGGAGTGAAGAAAATACTCTATACCTCTGTACTAGGAGTTAAAGAGCATTGGCTTTACTCACAAACTCGACTTCTTAACTCCCCCAACAAAACTCCTTAACAAACTCCTAGGCAACATAACTCCTCAACGAAACTCCTCTAACTCCACAACATAACTCCTTAACTCCTCTAACTCCACAACATAACTCCACAACTCCTCAACGAAACAACGAAACAATAAATAATACAATATACAATCATCATGCAATATAACACTCAACAGAAACGCATGCCGCTTCCCGAATACGGAAGAAGCATTCAGAATATGGTAGACCACGCACTGACGATAGAAGACAAAGCCGAACGCCAGCGGTGTGCCAATACCATCATCAACATCATGGGAAATATGTTTCCCCATCTGCGCGATGTGCCCGACTTCAAGCATAAGCTGTGGGACCATCTGGCCATCATGTCGGGCTTCCAACTCGACATTGATTATCCGTTTGAGATTATCCAGAAAGACAATCTCGGCAGCAAGCCCGACTATGTGCCCTACCCGCATGCCAAAATACGCTACCGCCACTACGGACGCACCCTGGAGCTGCTGATACAGAAGGCGTGCGATTTTCCCGAAGGAGAGGAGAAGCGAAACCTGGTGGCCCTGATTTGCAACCACATGAAGAAAGACTATATGTCGTGGAACAAGGATACGGTAGACGACCGCAAGATAGCTGCCGACCTGGAGGAACTGTCGGAAGGCAAACTGCAGATGACCGACGACATCGTGAAGCTGATGGCCGCACGCATCGACCAGTTCTACCGCCCGCGCATGCAGAACAATCGCAACAACAACCGGAATAACAACAATAACCGGAACAACAATAATAATAATAACAATAACAACAACAATAACAGACGTAAATACTAACCCCATAAAAACGCACCTGTCATGGCATCATTTGTAATAGAAGGCGGACACAGCCTTGCAGGCGACATCTACCCGCAAGGCGCCAAAAATGAAGTGCTGCAGATTATCTGCGCCACCCTGCTTACGCCCGAAAAGGTCGTAGTACACCACATCCCCGACATCCTGGATGTAAACAACCTCATTCAACTGATGCGGGAAATGGGCGTAACGGTAGAGAAACTGGGCATCGACACCTACAGCTTCGAGGCCCGGAACGTAGACCTGGGCTATCTGGAGAGCGACGAGTTTCTGAAGAAATGCTCCGCGCTCAGAGGCTCGGTGATGCTCATCGGACCTCTGGTGGCCCGATTCGGCAAGGCCATGATATCCAAGCCCGGAGGCGACAAGATAGGCCGACGCAGACTCGACACCCACTTCATCGGCATTCAGAACCTGGGGGCCGACTTCCGCTACGATGCGCAGCGCGAAGTATATGAAATCAGCGCCGACCGCCTGAAGGGCAGCTACATGCTGCTAGACGAGGCTTCGGTCACCGGTACGGCCAACATTGTGATGGCTGCCGTGCTGGCACAGGGCAAGACCATCATCTACAATGCCGCCTGCGAGCCCTACGTGCAGCAGCTGTGCCGCATGCTGTGCCGCATGGGAGCCCGCATCGAAGGCATTGCCTCGAACCTGCTCACCATCGAAGGCGTAGAAGCCCTGCATGGCACCGAGCATACCGTATTGCCCGACATGATTGAGGTGGGCAGCTTCATCGGTATGGCTGCCATGACGCAGAGCGAGCTCACCATCAAGAATGTGTCGTATCAGAACCTGGGCATCATCCCCGACAGTTTCCGCCGCCTGGGCATCCGCCTGGAGCAGCGGGGCGACGACATCTTTGTGCCGGCTCAGGAGAGCTACCAGATAGAATCGTTCATCGACGGCTCCATCATGACCATAGCCGACGCCACCTGGCCGGGACTCACGCCCGACCTCCTGAGCGTGATGCTGGTGGTGGCCACCCAGGCCAAGGGCAGCGTACTGATTCATCAGAAGATGTTCGAGAGCCGCCTGTTCTTTGTGGACAAGCTCATCGACATGGGTGCGCAAATCATCTTGTGCGACCCTCACCGGGCGGTAGTCATCGGCCACAACCACGGCTTCAAGCTGCGCGGCGGCAACATGACCTCGCCCGATATCCGTGCCGGTATCGCCCTGCTCATCGCTGCCATGAGCGCCGACGGCATCAGCCGCATACACAACATCGAACAGATAGACCGGGGCTATCAGAACATCGAGGGCCGACTCAATGCCCTGGGAGCCCGCATAACCCGTATATAATCATGATCAGAGAAAACGAAGTATATAAGATAGGAGTGTTCAATAAGCCGCACGGCATACACGGCGAACTGTCGTTTACCTTTACCGACGACATCTTCGACCGCGTAGAGGCGGAGTACATCGTGTGCCGCATGGACGGTATCCTGGTGCCTTTCTTCATCGAGGAGTACCGGTTCCGCTCCGACTCGGCTGCGCTGATGAAGCTCGAGGGAATAGACACCGCCGAACGGGCCCGGATGTTTACCAATGTAGAGGTGTTCTTCCCCAAGGCTCATGCCGAACAGACCGATGTATCCGAACTGTCGTGGAATTACTTCATCGGCTTCCGGCTGGAGGAGGTGCACCACGGCCACCTGGGTGAAGTGACCGACGTAGATACTTCTACCCTCAACACCCTGTTTGTAGTAGACCACCAGGGGCAGGAGCTGCTGATTCCGGCGCGCGAGGAGTTTATCACCGACCTCGATGCCGCGCACAAGGTCATCACCCTGGAACTGCCCGACGGACTGCTCACCCTCTAACCCCCTCTCACCTACCCGCTGCCTATGACACCGAAAAAGAAGAAGAAGAGAAGAGCCTTTTGGCGAGACATCAAGTTTAAGTACCGCCTCACCATCATCAATGAGAATACGCTGGAAGAGGTGGTAGACCTGCATGTGTCTAAACTGAACGGCATATCCGTACTCCTGTCCGTGCTCACCGTAACGTTTCTGTGTGCCGCCCTCATCATCACGTTCACTCCCCTGCGCAATTACCTGCCGGGCTATATGAACAGCGAGATCCGGGCACAGGTGGTAGACAATGCCTTGCGGGCCGACTCACTGCTACAGCTGGTGGAGCGGCAGAACCTGTACATCATGAACATACAAGACATCTTCCGCGGCGAGGTGAAAGCCGATACCGTGCATTCCATCGACTCGCTCACCCTGCTGCGCAACGACTCGCTGATGGAGCGCACCCAGCGCGAAGCGGCCTTCCGCAAGCAGTATGAAGAGACCGAGAAGTATAACCTGACCAACATCACGGCGCGCAACGAAGCCGACGGACTGATCTTCTTCCGCCCCACGCGGGGCTTGATATCCACGCCCTTCGATGCCGACCGCCAGCACCTGGGCATCGACATTGCCGCCAATCCCGGCGAAAGCGTACTGGCCGTGCTCGATGGTACCGTGATTCTGAGCACCTATACGGCCGACATGGGCTATGTGATAGAGGTGCAGCACAGCCGCAACTTCGTATCGGTGTATAAGCAATGCGGCTCGCTGCTGAAGAAGGCGGGTGAGAGCGTAAAGGGAGGCGAAGCCATCGCCGCCGTGGCGCGCCCGGATGTCGATGGGTCCGGACCGCACCTGCACTTCGAGCTGTGGCACCAGGGCAAGGCGCTGAACCCCGAACAATACATTGTGTTTTAAGCCACACGGCCTTTATTAAATAAAAGAAAAGAACGAATCATCTAAAAAAAAACGAATCATCTAAAAGAACGAAAGATACATGAAAAAACAAATAGCCATCTTAGGGTCCACCGGCTCTATCGGCACACAGGCACTGCAGGTCATCGAAGAACATCCCGACCAGTACGAAGCCTACGTGCTGACGGCCAACAACCGCGTGGACGAACTCATAGCTCAGGCACGCAAGTTTCTGCCCGAAGCCGTGGTTATAGCCAACGAGGCCCATTACCCGGCACTGAAAGAGGCCTTGGCCTCGCTGCCCATCAAGGTGTATGCCGGCGAAGACGCCATCTGTCAGATAGTGGCCGAGAAGCCCATCGACATCGTGCTCACCGCCATGGTGGGCTATGCCGGACTGCGCCCCACCATCCATGCCATCCGTGCCCGGAAGACCATTGCCCTGGCCAATAAAGAGACGCTGGTGGTGGCGGGCGAACTGATCAACGAACTGGCTCACATCAACCATACCCCCATTCTGCCGGTCGACTCCGAGCATTCGGCCGTGTTCCAATGCCTGGCGGGCGAAGCCGACAATGCCCTGGAGAAAGTGATTCTCACCGCCTCGGGCGGCCCCTTCCGCACCTACAGCTACGAACAGCTGAAGCACGTGAGCAAGGCAGAAGCGCTGAAGCACCCCAACTGGGAGATGGGTGCCAAGATTACCATCGACTCGGCTTCGATGATGAACAAGGGTTTCGAGGTAATCGAGGCCAAATGGCTCTTCGGTGTGCGCCCCGAGCAGATAGAGGTAGTGGTGCATCCGCAGTCTGTGGTACACTCCATGGTGCAGTTTGAAGACGGAGCGGTGAAGGCACAGCTGGGCATGCCCGATATGCGCCTGCCCATTCAGTATGCCTTCTCGTACCCCAAGCGGCTGAAAGCCTCGTTTCCGCGGCTCGACTGGGCGCAATGCACGCAGCTCACCTTCGAGCAGCCCGACACCGAGCGCTTCCGTAACCTGGCCCTGGCCTACGAAGCCCTGCACCGGGCGGGCAACATGCCCTGCATCGTCAATGCAGCCAACGAGGTGGTGGTCGACGCTTTCCTGCACGACCGCATCTCCTTCCTGGGCATGAGCCGCGTCATCGAGCAGACCATGGAGCGGGTGTCTTACCTGCGCCAGCCCACCTACGACGACTATGTGGCCACCGATGCCGAGGCACGCCGCATAGCCAGCGAACTGATTATTTAATGTATAATATCTAATTTTATTTTCGACCTGAATGGAAACATTTTTGATTCGTGCCCTGCAGCTCGTGATGAGTCTTTCACTGCTCGTCATTATTCACGAGGGCGGACACTTCCTCTTTGCCCGTCTGTTCAAGACACGGGTAGAAAAATTCTGCTTGTTCTTCGACCCCTGGTTTACCCTGTTCAAGTTCAAGCCTAAAAACAGTGATACAGAATACGGTGTAGGGTGGCTGCCGCTGGGCGGCTACGTAAAGATTGCGGGTATGATAGACGAATCGATGGACACCGAACAGATGAAGCAGCCCGTGCAGCCGTGGGAATTCCGCGCCAAGCCGGCGTGGCAGCGTCTGCTCATCATGACGGGCGGCGTGCTGTTCAACTTCCTGCTGGCTCTGTTCATCTACTCCATGATTCTCTTCACCTGGGGCGATTCCTACATCCCCGTGCAGCAGGCTCCGCTGGGCATGGACTTCAACGAAACGGCCAAAGCGGTGGGCTTCCGCGACGGTGATGTGCTGCTCTCGGCCGACGGGGTGCCCTTCGAACGCATGGGCGGCGACCTGCTGACGGCTGTGGTAGACGCCCGCCAGGTGACGGTGCTGCGCCAGGGAAAAGAGACCTCGGTCTACATTCCCGACAACATGATGGACCGCCTGCTGGCCGACAGTGCCCGCTTTGCCGACTTCCGCTTTCCCTTCGTGATAGACAGTGTGGCAGCCGGACGTCCCGCAGCCTTGGCAGGCCTGCAGGTGGGCGACAGCATCACGCAGCTGAACGGACGAAACATCGCTTACCTGGACTTCAAGGAAGAGATGATGAACCGCCAGAAGGCCGACTCGGCTTCGCACGAGATTACGCTGACCTACGTGCGCCAGGGACAGACTGCCCAGGTGACGCTGCTCACCGACTCGGCTTTCAACATCGGTGTGATGCCGGTATTGCAGACTAGCCGTCTGCTGCCGGTGGTAGAGAAAGAATACACCTTCTTCAGTGCCATTCCGGCCGGTGTAACGCTGGGCGTGAACACCCTGAAGGGCTATGTGGGCCAAATGAAGTACCTCTTCTCTAAAGAAGGTGCCAAGCAGCTGGGCGGTTTCGGAGCCATCGGCAGCATCTTCCCCGCCACGTGGGACTGGCACCAGTTCTGGTACATGACGGCCTTCCTCAGCATCATCCTGGCCTTTATGAACATTCTGCCCATCCCTGCCCTGGACGGTGGTCACGTGCTGTTCTTGCTCTACGAAATCATTGCCCGCCGCAAGCCCAGCGATGCCTTTATGGAGCGCGCGCAGATGGCCGGCATGTTTCTGCTGCTCATCCTGATGCTGTGGGCCAATTTCAACGACGTTCTGCGCTACCTGTTCTGATAACGGGCACAGACGGATGATAGGCACAGACAGATGATAGGCACAGACAGATGATAGGCACAGACAGATGATAGGCACAGACGTCAGACCGACAAGAAGCCCCCGCATTCCATACAACCTTTATATAGGGGGGGCCCCATTTTTCAATTGTCAGTTCGTCAGTTTGTCAGTTCGTCAGTTCATGAATGAATGAATGGAGGTCATCACGAACAGTAAATAATGCGAATCAGGAGTTAAAGGAGTTATCGCTTCGCTGGGAGTTAAGAAGTTAAGCCGGATGCACCGCAAAGATTTGATATACGCTCCTTGTATTCGGATAGCATTTAGTAAGTCATTTGGCTTAACTCCTGAACGGAGCGAAGCGGAGTGGTAACTTCTTTAACTTCTTAACTCCTGATTGGCATAAATAAGAAAAAAAGGAACTCGACCTTGCGGTCGGTTCCTTTTTTCGTTTTTCCTAACTGACAGCAGGTCAGTTCATTCATTTCACCACACACGTTCATCCGAACCCATGCGGCAACGCATTACAAAGCTTTTACAAAACACCTTCCAGCTCCAACAATGTCCGCTTGGCAGCCAACCCTCCGCCATAACCTGTCAGCGAATGGTCGTACCCTATCACGCGATGACAGGGTGCGAAAATAGACAGCGCATTGGCACCGTTGGCATTGGCTACCGCACGTACAGCTTTAGGCATCCCGATTCTCCGTGCCATCTCGCCATAAGAAACCGTCATACCGAAAGGGATTTTCAGCAATTCACTCCATACTTTTTTCTGAAAGTCTGTACCGACAAACAACAACGGCACATCGAACCCCCTGCGCTTCCCGGCAAAAAAAGCATCGAGCTGCTCCATGGCTTTTTCAATTATCTCTGAGGTTTCCTCCTCAAACTCGGCATTCAGCATTCTTTTCAGTCGCCTGTCCACATGGCCGCGATGCCGCTCTACCTGCCAGTCACATAAACAAAGTTTGTCGCCAAACGAGCCAAGCAGCAATGTACCGCATGGTGATTCATAACGTCTTATCTTGATAATGTTTTTCTCTTTCATCAGTTTCATACATAGTTTTTTTTAATGCCGTTCACCGCCACGGAATATCTGTCCCCTACATGTAGATTATCCATCGTAAAGTTACACATTTAAAACAGAATAAATAGCATAACCTACCCAATATTGTGCATCCAAACTTCAAATCACCGGTACAGGGTACAGGAATCTATGACAGAGCGCTACTGTCAGTTCCTGTAGGTGTAGCGGTAGTGACGGATGAAGGCGAGGTGTCCCATTTTTATTGTCATTATTGTCACTATCGTCACTACTGTCACCGGCAATTTACTTTTCTAGGGAAGGACAGACGCACCTATCAGCATTCTGATTTCCTTACAACCCTACTTTTCAAGCCCCACCCACAGCGGTGACGATAGTGACAATAATGACAATAAAAACGGAGGGGTATAGAAGGGTAGAATAGATGTTTATAATATTTACTATATATATAAATATATATATATATATAT
>CALADS010000038.1 GCA_937890825.1 uncultured Bacteroides sp. | reverse complement strand
TTTGAAAGTTTTTCCTAAAGCATTGTGTTACAGAGCTGTTACAAAACATATTTTTTCCATCACATTTTCAGGTCTAATTTTACATACACCTTATTAAAATACGCGCGCGTAATTACAGACTATTTCAGCTACATCCGTTATACCTAATCACCAAAGCAGTATAAAAAAAAGACCTCTATCCCAATCATTCATTCACCATCTTTCACACACAATATGCTAGAATACAATTACTAAGATACACAATGAAAGGTGAAAGATATGCCAACATACCCCAAAAAGTATAGAGATAAAAAAATACTGCCCGAACACCTTCGCAGGCTGCGGGCAGTACAAACCACAAATACAAATACAACTAAACAAAGTTTCTTTAAATAACTCCCTGACCCATCATTGCGTGAGCCACTTTCATAAAGCCGGCAATATTGGCTCCTTTCACATAATTAATATATCCGTCAGGTTCTGTTCCATATTTCACACACTGAGCATGGATGCCATGCATAATAGCATGAAGCTTTTCGTCTACCTCTGCAGCACTCCAACTCAAGTGCATAGCATTCTGCGACATTTCCAAACCACTGGTTGCCACGCCTCCTGCATTGACAGCCTTACCTGGAGCGTACATCATCTTATGTTCAATGAACAAATCTATAGCTTCAGGTGTACATCCCATATTAGAGATTTCACCCACACAAGTTACATGATTATCTATCAAATGACGGGCATCTTCACCATTTAATTCATTTTGCGTTGCACAAGGCAAAGCAATATCTACTTTCACTTCCCAAGGACGTTTGCCAGCCACAAAGGTTGCTCCCGGGAATTTCTCGACATACGGAGCAACAATATCATTTCCCGAAGAACGAAGTTCCAACATGTAATCGATTTTCTCTCCACTAATGCCATCAGGATCATAAATATAACCGTCGGGACCTGAAATAGTCACCACTTTGGCACCTAGTTGAGTAGCCTTGGTAGCTGCACCCCAAGCCACATTACCGAATCCAGATATAGCTACGGTTTTACCTTTAATATCTATACCCTTAGTTTCGAGCATCTGATGAACAAAATACAAACCACCAAAACCTGTTGCTTCGGGACGAATCAGCGAACCGCCAAATTCCAACCCCTTGCCAGTAAAGGTACCCGTAAATTCACGCGTTAATTTCTTATACATACCGAACATATAGCCCACTTCTCGGCCACCTACACCAATATCACCTGCAGGTACATCCATATCCGGACCTAAGTGACGCCATAACTCAAGCATAAATGCTTGGCAGAAACGCATAATTTCCGCATTGCTCTTGCCGCGAGGAGAGAAGTCTGAACCACCCTTACCACCGCCCATAGGCAACGTAGTCAAAGCATTCTTGAATGTTTGCTCAAATCCCAAAAATTTCAAGATGGAGAGATTGACGGACGCATGAAAACGTATACCACCCTTATAAGGACCAATCGCATTATTAAATTGCACACGATAACCCAAATTAGTCTGTACTTCGCCTTTATCATCTACCCAAGTGACGCGGAACGTAAAAATACGATCCGGTTCTACCAGTCTCTCTATAATCTTTGCTTTCTCAAACTCAGGATGCTGATTATAGATATCTTCGATGGAAAGAAGAACTTCCTTTACGGCTTGAAGATATTCAGACTCGCCGGGATGCTTTGCCTCCAAAGAGGTCATGATACGCTCGATATTCATAATATTCTATATTAAAGGTTATACCTTAATTGATTTAAAGTTCACTCAAGCATTTTGTCATTGAATGACTCTGCAAATATAGGAAAACTTTTCAAACCTCCTAAATTTTAAGGCAGAATTTTCAGCTAAAATAAAAAAAATGTCAGAGAGAGAGAAAACATAGCCGGCTCAACAACTGCAAAGGCTATTCATCGGCTGGGGCAGCCAACTTATATACATCATCATTTTCTCCTACAATCCACACTACATCACCCACTGCAAAGGTTTCACCAGAAGCCGGAGCCCGTAAAGGCTCGCCTTCATGCTCTACTCCTGCTATCAGACAATGATACTTCTCTCGAATACCCGCCTCTTTCATCGTCTTACCTAAGAAGGGCGAATCTTCGCCCACGAAGAACTGACGCAGTATCATTTCGCTTTTTTCTACGACATCCGCTTCCAACTGAGAAGCCTGCTCCATAGCATGTCCAAACTCATTTAGCTCCTCATCTGTAGCAATCACCTGTATCTTATCTTGAGGAAACAAACGAACCGACGCTCCAGGAATATTGATGCGCTTCTTTCCACGGAGAATAGAAACTACATGTACTCCATATTGTTTCCCAAAATTCAGTTCCGCCAACGTTTTTCCAGCCCAAGAAGCCTCACCTGGTACTACGAAATCTGTGAGGTGAAGATCGCGTGACAAGAGACGCCCCGCATACTCGGGTTTCTTTTCTCCCAAATATTCGGCGCGCATATCTCTAGAACGCAGATTCTGGAAAAATTTACGCTCTATCAATATAGACTGCTTCTTCAACTGCCTAGAGAGAATCATGATAATCACCAGCAATACAGCCACTCCGAAAACCAAACCAACCGAAATCTTAAACAAACCCGCCAATACAAACATCAAGAAAGATGCGGCCAGCAACATACGCAGCACAATGGTAGCCACCAAAGGTGCCCGATTTCCCCTACTCTCTTTCCAAAGCGTGATAAATTCTTCCGAATGATTCTTCTTAATCATAATGGCCCGTAGGAAAGGGGATATAAACAGCACAGTAACAACCGCTGCTACCATAGAACCACTCACACCTGGCAAATGAGCTTGACAGAAAGGTACTAGAAATCGAAATGAAAGAGCAATGACCGCCACACAAATAATAGAATATACCACAGTGATACGCACCAGTGATACAATCAAGCGCTTCCACAGACTCTCATGGTTCACCGTCTGCGAACTACTGGCATAACGGTTCAAAAACCTGCGCGTATGTTCCGGTAAATGCGCATCAACAAAAGCAGAAGCCGGGTCGGCAAGGCGTATCATATAAGGTGTAAGAAAGGTAGTAATAACCGACACCGCCACCACTATCGGATACAGGAAATGACTGGTAACACCCAACGAAACACCCAAAGAGGCTATAATAAAGGCAAACTCACCTATCTGTGTCAAACTAAACCCACACTGCATGGACGTTTTCAGCGACTGCCCGGAAAGCAACATACCCAAGGTACCAAAAAACGACTGTCCCAACAGCACTGCCAACGTAATAACCAGAATAGGAACAGCATACTCCACAATCATACCAGGATCAACCATCATACCCACAGATACGAAAAATATAGCTCCAAACAAATCCTTGACCGGTTTCACCAAACGTTCGATGCTTTCAGCCTCGACAGTTTCGGCCAAGATAGAACCCATTATAAACGCGCCAAAAGCTGCAGAGAATCCTGTATGCGCAGCTACTACCACCATACCAAAACAAAGCCCCAACGACACAATCAGCAACGTTTCCTCACCCATCAGCTTGCGGCACCGCTTCAACAGTTCTGGAATCAGATAAATACCCACGACAAACCATAGAATCAAGAAGAACATCAACTTGGCAATACTCTGCAACATTTCTACGCCTTCAAAATTATGACTGACAGCCATAGTAGACAAAATCACCATCAATACAATAGCCAAAATATCTTCCAAGATAAGCACACTGAGCACCAGTCCCGTAAATTGTTTCTTCAATAATCCAAGATCATCAAAAGCCTTATATATAATGGTGGTAGACGACATGGCTATCATGCCACCCAAAAAAAGACAGTCCATCCGCTGCCAACCAAAAGACGACCCCACGGACACCCCTACCAGAATCATAGAAAATATAATGGTACAAGCAGCGATAATGGCCGAACCGCCTACCTTTACTATCTTCTTAAAACTGAATTCCAATCCCAAAGCAAACAGTAGGAAAATAACACCGATATCTGCCCACGTCTGGATATTGGCAGCATCTACCACCGAAGGAGTAAAAGACAAGTGAGGACTAGCTAAAAAACCAGCCACTACATACCCCAATACCAACGGTTGCTTCAACTTCTTAAAAAGCAACGTCATAAAACCTGCAGAAATCAAAATCAGCGCCAAGTCGGCGATTAAAGGAGCCAAATGTGACATACAAACAGAATTACATTCATTTATGCCACAAAAATACAGATAATTTCGTATCTTTATCACACTAAATATACTTATTTATCTCCCTGAAACAAAAAACGAAAATACCAGCCATAATCTAGCCTAGACAAATCAAGAACCTGTTCGCACCAAGTCCGTACCAAGTCCGTACCAAGTCCGAGCGATTAGACCCGAAGAAGATACCCTGGGGATAGAGCGAAAAGCTTGTGCTAATCCGCCGTAATTAATTGGCGAAATATTTCATTATTCAACAAGAATTTCCTTTCTTTGTGGAGTTTTATCCCCGTAAGAGGAACAAAACTAAAAACATTAAATATTTATTATCATGAAAATCTCACACATTGAACATTTAGGCATTGCCGTAAAGAGCATTGAAGAAGCTCTTCCGTATTACGAAAACGTATTAGGGTTAAAATGCTACAACATTGAAACAGTTGAAGATCAAAAGGTAAGAACAGCCTTCCTGAAAGTTGGTGACGTTAAGATAGAATTATTGGAACCCACCAGTCCCGAAAGTACCATTGCAAAATTCATCGAAAAAAATAACGGAAACGGTGGTATGCATCACTTAGCATTTGCCGTAGAAGACGGTGTAGCACATGCCTTGACTGATGCTGAAGCAGCCGGCATCCGACTCATTGACAAAGCTCCACGTAAAGGTGCTGAAGGCTTGAACATCGCCTTCCTCCACCCCAAATCCACACTGGGAGTGCTGACAGAGCTTTGCGAACATCCTTAATCGACAGAATAACAGCAATTGAAGATTAAGCATAGGATAAATTACCAGCTTATACCTCCCATGGCAAAGGCTGGCAGCAATCTATCTGTACAACGCTGATTTACCTTACTTACAACCTCTAAAAGTAACCTTTAAAATAATAAATCAATGAGTAACCAGCTTGAAAAAATCAAAGAGCTTATTGAACTTCGTGCTCAAGCTCGTTTAGGTGGTGGCGAAAAAGCTATAGAAAAACAACATGCCAAAGGCAAATATACGGCTCGCGAACGTATTGCCCAACTGCTGGATGAAGGCAGTTTCGAAGAAATGGACATGTTTGTGAAACACAGATGTACCAACTTTGGTCAAGATAAAAAACACTTTCTGGGCGACGGTGTAGTAACCGGCTGCGGAACTATCGAAGGACGACTGGTATATGTATTTGCACAAGACTTTACCGTATTCGGCGGATCTCTATCGGAAACCATGGCACAAAAAATCTGCAAGGTAATGGACATGGCCATGAAGATGGGTGCCCCTGTTATCGGTATCAACGACTCAGGTGGCGCACGTATCCAAGAGGGTATCAACGCACTGGCCGGATATGCAGAAATATTCCAGCGCAACATCATGGCCTCGGGAGTGATTCCACAAATATCCGGTATATTTGGCCCTTGCGCCGGCGGTGCTGTGTACTCACCAGCTCTTACAGACTTTACCCTAATGACAGAAGGCACTTCATACATGTTCCTCACCGGCCCGGCTGTAGTTAAGACAGTTACCGGCGAAGATGTATCTCAAGAAGATTTGGGAGGTGCCAGTGTACATGCTTCTAAATCAGGAGTAACCCATTTCACAGCCGAAACCGGTGAAGAAGGATTGGCTATTATCCGTAAATTACTGAGTTTTATTCCTCAAAATAATCTGGAAGAAGCTCCCATCGTAAACTGCACAGACCCCATCGACCGCTTGGAGGACTCTCTGAACGAAATCATTCCTGACAATCCGAACAAGCCGTATGATATGTACGAAGTAATCGGTGCCATCATAGACAACGGTGAATTCCTGGAAGTACAAAAAGACTATGCTAAGAACCTGATTATAGGCTTTGCCCGTATGAACGGCCAATCTGTAGGTATCGTAGCCAACCAACCCAAATATCTGGCAGGTGTATTGGACTGCAATGCTTCACGCAAAGGTGCCCGATTTGTACGTTTCTGTGATGCATTCAACATACCATTAGTAACATTGGTAGACGTACCAGGATTCCTTCCAGGTACCGGACAGGAATACAATGCCGTAATTCTACATGGTGCCAAACTGCTGTATGCCTACGGTGAAGCTACTGTACCTAAAGTTACAGTAACCTTACGTAAATCTTATGGTGGCTCTCATATTGTAATGAGCTGTAAGCAGCTGCGAGGAGATATCAACTATGCTTGGCCTACAGCAGAAATCGCTGTAATGGGTGGTGCTGGCGCTGTAGCCGTACTCTATGCCAAAGAAGCCAAAGCACATGAAAACCCGGCACAATTCCTGGCTGAGAAAGAAGCAGAGTATACTAAACTGTTTGCCAATCCGTATAATGCAGCCAAATATGGCTACATCGACGATGTGATTGAACCGCGAAACACACGTTTCCGCGTAATTCGCGCCCTACAGCAACTGCAAACCAAGAAGTTGACCAATCCTGCCAAGAAGCACGGAAATATTCCACTTTAACAGTGAATGGTGGCATCTGCTACAGATGCCACTGGGCACTATACGTTGAACGCTAAATACTAAAGAAATGTATAGAAAAAAAATAGGAATACTTATCGCGGCATTGGTAGCCTTGTGCGGCACAACTTCAGCACAAAGTGCCAGCAGCCTTTGCATCAACGAAGTGCTGGTAAAGAATCAAGATAATTTCCAGGATGACTACGGAAAACAAAATGCCTGGATTGAAATCTTCAATACTTCATTTGCCACCGTTGACATACGCAACTGCTACCTCACCAATGACAAACGCGTATTGGATAAAAAATTGTCGGCACCCGAACGTGCTGCCATGATGTATCCCATCCCCAAAGGTGATGTACTGACTAAAATTGCACCGAGGCAGCACTTACTCTTTTGGGCTGACAATGAACCGAAACGAGGCAACTTCCACCTGAATTTCAAACTAGATCCCGAAAAGGAAAACTGGATAGCACTGTATGATGCCAATGGCACTACACTACTGGATTCAATCACGGTGCCAGCCAACCTTCCGGTGGATTGCTCTTATGGTCTGAAAGTGGATGGTGTGAAAGAAAGCGGCTGGGCCATCATGGGGATGGAGGGACGCTACGTAACACCCAGTACCAACAACAAGACACTCGACTCTAACGAGAAAATAGACGGATTCAAAATGAAAGATCCATTGGGTGTAGGTATGGCTATTATGGCCATGTTGGTAGTGTTCTGTGGATTATTGCTATTGTTTGTTTCCTTCAAGATTATTGGCGGTATCGGTCTAAGCATCGTAAAGAAAAACGCTATGCGCTTCCACGGTATCGAAGATAAACAAGAAGCCAAAGAAAAAGCTATCGGTACAGAATCAGGCGAAGTGTTTGCAGCCATTGCCATGGCACTGCATGAATACCAGGATAATGTACATGACATAGAGGATACTATCCTAACTATCAACAAGGTGAAACGTAACTATTCTCCATGGAGTTCTAAGATTTATACGCTGCGCCAAACGCCGCATAAATAATTATAGTATTTAATACGAATAATCAATATGAAACAATATAAATATAAAATCAATGGTAATCTCTACAATGTTACAGTAAACGACGTAGAAGACAACATCGCACGAGTAGAGGTAAATGGTACTCCCTACAATGTGGAATTGGATAAACCCATCAAAACAGCAGCCAAACCTGTGGTACGACCTGCTGCTGCACCTAAGACTGCAACTGGCGCACCGGTGGTATCACGGCCTAGTGCAACCAGTAAAAATGCTGGTGTAAAATCTCCACTTCCTGGCGTAATTTTGGATATCAAAGTAAAAGAAGGAGATACCGTAAAGAAGGGTCAGGTAATCGTGATTTTGGAAGCCATGAAAATGGAAAACAATATCAATGCCGACCGCGACGGTAAAGTAACAGCTATTAAAGTTAACAAGGGTGACTCTGTACTAGAAGGTACAGACTTAATTATAATCGAATAAATTTATGGAAGAAGTTAGCTTTTTATCATTTATCGGTGACAACCTAGCCGACTTCTGGGGGTACACAGGGTTTGCAAACGCTACCTATCAGCACCTCATCATGATTTTGGTAGGTCTGTTCTTCTTGTTCCTGGCCATCAAGAAGAATTTTGAACCGATGCTGCTGATTCCCATCGGATTCGGTATTCTTATCGGTAACATCCCATTCAAAATTGACGCTGGTCTGGAAGTGGGTATTTATGAAGAAGGTTCTGTACTCAACATTTTATATCAAGGAGTAAAGACAGGATGGTATCCTCCACTGGTATTTTTAGGTATAGGTGCCATGACTGATTTTTCAGCTTTGATATCTAACCCCAAACTGATGTTAGTAGGTGCTGCTGCCCAATTTGGTATCTTCGGCGCCTATATGATAGCATTGGCTTTAGGATTTGAGCCTAATCAAGCTGCCGGAATTGCCATTATTGGTGGTGCTGATGGTCCTACTGCCATCTTCTTATCATCTAAATTAGCTCCGAACTTGATGGGTGCCATTGCAGTATCTGCCTACTCTTACATGGCACTGGTACCAATCATCCAGCCACCCATCATGCGTCTGCTTACTACCAAGAAAGAAAAACTGATTCGCATGAAACCGGCCCGCGCCGTGTCTCATACAGAGAAAATCATGTTCCCCATTATCGGTTTGCTACTCACCTGCTTCCTGGTTCCTTCAGGTCTGCCCCTGCTGGGTATGCTGTTCTTTGGCAACTTACTGAAGGAAAGTGGTGTTACTCGTCGATTAGCCGAAACTGCCAGCGGTCCGCTGACCGATGCTATCACCATCTTACTGGGAGTTACGGTAGGTGCCTCTACACAAGCATCTGAATTTTTGACGATGAATACTATCTTCATCTTCTTCTTGGGATTCTGTGCTTTCATCATAGCTAGTGCATCGGGGGTACTCTTTGTGAAGTTCTTCAATCTGTTCCTGAGAAAAGATAATAAGATTAACCCGCTAATCGGTAATGCAGGTGTATCGGCTGTACCGATGTCGGCTCGTATTTCACAGAATGTAGGTTTGGAATATGACCCGACCAACTATCTGTTGATGCATGCAATGGGTCCTAATGTCGCTGGAGTTATCGGCTCTGCAGTAGCAGCCGGTGTATTACTGGGATTCTTAATCTAACAGTCAACTAGCGATATAGTATAAAAAATAGGATGGAGGTATGATATCTCCATCCTATTTTTTATATACTACCCAACAAAAAAAGAGAGTGTATCTTGCGATACACTCTCATTTACCATCAACTCACAAATAAGCAATGATTATTTCTTACTTTTACCGTAACGGCTCATGAACTTATCAACGCGACCAGCTGTATCAACCAACTTAGACTTACCTGTATAGAACGGGTGAGAAGTGCTAGAGATTTCCAGCTTTACCAACGGATAAGTTTCGCCTTCAAATTCGATAGTTTCTTTTGTGTTCACTGTAGAACGAGACAGGAACATGTCACCATTTGACATATCTTTGAATACTACCGGACGGTAATTTTCGGGATGAATACCTTTTTTCATTTCAATATTTGCTTTTAAATTATTTATTTTGTTACTATTTTGGTAATAAATAGTGTAATGGTCATATTTCAGGCTGCAAAGATAAAGTATATTGAAGAGACTGCAAAATAAAAACTAAAAGAAAAACTAAAAAAATGTATACGTTATAGGCTATTCGCTTTTTATTTCTGACTTTTGCAACTAAAATTATTTATAGACATGAAAAAGATTATTTTATTCCTTTTCTGTAGCTTCTGGTGGCTAGGTGCCGGAGCTCAACAAAACAATGATGGTTTATACAGCGTTGCATTCTACAATCTGGAAAATCTCTTTGACACTGTACACGATGTTGGCAAGAACGACCACGACTTCCTACCTGAAGGAAAATACCAATGGACGGCTGCTAAATACGAATGCAAACTGAAGAACATGGCCAGAGTAATCAGTGAGTTGGCACGGGAACGTGTCCCCCAAGGGCCGGCAGTAATCGGTGTGGCCGAAGTTGAAAATGCCCAAGTCCTAACCGACTTAACCATGCAACCAACTATTTCGAACTATAAATTCATACATCATGAAGGTCCCGACCGCAGAGGAATAGACTGTGCCCTGCTCTACGATCCTACCCAATTTAAAGTAAATCATTCAGTGCTCGTATTGTCAAAGCCCTATCAAGGAGACACCACACACCTCACTCGCGGCTTTCTGATTGTAGACGGAGAACTGGCAGATGATCACCTTTGTATCATCGTCAATCACTGGCCTTCAAGAGGGGCCAAATCACCCGTACGTGTTCACGCAGCCGAACAAGTAAAAGCACTGAAAGACTCCCTGCTCCGCTGTGACAGAAAAATGAAAATTATTGTAATGGGAGACTTAAATGACGACCCCATGGATGCCAGCCTACAAGCACTGGGAGCTAAAAAGCACACGAAAGATGTGAAAAAGAAAGAGTTCTATAATCCCTGGTGGGAAACACTGGAAGACAAGGGCGTGGGTACACTACTCTATCGCGGTAAATGGAACCTCTTCGACCAGATACTCGTAAACAAACGATTACTGAAATCTAAAAAAGGACTACATTATGAAGGCAGCGAAGTATTTATACGCGAATACCTAATCCAGCAGGAAGGACGCTATAAAGGATCACCGCTACGTACACACGGAGGCCGCACCTGGCTAAACGGATACAGCGACCACCTGCCTACACTTATTTATCTGAAGAGATAAAGTCACGAATCGAATTGCTACCTGTGGATTACAATTAAATATTAAAATTTTACAATAGGTATAAAATACAGGAACCATGCAGATAATTTGAGATAAATAAACCCTTTCAGTTTCGACTTTTTGAAAGAGAATGCTTACTTTTGCATCGAATTTAATTCAATAACAAAAAACTTTAAACAAAATGGTTAATTACAAAGATTTGGGCTTGGTAAACACAAGAGATATGTTTGCTAGAGCTATTAAAGGTGGTTATGCCATCCCGGCTTTCAACTTTAATAATATGGAACAGATGCAGGCTATCATCAAGGCTGCAGTAGAAACAAAATCTCCGGTTATCTTGCAGGTATCTAAAGGTGCTCGCCAGTATGCCAACGCTACACTGTTGCGTTACATGGCTCAAGGTGCTGTAGAATATGCCAAGGAATTGGGTTGCGCACACCCTGAAATCGTGCTTCACCTGGACCACGGAGATACTTTTGAAACTTGCAAAAGCTGTATTGATTCAGGTTTCTCATCAGTAATGATTGATGGTTCTCACCTGCCTTATGAAGAAAATATTGCTTTAACTAAGAAAGTAGTAGAATATGCTCACCAATTTGATGTAACTGTTGAAGGTGAACTTGGTGTATTGGCTGGCGTTGAAGATGAAGTTTCTTCAGACCACCATACTTACACTGACCCTGAAGAGGTTATCGACTTCGCTACTCGTACAGGTTGCGACAGCTTGGCTATCTCTATTGGTACTTCTCACGGTGCTTACAAATTTACTCCGGAACAATGTACTATCGATCCTGAAACAGGTCGTATGGTTCCTCCTCCTTTGGCATTCGACGTATTGAAGGCTGTAGAAGCTAAGTTGCCCGGTTTCCCTATCGTACTGCACGGTTCTTCATCAGTTCCTCAGGAAGAAGTTGAAACTATCAATAAATTCGGCGGTGCTTTGAAGGCTGCTATCGGTATTCCTGAAGAATGGTTGCGTGAAGCTGCAAAATCTGCTGTTTGCAAAATCAACATTGACTCAGACTCTCGTCTGGCTATGACTGCTGCTATCCGCAAAACTTTCGTTGAAAAACCAGCTGAATTCGACCCGCGTAAATACTTAGGTCCGGCTCGTGACAACATGGAAAAGCTGTATAAGCACAAAATTATTAACGTACTGGGTTCTGACAACAAATTGGCTGAATAATTCAACCGTCAGACAATAACCTATATCAAACGTTATCTGTAAAGTACGTTTAAGCAGCAAAAAAGGAGAGCTCCACTCAGTGGAACTCTCCTTTTTCTATATTACTCCTATATTACTTTCTATATTACCGATTCATAACCATGTTCAATAAGCATGCTTTTCATCGGTTAATTCATCAGCTTGTATTTTATGCTTATCTATACTGCGCCATGCATAAAATATGTAAGCCAATACAAAAGGAACTAATACTGAAACATAAGCCATTGTTTCTAACGTAAAGGCACTTGAACAACTGTTTGATAAAGTCAACGAACTCTGTAAATCAGCAGTGGAAGGATAATAAGCGGTGTGATTATACCCCACTAACAACAACAATGACAAGACTGTGAAAATAGTCCCCAAACCAGACCACCAGATACCTTTATCAAAAACCGGTTTCCAAAGCGAACGAACGATGCCCCACAACACCATCACCACTCCCAACAAGAATAGTGCAAGTACGACAGGCATTGCCATAAAATTGGTAAGATATTTGTAAGGCTCCATATAGACCTCACCACTCTCTGGACGCACTGCAAAGCCATCGGCTACCAATATACGCACCAAGAAGCTAAGAAAGAAAAGCAAAAAGAAAGCGGTATTGGCCCACAAAGAACGGCGCGCACGAGCTGTGAGTTCTTGATCGGACAGATTATTAATAAAATATAATGCACCCAATATACGCGATAAGAAGAAAACCGCCAAACCAAGGACTACATTCCACGGATTGAGCAGAGCATCTAAACCATGTCCGGCATTCCCCCACTGGCTGATAACCGGCATCAGAGGATTCGTGAGATTAGCCTTATTTATTAAAAAATCTGAGCCGGTAAAGAAAGTAGCTACAGCTCCACCTAACAACAGAGGGCCTACTACACCATTGATTACCAGAAAGGCTCTATAGGTATTGATGCCCAAAAAGTTACCCACCTTAGACTGAAATTCATAGCTGACAGCCTGCAGTACGAAACTAAACAGAATAATCATCCACAGCCAATAAGCTCCGCCAAAACTAGTACTATAAAATAAAGGGAAAGAAGCAAAAAAAGCACCACCAAAGGTGACCAACGTAGTAAAGGTAAACTCCCATTTACGCCCCGTAGAGTTAATCAGCATCTTACGCTGACTCTCAGTCTTACCCAAACAGAAAATCATAGAGTTACCTCCCTGCACAAAAAGCAGAAAAACCAATATACCGCCCAATAAAGAAACAATAAACCACCAATATTGTTGCAAGAAATTATAATCCATCATCGTAGAAAACTAAATATAATAAACATATCAAAAAACATCGCTTTAGATTTTCTCAATTCATCAACCTATTCCTTCAGGCCCTTTACTGATGGCCCTCAGCATGATTCTGATCTCAGCTATCAATAAAATAGTGAAGAGCAACAAGAAAATAAAGAAAGTGGTCTGCACTGAACCAACATCCAAGCGAGAAATAGCTGCACCAGTAGGAAGCATATCTTGAATAGCCCAAGGCTGACGCCCACATTCTGCTACTACCCAGCCAGCCTGTCCAGCCAAATAGCCTAACGGCACAGATAATATGGCAATCCACTGAATCCATCGAGCCGCCTTCAAATCGCGTTTATAGACAAAGAAAAGAATCAACATAAAAAAGAGAATGAAATACCCACCCAGCATCACCATGATGCGAAACATATAGAAGGTCAAAGGCACATTAGGCACCAATTCATTGACATCTTTAATATATCCATAGCCAAAATAAGCTACATTATCATTTAATACCTTAGATGCTTGCTGAGCTGTAGCCTCATCTCCAGCAGCACGTGCCTGGCGATAATCAGCAAAAGCTGCAATCGCCTTCTTGCCTTTTTCTATCTTTTGTTCAGCAGACAAAGCCATGGTGCCGTCTTTCAAAGGATACCCACCTTGTAATAAATCATTAATACCAGGTACAAAAGCCTCTATATCTCGCTCGGCCAATAAAGAAAGCATCTTGGGACATTCTATTCGAAACAAGAACGGATCAACTCCATCGCCTGGAAGCTTTTTATCAGGATTCAATATACCAAAAGCCACTAATCCGGCCCCCTTCTCACCTTGATAATATCCTTCCATTGCAGCTAACTTCATGGGTTGATGCTGAGCAACCTGATATCCCGACCCATCACCTGTCCAAGCTGATAAAATCGTAGCCAACAAGCCCATCCAAGCTGCAATTTTGATGCTAGAGAGAGCAAATTTCTGTTCGCGCTTCTTAATAAGATACCAACAACTGACCCCAACCACAAAAAGAGCACCAAGTACCCAGCCAGATAAGACAGTATGAAAGAATTTATTAACAGCCATAGGTGATGTGGCCACAGCCCAAAAATCCACCATCTCGTTACGAGCAGTATCGGGATTAAACTCCATCCCTACAGGATGTTGCATCCAAGCATTGGCCACCAATATCCACCAGGCAGAAATGGTAGCTCCCAACCCAGTAAGCCAGGTAGAGGCCAAGTGGAAACGCTTACTTACTTTATCCCAACCAAAGAACATCACAGCGATAAAGGTAGCTTCCATAAAGAAAGCCAAAATACCTTCTATAGCAAGAGGTGCACCAAAAATATCTCCTACAAACCAACTGTAATTACTCCAATTGGTACCAAACTCAAACTCTAGAATCAATCCTGTAGCTACCCCTACAGCAAAATTGATACCGAAAAGTTTCATCCAAAACTGCGCTGTACGCTTCCAAAAAACATCACCCGTACGATAATAGGCCGTTTCCATCAAGCCCATAATAACTGCCAACCCCAACGTAAGCGGCACAAAAATCCAATGATAAATAGCAGTCAAGGCAAACTGCGCTCTTGACCAGTCAATCAAAGAAGTGTCAATCTGTTCAAACATATAAATAATGGTATAAATTATTAGGAATCTATTATATATTATAAAATGCTAAGGAATGGCCCGCTCTATCAATTCACGACTCACATAATCTTCCTTCTCCCCATCCACTGCTTCAGAACTCAGAAAATTGGGAAAGAAGAACAAACGTAAAATAAAAAAAAGAATAAACAGTTTCAGCAAAATGATACACCAAAGCGTACGACCTAGCGTCATACTCTGAAAACCATCTCGATAGAATCGCCAAACATGAATCAAGGTGTGTTTCATACACGTCAGATTTATAATGATTACAAATATAGACAGATTTTTAAAACAGACAAAAAAAACACGAAAATATATATGTAATTTGCGTAATAGATAAATGTAACACATCAATACCTTGTAAAAAGGCCTCCTTTTCTTGTAATATTTTAATATTTTTTTTGGAAAGAAGAATTATTTCTTTATCTTTGCAACGAACAGAAAGGGAGTTGTGAAACTCCTCCAATAGAATAGTTTAGTTAAGTCTAGTTTAGTTTTTGTGTAAGTCCTTCCTGCGTTAGCGAACGGTGGAGGGACTTGTTTTTTTCATAGCCTCCTTCTGCTAAAGCATCCGAAAAGACACAAACACTACGAGCATGGTGTGCTACGTATGCAGCAATTCCTGTGTCACCCGAATTTAAAATATCATTCACCAACACCTTCCATTGTTTACCTACTAAAAAAAAGAACAACTCTTTTGCAGCAAACAACAGACATCCTGTCATCACTATTTTTTGCTGTCCCTCTTTAGGATGAAAATCTACCACATAGGGCTGTAGAGATTTAAGCAATTCTTCTTGTCCGGCATGAATAGAAGACAAATGGCCATCTGGCTCCGCCTCTAAAAATACAGCATCCAAAGCTGGAATTCCGCTTTCATTACGAGGCACTATCTGATATAACAATTCCGAATAGCGGTGAGCCTCTTCAAGTGGATTTTGCAACCCATCAATCGGATAGCTCCATTCTTGAAATCCAGGAATATAATGCAGTAAAAGCCGCTGCATGGTGCCATAATTACTGGCAGAATCTTCAATAGGCACACACCACTCATCCACCCAAAAAATGCGCAGCCGATACCATGGAGTCTGCTCTAGATATTCATTGGCCCATACATCGAAAAGCAACGAATTGCAACTTCCCCCACCGAAAGCAACATAAAAAACACGTTCTGGCTCTTGATACATCTGCCGAAGTAGATGTAAAATCAAGGCATGGGCAGATTCCACTGCTGTATCACTCACAAAACTTTTCATAAAACCTTAATCAAAATCGCAGAAATGCTATATTCCAATATTAGAATAATCTACGAACAAAAACTACCCAAGATTTGTTCGTTCCACGTGCAAAATAGGAAAAACAATTTGTAATATATAGAGAAAACCTTATATTTGCACAATTAACAATATTATGTGCAATAACTTATGGAACAAAGTTTTATCAAGTATATAGAAAAAAGCATCATTCAGAATTGGGACTTAGATGCTTTAACAGATTACAAAGGAGCTACTTTACAATACAAGGATGTAGCTCGCAAGATAGAAAAACTTCACATTATCTTTGAAGCAAGCGGCATTAAAAAAGGAGATAAGATAGCTGTATGCGGCAGAAACAGTTCACACTGGGGAGTAACCTTTCTGGCTACACTGACCTATGGGGCAGTTATTGTACCTATCCTGCATGAATTTAAGGCTGATAATGTGCACAATATTGTGAATCATTCTGAGGCCAAACTCTTGTTTGTGGGTGATATGGTCTGGGAGAATCTCAACGAGTCGGCCATGCCTTTGCTGGAAGGCATTTTCATGATGAATGACTTTACCCTGCTAATATCCCGCAACCCCAAAGTAACCGAAGCCAGAGAACATCTCAATGAAATGTTTGGCAGAAAATACCCCAAGAATTTCCGCCGCGAACACATTGCTTATCACAAAGACCAGCCCGACGAACTGGCTGTTATCAATTATACATCGGGCACTACCAGTTATTCAAAAGGCGTTATGCTGCCTTACCGCAGTTTATGGTCGAACACTAAATTTGCTTTTGAGGTACTGACACTGAAACCCGGCGATAAGCTGGTATCCATGTTGCCTATGGCACATATGTATGGATTAGCCTTTGAATTCCTCTATGAATTCTCCGTAGGATGTCATATCTACTTCCTGACCCGTATGCCCAGCCCCAAAATTATCTTCCAGGCATTTGCAGAAATAAAGCCCAACCTGGTAGTAGCCGTACCGCTCATCATAGAGAAAATTATCAAAAAGAATGTACTGCCGAAACTCGAAACTCCTACCATGAAACTGTTGCTCAAAGTGCCTATCATCAATGATAAAATAAAAGCTACGGTGCGAGAACAGGTAATCAAAGCTTTCGGCGGAAATTTCGTAGAAGTTATTATTGGAGGAGCTGCTTTCAATCAAGAAGTAGAACAGTTTCTACGCATGATAGAGTTCCCCTACACGGTAGGTTATGGTATGACAGAATGTGCACCGATTATCTGCTATGAAGATTGGAGCCGATTCAAACCTGGCTCATGCGGGAAAGCAGCACCTAGAATGGAAGTGAAAATCCTCTCGGCAGATCCAGAAAACATTCCAGGTGAAATCGTGTGCAAAGGACCGAATGTCATGCTAGGATATTATAAGAATCCTGAAGCAACAGCCGAAGTATTGGATAAAGATGGATGGCTACATACCGGAGATTTAGCCTTGATGGATAAAGACGGCAACGTTACCATTAAAGGAAGAAGTAAAAACATGCTCTTGGGACCTAGCGGACAGAATATCTACCCAGAAGAGATTGAAGACAAACTTAACAATATGGCTTACGTGGCCGAAAGTATCATCGTGCAACAAAACGAAAAATTAGTAGGATTGGTGTATCCAGACTTTGATGATGCTTTTGCACACGGACTAAAAAATGAAGATTTGGAAAGAGTGATGGAAGAGAATCGCGTGGCACTAAACGCTGAACTTCCAGCATACAGTCAAATTTCAAAAATGAGAATCTATCCGGAAGAGTTTGAAAAAACTCCGAAAAAATCCATAAAACGATTCTTATATCAAGAAGCCAAAGGATAAACAAACTACCATTTTCCGGCTGAAATACATAATTCATGTTCTCAGCCGGAAAATTATAATCATAAATCAACATGAAGAAACATATTTTTCTATCAGCTGCCTTACTGCCCTTATGCAGCATGGCGCAAGAACGCCCCAACATTATACTCTTTTTAGTAGACGATATGGGATGGCAAGACACTTCCTTGCCTTTCTGGACACAACGTACAGCCAATAATGATACCTACCACACGCCCAATATGGAATTATTGGCAGCACAAGGACGTATGTTTACACAAGCATACGCCTGCAGCGTCAGTACCCCTACACGGGTAAGTCTGTTTACGGGCATGAATGCTGCCCGACACCGGGTAAGCAGTTGGACTCATTACAAAAACAAGTCGCACGAAACCCCCGATGAAGTAATGAGCTATCCTGATTGGAACGTGAACGGTATCTGCCAACAACCCGGTGTGGAACGTACTACAGAAGTCACATCGCTGGCACAACTTTTAAAAGACAATGGCTACCAGACGATTCACTGCGGTAAAGCGCATTTTGGAGCTGAAGGAACTCCCGGTGCAGACCCCATCCACATGGGATTTGAGGTCAACATTGCCGGACATTCAGCCGGACAGCCAGGTAGCTACTATGGAGAAGAAAACTATGGCAACCTACCGGGTAAAAAGAAAAAACCTGCAGCAGTTCCAGGACTGGAAAAATACCATGGTACTGATACTTTCTTGACAGAAGCACTGACCATAGAAGCATTGAATGCTTTGGATAAAGCTCAAGAAAAAGAAAAGCCCTTCTTTCTATACATGGCACACTATGCCATCCATACACCGATACAACCGGATCACCGCTTTTATCAGAAATACCTGGATAAAGGATTACCTCCTGTAGAAGCAGCCTATGCAACGCTGATTGAAGGTATGGATAAAAGTTTGGGAGATATTATGAGATATTTGGATGACAAACAATTAGCCGACAACACAGTTATTCTGTTCATGTCGGACAACGGAGGACTAGCCGCACACACCCGAGCCGGAGAGCTACACGTACAGAATTATCCGCTCAACAGCGGTAAAGGCTCGGCCTACGAAGGCGGAGTACGCGAGCCTATGATTGTGCGCTGGCCTGGCGTGGTAAAACCAAACTCACGCTGCAACCATTATCTGATGATAGAAGATTTCTTCCCCACAATTCTAGAAATAGCAGGAGTAAAAAAATACCAAACGGTACAGGAAAGAGATGGAATAAGTTTTCTACCCCTACTCACGGATGAAGGAAAAATGAAAGAGAGAGATATCTATTGGCACTATCCGCATAAATGGGGTCCGAAAGGACCAGGCATAGGTGCGACTTGTTCTATTCGCTCTGGTGACTGGAAGTTAGTATACTATTTTGCTGACGGTAGACGAGAATTATTCAATATACCGGATGACATAGGCGAAAAGCATGACAAAGCCCAAGAAGAGCCTAAATTAGTGAAAAAACTAGCCCGAAAACTTGGCAATTATTTACGCTCTGTTAATGCACAGCGTCCTACCCTGGTAGCTACGGGAGAATTGGCTCCTTGGCCTGACGAAGTAAACAACTAAAATTATATTCGATGAATTATACATACCAGCTTTATTTATGCATCACGCTCTTCCTGCTCCTTACAGGAAGAGCGTTTTCACAACAGACTAGTCACTGCCAAAATACAGCAAGTCCCATAGGTATCAATCTTTCTTTGTGGAAAAAAATTGCCACTCAGCCGAACGACACCATAGGCCAAACAGTCTTTAATCTAGGAATGGTCTCTACCATGAATCAGCTCAACGGTATAGGCTTAAATATACTGGGAAGTAAAGTGAAAAGAAATGCCAACGGACTTCAAGTAAGTGGAATTACCCAAATAGTAAACGAGCAATCAAACGGAATATCATTAGCCGGTTTAGTAAACATCAAAGGGCTAGATATGAACGGCATAAGTTTTGCCGGCATCACAAATATTACAGGATTGACAACCAACGGAATAACAATCGGAGGACTAATAAATTTTACAGGAAAGAGGGCTGCTGGACTACAATTGGCCGGCATAGGAAATATTACTGGCGAAAGTTCATCTGGAATAAGTATAGGCGGACTTATCAATGTAACAGGAAATGATATGCACGGTATACAACTGTCTGGCATCATGAATATAAGCACACAAAGCAGAGGAGCACAACTAGCTCCTGTCAATGTAACAGTAAAAGGGAAAGGCGTACAAGTCGGTCTGGTAAATTACTATCAGGAGCAATTCGATGGGATTCAGCTCGGTTTGGTAAACGCTAACAAAAATACACACATCCAACTGATGGCTTATGGAGGCAGCCGAGCCAAAATCAATCTGGCTGTCCGCTTTAAGAACGAACTATTCTATACTATTCTAGGAACAGGAAGTCCTTATCTGGATTTCGATGATAAATTCTCAGGTTCTCTCTTCTATCGTGCTGGTATGGAAATACCTCTTTATAAGAAATTATTCTTCAGTGGAGATATGGGATACCAACATATTGAGACTTTCAAGAACAAACGGCAGAATCACCCTGCCCGTTTTTATGCCTTGCAAGCCCGTCTTAACCTGGAATGGCGTGCCAATACACAAATAGGATATTTCATTTCTGGCGGATATTCTCACGAACGAATCTACCAAAAATCATCTCCCTATCAACACAAACCTATTATTGAAGCAGGAGTAGTGATTTATAAGCTCTAATCTGTTTATTCATCCTGAACTATCTATTTTTTAAGCAAACAGCAGACGTGTCGTGGCTGTAGATTGCATTATCTACAGCCACGACACGTCTGCTGTTTATACATCATAAAAAATGATTTATTCTTTTTCCTTTATAAAGCCTGTACGGTAGGCCACCAACAATTTTTCCAAATCTTCAATTTGTGTAACCAACACTCTGCCCTTATCCGTATCTTTCACCATCATACGCTGAGAATTAAACTCTATGACAAATGTAGTAGATTTAATATCCAATCCTTCCTCAATAGCTTTCTGCCTACTTTGGAAAGGTTCATGTTGTACTAATTGCAAGCCATGAGAATGATATACCAAGGTATATCCGGCAATTCCGGTTTCCGGCTGATACGCCTTTGAAAAACCTCCATCAATCACAAGCAGCTTACCATTAGCCTTTATAGGTTTCTCTCCCTTGATGGTTTTTACTGGCACATGCCCATTAATGATATGGGAATGTGAACCCGATTCCACTCCAAATTCCTTTAAAATATTGTTGCAAATCTCCGCTTGATTTCTCAAGCTATAGTAAGCCCCTTTCGTCTCTTTATGCAACTCCTTGTCTGCTATAAAATAACGTTCAAAAGTAGCCATTTTATCTTTATCGAACGAAGGAGCATTCGGACCACACCACATATACCATACGTAATCCAATGCAAAACGTTTTTCTTCACCGTCTTCATCAAAATAAGCAGTACGAATAAGTTGATCTGTCTTCAACAACAATTTACGGCCCCAATATTCCTTTTTCCCTATACGAACATGCTTAAAGCTACCATCCTCATTCAATGGAACCGAAGCATGATAAAGCAAGTTACTATTACATACCAAATACATTCCACCGTAAGTAAACAGACACCGCATATGCTTCTTCAACTTTTCACTGTTCATAAAGGAAGCATGAATCTTCTCTACTAATTCACGTTCCTCATCAGTCAATCGATAAGGATCGTCCGGATTAATGGTAGGCAGATTCGTATCACGTAACGGATACTCCTGACCCTCATACACAAACACCCCACGCTTAAAATCAATCAGATGCAATAATTTGCGATTCTCCATCGCAAAATCAGGTCTGCGACTGATGATTTCAGCTTCCAGTTTAAACTGAATAATTGTAATAGCCTTATGCATTTGTGTAATAAGGCGCAGCGTCTTTTCATTATATTCCGAATCGGCAAAATTCATTTTAGGTGCGAAGATACTACAGGGATCATCACCATAAATATCCATAGCAAAGGTAGCCAGTGGTAACAAATTAATACCATATCCATCTTCTAAAGTAGCCAGATTAGCATAACGCATACACATACGAATCACATTAGCTATACAAGCATCGTTACCAGAAGCTGCACCCATCCAAAGAATATCATGATTACCCCATTGAATATCAAAGTTATGATAATCGCACAAAGTATCCATAATAATATGTGCACCCGGACCACGGTCATAGATATCCCCTACTATATGCAAAGAATCAATAGTAAGTCTCTGTATCAAATTACACATGGCTACGATGAAATCGTCGGCCCTTTTAGTAGTGATAATCGTAGAAATAATTACGTTGATATAGGCATGCTTATTGGGCTCTATCGTAGATTCATGCAGCAATTCCTGAATGATATAAGAAAACTCCTGCGGCAACGACTTACGAACTTTAGAACGTGTGTATTTAGAAGATACATTCTGACAAACCTTCACCAACTGATTCAGTGTAATGAGATACCAGTCATCCAGATCAGTTTCAACATCTTTAATCAGTTGCAATTTCTCTTCCGGATAATAAATTAAAGTACATAATTCTTTTTTTTCACTTTCGCGCAAAGTATGCCCGAAAATTTCATTCACCTTCCTCTTTACAGCCCCCGAACCATTCTTCAGCACATGCTGAAAAGCTTCGTATTCGCCATGAATATCCGTAAGAAAATGTTCTGTACCTTTTGGCAAATTCAAGATAGCCTCCAGATTGATGATTTCTGTACTGGCATCAGCAATAGTCGGAAAACTACGTGACAACAACTGCAAATAACGCAGATCACTTACAATACTTTCCGGAGTAATCGTTCCCATAATATTATTTTTTTCGTGTAACATGCTTACAATAAAAACATCAGCAACAACTGTGCTATAATAACCCTCAGAAACATACTGAGCGGATAAACCGTAGCATAGGCCACGGAAGGATGGTCGCCAGGCAAGGTATCATTGGCATAGTTCAAAGCCATAGGATTGGCCATACTTCCACACAACATTCCGGCTACCGATCCAAAATCTACCTTCATCCAGCGGAAAGCGACAGCTCCTACAATCAGCACCGGCATCACTGTCAGAAAAAAGCCGACAGCAATCCATAACAGCCCCTCAGGCCGAAAAACCGTTTCGAAGAAATGCGCACCGGCATCCAATCCCAGGCAAGCCAAATACATAGAAAGTCCTAGGGCACGAAGCATTAAATTAGCGCTACGAGTAGTATACGTCACCATATGCATACGCGGACCGAACGTACCAATCAAAATGCCTACCACAATAGGGCCCCCTGCCAAACCTAACTTGACAGGGGCACTGATTCCCGGCAGACTGATAGGCACGGCGCCTAGAATGAGCCCGAAAACAATACCCACAAATACAGCCACCAAATTAGGTTCCTTTAAACTCTTCACAGCATTACCCAATACCTTTTCTACATTATGCACAGCCGGCGCTTCACCTACCACAGTCAAACGGTCACCCAACTGTAAAGTAAGTTCTGCTGTGGCCAACAATTGTACACCACTACGGTACACACGGCTAATATTGATACCATAATGATTCCGCAAATGCAAAGAACCTAGTTTCTTGCCGTTCAACTCCGGACGGGTAACTAAAATACGCTGCGAAATCAGTTGACTATCGATTGCATTCCAATCAATATCCTCCTTATTCCAATCCGTATGTTCCTGTTCACCAAACAATACGGTCAAGGCAGGCGCATCTTTTTCTGAAGAAACAACCAGCAAACGATCTCCTTCACAAATAATGGTTTCAGACGTAGGAATACTCACCTTGCCATTTCGCCAAAGCCTGGAAATAACAAACTTGGTAGGTCCGCTCAAGATACCAATCTCACGAATATTTTTCTGGAACACTGCCGGATTATGCACCTGAAAAGCAGCTATGAAGGTACGGTTTTCATCCTCGCCCTGTTTTAATTCTAAATCGGCAGGACGTACCAAGATCTTACGAATCAATAATAAAGCCAAAATAACGCCTACCACACCTAATGGATACGACACTGCACATCCTAAAGCTGGAGTGCTGGTAGCCATCCCTAACTGCTTCAAGGTTTGTTGAGCTGCTCCTAATGCAGGCGTATTTGTAGTAGCGCCACAAAGAATCCCCACTACATCTGGCAAAGAAATGCCACATAAATAGCTAACTAGTACAGCCAGTGCAGTACCCACCAAAATTACAGCCAAAGCCAACATATTTAATTGTACTCCACCTTTCCTGAAAGAACTGAAAAAACCGGGACCTACCTGCAACCCCAAAGCATACACAAAAATAACCAATCCAAAACTCTCTGCATAATTCAGCATTTCCTCATCAATAGACAAACCCAGGTGTCCGGCCAAAATTCCCATAAAGAACACAAAAGTTACTCCTAGAGATACACCAGCTACTCGTATCTTTCCCAAAACCAATCCTATAGCAGAAATCAACGACAACACCACGACTGCCTGTAAGGCAGAATGCTCCACAAACAAACTATATAGCCAATCCAATGCAATACAAATTTTAAATGATTCTTTCATGCAAAGATAAGTTTTATCTTTGACAGAAGTAAATAAAGTTCAAAAAAAAAGCGGTTAACTATGCTGTTAACCGCTTAAAATATCTGTAGTGGATACGAGAATCGAACTCGTATTGCATGCGTGAGAGGCATGTGTCCTAACCGTTAGACGAATCCACCAAATGTACACCCTCAGGGATTCGAACCCTGGACCCACTGATTAAGAGTCAGTTGCTCTACCAACTGAGCTAAGAGTGCATTTGGTTGCGGAAGCTGGGGGATTCGAACCCCCGGTACGGTTACCCGTACGTCAGTTTAGCAAACTGGTGGTTTCAGCCACTCACCCAAACTTCCTTTGATTTAACCTGCATTGTTTCTCAAATGCGGTGCAAAGGTAAGCGTTTATTTTTAATCTGCAAACCTTTTACGCATATTTTTTATAAAAAAAATCGCTTCCTAGAGTTAATCTACTCATATTCAAAAGATAATAGAAATGAAAAACAATGCTCGAAACCTGTTTTATTTTATACATTTTGAGATAATAGAGAAATATCGTACATTTGCAGTTGAAAAACAAATAAAGACTTGACCGTATGGATGAACTTTTACACACTACCGTTAATGCCACAGTCAACTCACGCTACCCTAGCATGCGACCGGAAGGCAGAAAACTATTGGAGAGTATTCTAATACGTAAAGAAGTATGCAAAGGAGAAATTCTTCTGGAAGAAGGGCAAATCAGCCAATACATTGTCATTGTGGGTAAAGGAATGCTCAGACAATACTATTATAAGAATGGAAAAGATGTCACCGAACATTTTTCCTATGAGAATTGCATTACCATGTGTATTGAAAGCATTTTAAAAAAAGAGCCCAGCCGTATCATCATCGAAGCACTTGAAGAAGGAGTGGTATATCTACTGCCTTTCGCCAAACTAATGTTACTTACCGAAACATCGTGGGAAATAAACATGTTCTATAGAAAGGTATTGGAGTTTTCATTAATCGTATCACAGATAAAAGCCGACTCTTGGCGATTTGAAACAGCTCATGAACGTTATAGCAGACTGATGAAAGTACATCCGGAAATCATAAAGCGCGCCCCACTTTCACACATCGCTTCTTATTTGCTGATGACTCCGGAAACCTTAAGCCGCGTACGGGCAGGAAACCTTTAACGCACACTTATACATACGGTATCACCCTCTTAGAAGCCGTTTTTAAATAGTACACCTGCTTTCGCTGAGTATATTATTAACATTTTCTGTGATATATAGGAAAGCATAACAGACTATGTTACGAGAATCAGGGCAGAAAACAACCGAAGATAAATTCAGAGAAAACTAAATATAATATTTTCCGAATAAAACACATACACTTTCTTACAGCCTACGGTATTCTTTGGGTGACACCCCCGTATGGTGTTTAAAATACTTGCCAAAAAAAGACTGATTCGCAAAATGCAGTTCATCGGATATTTCCTGAATACTCATTTCTGATGACTTCAGCAATGCCTTTGCCTCTAACAGCACCAGGCCGTCTATCCATTCACTAGCTGTCTTTCCACTCACTTCCTTAACAGCTGTAGACAGATGTTTGGGAGTTAAGAACAGTTTATCGGCATAATACGTCACACTACGTTCCGACTTAAAATCTGCAGTGACAGCCCGGATAAACCGTTCAAACAAATCCTCTTTTCTGCTTTTCGGACGAATTTCCGTCAAAGTATGTCCTTGATAAATGGTATAAATCTCATAAAATAAAGACAGTAGCAAGCCCTTGGTTATCTCTTTACGAAACTGACTGTCTTTCAGTTTCACCTTTTTCCACAAAAAAGAATGGTATTCCCGGAATGATTCTAGTTCCTCATCGGTTATTTGTACACAAGGTGACTCCTTGATACGGAAAAACAAAGGAAATAACTTCTGCAAGGTAGGAATCACATCGTCCATAAAATCCTTGGCCACAGCTATAAACAAACCGGAAAAATCATCCGAACGTTCCAGTTGCTGAACTATTTGGTCGGGCAGAATAACAGCCATGGTATTCTTGGCAATGTAGCACTCCTGCAAACTGATATTCAACTTGCTTTCTCCCTGCAGACAGACGATAAAGCAAGCTGCATTCAGCCGTGTGGGATAAGAAGTGAAAGGAATATCTCTTATATTATCAAAGATAGCGAAATCATTACCGATAAAATCAATTCTCGGCAAATGCTGAATGAGGGTAATATCTATATCGCGTATGTTTTTACGTTCCATGCTGTTTGCTGATTTGCGAACAAATATAGAATTTATTCAGCAAACCAGCAAACAGATTTCTGTCCTTTCACAAGCCTGATGGCTTATCCATTCATAATTTTAAAGCCGATGAAAAACGTTCGAGGCTGAGTAGGGCCATAGAAATAGCCAGAATCACGGAATTCACCTTTATCCAAATCTTTCTGAAAACTATTAAAAATGTTTTGCACCCCTGCATTCAACTGAAATTTTATATGGTCATGCAATACAAAAGTATAGTTTACCTTCAGATTCATATCCAAGAACTGCGGAGTGTGCTCCAACCGATCTTCCTCAATATAACCAGCCATATGAGGTACAATCATCTTACCCGTATAGGTGCCCGACAAGGAGAAATCAAAATTCTTCAGCGGAGCTGAAGAGAAGGTAAAATAGCCGTAATAATCGGGAGTTCGCATCATGCGACGGGTAGTTTGCGTTTCATCATCCGTCCATGGAGTAGCGGCGGTATATCTGCTGCGCTGTGCAGTAAAGCCCAATTGGAACTGCGCCTCCTTGCCGTGTGCTATCTTGGCATCCAGATTCGCGCCATACACTCTGGCCCCGTCACCGTTGCGACGCTCCTTGATAATATCTCCATTGGCATCTTCACCTATCTTTTCCAGATAAAACACATGATTCAAGTCTGTATAGAAACCTTCCAGCAATACATTGGCCTGCCAATGTCCGAAGTTGGTGGTCCAATCTACAGAACCACTAAAACTATTAGAACGCTCTTCACGCAAGTTTTCAGCCAATTTCACCTGCACACCTTCTCCACCTACGGCAGTCACATGAAGGTCTTCATCGTAAGCTTGCGGTGCCCGAAAGCCGGTAGAATAAGTTAAACGGGCCTGCAAAGCATCCGTTGGTTTATATAACAGATTGACACGAGGACTAAATATCAGATTATCTATCAGATTATGTTTATCCAGACGACCTCCAACCAATAAAGTAAACAGATTGATTTTCCACTCATTCTGAACAAATGCACTGGCTATACGCACCCGCTGCTTCATATCCCGGTGATAACCCTCCATTACATCATGCAACTTGTTCTCCTGATATTCCACTCCACCGGTAAACGTGGCCGGAGCAAACAGACACTTATCCATATTGCCTACATACATAGCTCCCGTTACCCAAGTCAAATCGTCTGTATGGCCATAGGCGTTCATGGCCTTTTGCGCACCATAATAGCTATTACGATCGGTATGTTGCACAGATCCGTATACCGACAGTTTATGCTTATACTCTTTCCAAAACTGGTCATAACTGATACCACCACTGTTAATCACATGCTTTGTCTGTTCAGTAATGTCTGTTTCATGAGGCTGCAGGTCGAATTTATTTCCCCCTCTACGAAACTCATTAGTAGTGTGATATTCCAGATTAATGCGGCTGAAGTGAGTGGGACGATAATAAGAGCGGAATCCGAATGTATTCATATTCAGTTTTCCTAATTCAGAGAACCCGTCGTCATCGCGGTCATAGGGATTCCGGTTACGATAACTTTCATACAAGGCGATACCGTAAGAATTATCCTTGGCTACCAACGATACATTACCGCCCATATATTGCTCCCAGGATTTTCCATCCATATTAGAGAACATACTCGACACCTGAAAAGAATTATTAATAGGGTCTTTAGTAATGATATTAATGGTTCCCCCCACCGCATTGGCACCAAATAAAGCAGAACCACCTCCACGTACCACCTCTACGCGTTCTATCATATTCACCGGAATCTGTTCCAATCCATATACTCCGCTCAAGGCACTGATTACCGGGCGGCTATTAATCAAAATCTGCGAGTAAGGCCCCTCCAGACCATTGATACGCACCTGCGGAAAACCACAGTTCTGACAGTTATTCTCTACGCGAAGCCCCGACTGATAATTCAGCGTCTTAGCCAAGTCGGTAGAATTCACCATCTCAAAGAGTTTGGTACTCATCACATTCACCACTACGGGTGCCTCTTTCCGACTGACTTCATTACGATTGGCAGAAACCACCACTTCATCTGTCATAAAGCTCTCTTCTTCCATCTGAAAATGAAGTACAGCGGTAAAATTCTTATTTACCAACACCTCTTTGGTCTGCGTCTTATATCCCACAGCCGATACCCGTAAGGTATACTTTCCTTCTTTCAAATTTCTGAACTGAAACTGACCTTCTTCATTAGACACCGTACCCATATCGGTACCCACTATCAGAATCGTGGCATAGGGAATATTCACTTCAGTACCTTTCTCAATCACATGACCAGAAATCATGTTACCTTCCTTAATAGGGTTTACAGCCATAACAGACTGAAGGGCTGCCAAAAGGCATACCCAAATGAAAATATGTAATTTCATTGATTCTCTTTTATAATTTGGTATAATTTACTGATAATTTTACAGATAGATTCACCTCTGTTACATAGGCAACAGAGAAAACGCTAAATGATACAAACGAAAGCCTTACCAGATGCTAAAACATAACAATAGTCAGGACAAAGAATAACTCTGAAGGCATAAAAGGAATGCTTTGATGCCTACAAACAATAGCTTTATCCGAAGTAAAATAACATCCTGGCTGCGACCTACCTGCAACCATAGCCCGCTAACGGAGCTGAAAAAATTAAAATAAAAGAGAATCTATAGGAGGAGCCCGAAGCGAACGAACTTCTTTCCACAGAAGCTGCGCCTGATGTTCTGCCGGTTCATTATCCACATATCCCACCAACGGACGCAGCGGGCAAATTTCTTCTGTAGACTGAAAATCGGTCACCTGGTAAGGAGCCAGACCGATGACGACCAATTCCGACTGAGTGTGAGAGTGTGTTCCTTTAAACGGGTGTGAGTGAGTTATCAGCACACCATTAATGTAGTGAACGTGCGTAAAAGCTGCGATACATACCTGATACGTCACAAAGAGTACCAGTAACGACAATGCTCCAATTATTTTACGAATGAACTTTTTCTTCACGTCACTTCATTTAGAGTATTTTCCCTTTGCTAATCAAAGAGTGTACAAAGATACGTATTTTTTTCTTTTATAATCAAAAAGAACCATCATTAAGAACTAGCAAATAAAATTTTTCCGGTGTAGAGTTACCTGCAACAGCTACCCATAAACAGCTATTGCAGCAAAGGCAGTATAGCTGCATAGCCCTTAGCAAGCGGTTGCAAGGGCAGATGCAACCGCTTGCTAAGGGCTATGCAGTTACTTGCGTTGAAACAGGCCGTCAGGGCATGTCTTCACCAAAGAGACGTCGGTAATCCCGTCTGGTTGCCGGGCCCACCCACTCTTCCGGAATAAATTTCCATTGATTCAAGGCCTTGGGAGTGATTTCCCGATGCTCTTCGATATAGCGCATCAAATAGAAGCGCAAATCTTTATCGGTAGAGCGAACAATGCGGCTCTTCAATTCATCTTGCAGAATGCCGGCTCCCTTGGTTAGTAGTTCTCCCCCGCCGTTGCCCCTGTAAGAATTTACTGCTACTTCATACATGCTCTCAAGCTTGAAAGGCTGTCCATCGGCCATTTGCAGGATATTCACCCGTTGTCCGGCAGGTTTGGTTACGTCCACGGTATATACGATACCTGCCGCAGAGTCGAAATTATAACTGGGATAGCGAAAAGTGGAGCGTTCTTCGGCACCTTTGTTGCCTGTACCACGGAAAAGAAGCAAATCATCATCGGCACTCTTCATTTCATTCACCCACTGTGCATACGACATTTCCAGCAGTCCCCTGATTTCTGCACCAGACAGACGCATGGTGTAAAGCATGTTCTCGTATTTATAAAGACTGAACATATCGCTCACCCTAACATCGCCCTGCTGAATGGACGCATCGAAAGAAAGAGGTGCCACCAATGATATTTCTGCACCGCTGATAGCCAATTGCAACTCGTGAATAAGGTCTACGAAAGCAGAGGAGCCAAAATAAGCAGGACGGGTAGAAATGGTGGTGTTCATCCGCCCGATTTTCTTTGATACAAAGGACGATACGGCCGAATATTCAGCAGAAAAATGCTTCATAAATTCCGCATCAGGCTCATACCGAGCCATATCTGTCAATTCTCCTGTCAACTGCTTGTCCACCACTTTACCATTATTCAGCGTCAAAGTCACCTCAGCATTACTTACCACCCGACCGTTATTGGCAGGATTCATTACCAATACCGTATCTCCTGCCACATTCACCACCTTCTTACACGCGCGTGAATGGTCATGCCCCATCAGCACCAAATCAAATCCCGGCACACGTGTGGCCACTTCCAATGAAGCATTGTCGCGGTATTTTCCACCCATTTCCACCGCACGCTGTCCGGCATGAAACACTCCTATCAACACATCCGGATGCTCTTTCTCCTGTATAATTTTCACCCACTTCCGCGCCGTCTGCTCCATATCGTCAAAGCGGAGTCCCTGCCAGAGATTCTCCGACAGCCAAACGGGGATGGCAGGTGTAATCATGCCCAGCACAGCCACCTTCACCCCATCACGTTCCATCACTATATAGGGCTTGCAGTGAGGCTTGCCCGAAACAGCATCTACGATATTGGCACCCAGCATGGGGAAATCGCAATCCTTTATCCAGCGGTCGAACACAGCCCGACCAGTTTCTATATCATGATTGCCCATGTTGCCCGCATCATACTTCATATAATTCATTACCGCTGCCGTAAGATGAACAGATGCAGTATCTATATAATTATAATAATAAGCCGAAGGCTGCCCTTGCAGAATATCTCCGTCATCTAATAACAGCAGACGGTCGGCATAAACATTCCGCTGCTCCTTTACAAAAGCAGACACCCGCGCCAAACTACCCTCAGACGGACATTGACGAATAAAATCTACCGGAAAGAAATTACCGTGTATATCACTGGTTTGCACCACTTTTAATTTCACAATTTTCTCTTGTGCCGTCACCATCAGCAACGACACCACCCAAAATAAAGACAGACAGACGAATCGTTTCATACATTTATAGAATTAGGAGTTCTGCCGACAAAAGTAATGAAAAGACGATTGTTTTTCGTATTTTTGTCGGCAAAACTTTCATCTAAACATAACGTATATGACGGATTTCTTCCATAAAAGGATAGCACAGACGCTGTCGCTGTCGGAAAAACAAATTCAACAGACCTTGCACCTGCTCCAGGATGGAGCCACTATTCCCTTCATCAGCCGATACCGGAAAGAAGCTACGGGCGGATTGGATGAAGTACAGATAGAAGCTATTCAAACTCAGTATGATAAACTGAATGAACTGGCCAAACGTAAAGATACCATTACCAACACCATCCGGGAACAAGGCAAACTCACCGATGAATTATCCAAGCGTATCGCCGAAACCTGGGATGCTACAGTATTGGAAGACCTGTATCTGCCTTTTAAGCCCAAACGACGCACACGTGCCGAAGCAGCCCGGCAAAAGGGTTTGGAGCCTCTGGCCACTCTGCTGATGCTGCAACGGGAGCCTCAACCCGAAAAGCGTGCTTCGACTTATGTAAAAGGAGAGGTGAAAGATGTAGAAGATGCCTTGAAAGGCGCACGCGACATCATAGCCGAACAGGTGAGCGAAGATGAACAAGCACGTAATCAGGTACGAAATGCTTTTACCCGACAAGCTGTACTTACCACCAAGGTGGTGAAAGGCAAAGAAGAGGAAGCAGCCAATTACCGGGATTACTTTGACTGCCAGGAACCACTGAAACGCTGCAGCTCACACCGACTGCTGGCCATTCGGCGCGGTGAAACCGAAGGCTTTCTGAAAGTAGGAATCAGTCCCGATGACGATGCTTGTACCGAGCGTTTGGAACGACAGTTTGTACGTAGCCATAATGCTTGCGGAATGCAAGTGTCATTGGCTGTTCAAGATGCCTACAAACGTCTGCTAAAGCCATCCATCGAAACAGAATTTGCCACCTCTAGCAAAGAACGGGCCGATGAGGAAGCTATCCACGTATTCACCGCTAACCTTCGACAATTATTATTGGCATCTCCATTGGGGCAAAAACGCGTAATGGGCATCGATCCAGGCTTTCGCACCGGATGCAAGGTTGTATGCCTGGATGCTCAGGGCAATCTGCTGCATAATGAAAACATCTATCCGCATCCGCCAGTCAGCAAGCCTAAAGAAGCCATGGCCAAACTTCAGAAAATGGTAGAGGCCTATCAGATAGAGGCCATCGCCGTGGGCAACGGCACAGCCAGCCGCGAAACAGAAGAATTTCTGAAGAGACAGACCTTCCATCAAGATGTGCAAATCTTTGTGGTAAGCGAACAAGGTGCTTCCATTTACTCGGCTTCAAAAATAGCACGCGATGAGTTCCCGGAATACGATGTTACTGTGCGTGGTGCCGTATCCATTGCACGCCGGCTGATGGATCCGCTGGCTGAATTGGTAAAGATTGATCCCAAATCTATCGGTGTAGGTCAGTACCAGCATGATGTAGACCAAAGCAAACTTAAGAAATCACTCGACCAGACTGTAGAAAACTGCGTCAATCTGGTAGGCGTCAATCTGAATACAGCCAGCAGTCACCTGCTGACCTACATTTCAGGCCTTGGCCCGCAACTGGCACAGAACATCGTGAACTATCGGGCCGAGCATGGAGCCTTCCATTCGCGCAAAGAACTGATGAAGGTACCGCGCATGGGAGCCAAGGCCTTTGAACAATGTGCCGGATTCCTCCGCATACCGGGTGCCAAAAATCCTTTGGACAACACAGCAGTACACCCGGAAAGCTACTGCATTGTAGAGCAAATGGCCAACGATATGCACTGCACGGTAGAAGAACTGATAGCCAGTAAAGAACTTCGCCAAAAAATAAAGTTGGAGCATTATCTTACAGACACAGTAGGTATGCCAACGCTGAAAGACATCCTGCAAGAACTGGAAAAACCCGGCCGCGACCCAAGAGGGCCTATCAAAGTTTTTGAATTTGACAAGAATGTACGTACCATCGAAGACCTCTGCATCGGTATGGAACTGCCGGGCATAGTAGGCAACATAACCAATTTCGGGGCTTTTGTAGATATAGGTATAAAAGAAAGCGGCCTGGTGCATCTTTCACAACTAGCCGACCGCTATATCAGCAATCCGAACGAAGTGGTTTCCATACACCAGCACGTACGCGTCAAGGTGCTGAATATTGATATGGAAAGAAAACGCATACAACTGACTATGAAAAGAGTAGAACAATAAAAATATAAAAGTAAAGTCAAGATACCAGCATGTAAAGCAAACACCCCTGCCACAGTAAGTAGCAGGGGTGTTTGCTTTACATGCTGGTATGCTTAGAAACTATATCTTTAAACCAATTTATGAATAATCAATCCGGATCGAAGTTTCGGTTCAAACCATGTCGTCTTTGGCGGCATGATATTACCTGTATCGGCAATGTCCATTAATTGCTTCATAGATACCGGATAGAGTGCCAAAGCCACCTTCATTTCTCCGCTATCCACTCGCTTATTCAGTTCTCCCAATCCACGTATTCCTCCTACAAAGTCTATACGCTTATCGGAACGAAGATCCTTAATACCTAAAATTTCATCCAAAATCAGATTGGAAGAAATAGTCACATCCAATACACCTATCGGATCATTATCGTCATATGTACCTTCCTTAGCAGTTAAGCTATACCATTTTCCATCCAGATATAAGGAAAAATTATGCAATGCTACAGGACGATAAATTTCTGTACCTTTTTCTTCCACTGTAAAATTCTTGCCTACAGCTTCCAAGAACTGAGCCGGAGTTAACCCATTCAAGTCTTTCACTACACGATTATAGTCTATGATAGTCAACTGATTTGCCGGGAAACAAACAGCCATGAAGTAGTTATACTCTTCATCCCCCTTATGATGAGGATTTTGCTTTGCTTTTTCAGCACCTACCAAAGCAGCGGCCGCACTACGGTGATGTCCATCTGCGATATAAAGTGCCGGCATCTTGGCAAACTCCTTCGTGATAAAATCAATATCCTGCGGCTGGTCGATAATCCAGAACTGATGTCCAAAACCATCGTCAGGTGCCACAAAATCATAAATGGGTTTCTCGGCCGTATAACGGGCTATTACTGCATCCAGCCCCGCATTATCAGGATATGCAAAGAACACCGGCTCAATATTGGCATTGTTCACCCGCACATGCTTCATGCGGTCTTCCTCTTTATCACGCCTGGTCAATTCATGCTTCTTAATCACCCCATTCATATAATCAGGCACATACGCCCCTACCACCAGTCCATACTGCGTCTTTCCATTCATGGTCTGTGCATAGACGTAATAGTTTTCTTTTTCATCCTGTACCAGCCATCCCTTATCCTGAAACATCTGAAAGTTTTCGGCAGCTTTCTGATATACTCGAGGATCATGTTCATCGGTACCCTCCGGAAAATCTATTTCCGGCTTGATAATATGATAGAGGGATTTTTCATTACCAGCAGCTTCTTGACGTGCTTCTGAAGAGTTCAATACATCATACGGACGAGAAGCCACCTGCTCTACCCACTCTTGAGGCGGGCGAATGCCTTTAAAAGGTTTTATTGTTGCCATGTTTAGATTATAAAGGTAATTATAAGGTATTCTTTAAAAACGCTGATGACGCAGATTTGCGTCATCAGCTACTTAGAGAGGTATGCAATCTGCTCTCTAAATGACAATTATTTATTTACGCGGAATCTTTCGCAACCTTCCTTGAAAAAGCCCACGATTTGGTTGGCAGCCGCAATACCAGCATTGATATTAGCCTCAGCCGTCTGTGCACCCATCTTCTTAGGAGTAGAGAAATACCTACCTGCAAATTTTTCCTTAAAGGTATCATTAGCAGCCGGCATAATATCCGTCACATATTCCAAATCGCCACGTTCTTCGAGCAAAGTTATCAATTCCTCTTCATTGATTACTTCTTTACGAGCAGTATTCACTAACAAACCATTTTTCGGCATTCTACCTACCAGATGCTTACCTATAGTACCCTTGGTGTCAGCCGTAGCCGGCAAATGCAGCGAAACGATATCGCAAATCTCGTACAATTCTTCCGGAGAATCTACCGCTTTAATTCCGTCATTTTCAATAAGTGTCTTCGGACAGAAAGCATCATAAGCATAAATTTCCATACCAAATCCTTTGGCTATGCGAGCCACATTGCGCCCCACATTACCATAAGCATGGATACCCAGCTTTTTACCCTTCAATTCTGTACCCGAAGTACCGTTGTACATATGCCGAACCGCCATCACCATCAATCCGAAAGCCAATTCTGCCACCGCATTTGAATTCTGTCCAGGAGTATTCATCACACATACCCCATGTGCCGTAGCTGCTTCCAAATCTACATTATCATAGCCTGCACCGGCACGCACCACAATCTTCAGATCCTTGGCTGCATCAAACACTTCCGCATCAATGATATCACTTCGAATAATAATTGCATTAGCATCCTTTACTGCTTCCAACAATTTGGCCTTTTCACCATATTTTTCAAGCAATACCAATTCATAACCGGCATCTTCTACCACCTTACGAATACCGTCTATTGCCACTTTAGCAAACGGCTTATCTGTTGCCACTAATACTTTCATAATATTATCGGATTAAGCGTGAAGTTTTTCAAATTCCTGCATACAGTCTATCAAGGCTTGTACGCTTTCTTTAGGCATTGCATTATAGCAAGATGCACGGAACCCACCCACAGAGCGATGTCCCTTAATACCTACCATACCTCTTTCTGTAGCAAATTTCAAAAAGTCAGCTTCCAGTTCCTTGTATTCCGGAGCCATTACAAAACAAATATTCATGCGAGAACGGTCTTCCTTAGCAGCAGTTCCTACAAACAATTTGTTGCGGTCTATTTCAGCATACAGCATATCTGCCTTCTCTATAGCCCTACGCTCCATTTCCTTCACACCACCTTGGGCCTTAATCCAACGCAATGTCTGTAAAGCTGTATAAATAGGGAATACAGGAGGGGTATTGAACATAGAACCGCCATCAATATGAGTCTGATAATTCAGCATAGTAGGTATGTAGCGAGAAACCTTACCTAGTGCATCATTCTTCACTATGACAAACGTAACACCTGCAGGAGCCAGATTCTTCTGAGCACCACCATAAATACAGATATACTTGGACACATCAATAGGGCGAGAGAATATATCAGATGACATATCGGCAATCATAGGCACATTCACATTCAAATCTTCCTTGATTTCCGTACCATAGATTGTATTATTTGTTGTTATATGGAAATAATCTACATCGGCAGGCACCGTATAATCTTTCGGAATATAAGTAAAGGTAGACTCTGCAGACGATGCCACCTCTACTACTTCACCAAAACCTTTTGCCTCTTTAATAGCCTTCTTTGACCAAACACCTGTATTTAGATAAGCCGCTTTCTTCTCCAAGAAGTTATAAGGTACCATACAGAATTGTAAGCTAGCACCTCCACCCAAGAACAGCACTGAGTAACCCTCTGGAATATTAAGTAATTCTTTAAACAAAGCTACAGCTTCATCTACTACAGGCTGAAAATCTTTAGCACGATGGCTGATTTCCAAAATTGAAAGACCTGAACCACCAAAATCCAAAACTGCATTAGCTGCATTTTCAATCACCTCACGCGGAAGAATAGAAGGACCCGCATTAAAATTATGTTTTTTCATTTGAAAAATGTTTTGGTTAAACAAATTCATTCTTTTACGTCTATCGACATAGCGAAATTACAGTTTTTTTTCTGTAAAACAAATCATTCTTAATATTTTTCACGCCTTACTCTTCATATTCTACCATTTTTACTCCTTCATAGAAAAAATATACGCTGCTTTGATAACCCTACTTGACAATTTGACTTTTCGAAAGATAAACAGTCTATACCAAGCATTATTGATTACCAAAACAGCGTACTTAATAAAGAAAACAACTATTTTATTTACATTTTGCTATTTAGCCTCTTCTATAATGGTTTTCATTCCTTTAATCTTCTCTCCACGAACCAACGTCAGCAGTTGCTTCACTTTGCTGCGTCGCACAGCTACGAACGCATGATGTTCCTTCACATCCACCTGCCCCACATCTTCACGAGCTAATCCTCCCTTCTTATATAAGAATCCCACAATATCTATCCGATTCAGTTTATCTTTCTTCCCCTTGCCAATATATAATGTGGCCCATTTCGGCTTAATAGGTTTGCATCCCTGGTCTTGCAATGCATAAACGGGCAGTTCACCTGTAACATAATCGGGCAACTTCTCTTCTGCATGAAGTATCAGATAGGAGAAACCGGAAGATTGCCAGCGGGCCGTACGCCCGTTACGGTGGGTAAAAGCCTCTTCATTTACCGGAAGATGATAATGCACTACGTGGTCCACACCCGGTATGTCAAGTCCACGGGCTGCCAAGTCGGTAGAAATCAAGACCGGACAACTGCCATTACGAAACTTATACAATGCACGTTCGCGAATATCCTGATCCAATCCCCCATGGAAAGCCTCACAAGGATATTTACGACTCCTGAGATACTCCACTACCCTATCCACACTCTCACGATAGTTCACAAAGACCAAAGTGGAATGATTGCCCAATTGACAAAGCAAGCGAAACAATGTTTCCAATTTATCTTTCTCTGGCGAAAGAACCCTCTTCAATAATAAGCGTTCCTCTTTAGCGGCCTCATTCAAAAAGTTCAGTTTAACCAATTTCTCATGACCTATGCCCGCAAATTCCGGTATTTCCTCAGCATCCGTAGCAGACAACAGTATACGTTGCCGCAAAGCTGGCAACTGACCGATTACTTCAGACATTTCATCATGAAAGCCAAACTCCAGACACTTATCAAATTCATCTATCACCAGCGTACGCACCGACTGTACATCAAAATTGCCTTTACGCAGATGATCGTTCATACGACCGGGAGTACCTACAATAACCGACGGACACAATCCCTTCATGGTGCGATGCTCATCCATGGCCGGCCTGCCCCCATAACAGCTCATCACCTTGAAAGGGGTATTCATCGATTTAAAAACTGTCTCTATCTGCAAAGCCAGTTCTCTCGATGGAGCCAAAACCACAGCCTGCACACCCGATATATCCAGACTTAAAGACTGCACTAAAGGCAACAAAAAAGCCAAAGTCTTGCCCGAGCCTGTAGGCGATAATAGAACTACATCTTGCTGCCGAGCTATTGCCTCACCAGCCTTAACCTGCATCTCGGTAAGTTTTTCAACCTGTAAATTGTATAATATCTGTTCTAGTTGCATACTTATTAGAGTTATTCATTCCCTGTTCCTACAAGTTATTAACTTCTTCTACAGAAAGACCTGAAATAGAAGCAATGACTGTTACTTCCATATTCGCTGCTTTCATCTTACGTGCAATTTCCATTTTTTCTTCCGCACGACCTTCTGCACGACCTTCTGCACGACCTTCCGCACGACCTTCCGCACGGCCTTCCGCACGACCTTCCGCACGACCTTCCGCACGACCTTCTATTTTAGCAGTATCCAGCACATCGTTCTGAATCATGATTGCACTCAGATGCTCATCGTATGCATGACGTTCGGCAGGTTGCATATTGTAATAGCGCAAGCGTTCGCGAGCCTCCGGCAAACCGGGCGCAGAATCATCTTGGCGAATCTCACCGGTCTTCAAATAAGAAATCCATTCTTCAAGCGGAGTACGGGCCACCTGATTAAATTCATTCACCCGAATCAGATAATACTCAGGAAAAATATCCTTAGGAGATTTACGAGTTATCACATCCCGCTCTTTCGTAGTAACCAATAATTCATCGTGCGTATGCACCCCTACAAACTTTGAATAGCCATGATACAAATAATCACTGCCCTTACCGATGTCAAAATACAGGATGCTGATAGAAATCACCTTCTTGACCTCTTGATAAGAACTACCCAAAGAGATATGTTCAGTCACCGCCTTAGCCACTCCATAGAGGATGCGCTCCAGGTAATAAATCTCTCGCGTGTTCTGCACCTCCACAATGATGATTTCCCCCTTGCTGTCCTTGGCCTTGATGTCCACCCTGTTGAATTTATCATCAGCAGTCAGCTGGTTACTTTCGCTTTCCAGCAACTCTATAATTGTGATTTTCTCACCTAGCAGCACAGTCAGAAGCCCTTCAAGCACAGCAAAGTTAGCCTTATCCCGAAGCATACGCTTCATGGCCCAGTCGAAACGAATGTATCTTTCTTTTTCCATATCCCCGAGATTTTTCTTTTCTACAAATGTAAACAGAATCTTCTGATTAAACAAATGAAGGAATTAAGAATATTCGTAGCTTTACAGATGAAAAAAAGGGAGTGCATGATTCACGCACTCCCTTCATTGTATGCTAACTAGCAGATATGTACTTTAATTCCAGTTCCAATCTGAGAAATTGAGAGAAGCTTCTACTTCATCTTCAATCACATCGGGCAGATTACAGAAGAAATCAATACCTGTTTCTTCCTCCAACTTGTCGATAGTTACTGCGTACACTTGAAAATCACCGGCAGTAGGATTTTGCGGAAGAGTTTCTGTATGCGGAACATAAAAACCAACAGCATGGTAATTGCCGTCTTTTTCAGATAAGATAGCCATAAAATAATAAGCCGGTACGGCCAATCCATGCTTAGTTTTACCAAATTCATCTGTTGTAGGGTACTGTTTATCATTAGCCATCACTGTACCTGTGAAATTAGTCAATAACTTATTCAACGTACCACCTTTAGTAAGATAAACCTTATCATACACATTTTGCTGCGTAGAACGGCCCCAGGTCTGCACTCGTTTTTCTAACGCAGCCCAATACTTTCCGTTGAAAGAACCAATCTGCGGAGAAATATTTGCATAGTAGAATGTCTGTCTATTGGCATCTGCTGAATACACACGATCTTCACTAGCTACCAAATGACCTTTATCATAACCGTCACTTTTATGCATTGATTCCGTCACTTCGATAGAGTTATCTATATTGGGGTCATCCTGTTCCCAAATATTTTCTCGTTGTACGTTATCCTGACTAGTTATCGCATCAAAACTGAAAGCTACCCAAGAAGAATGCTTCATATCAGCCACATACTCCAACGCAAAGTTCTGAATATTGCGGTTTTCATAGTTCACAAAATAATCAGCATAAAGATGTTCTGGATTCAAAGCCGGAATTTCCAACGCAGTCATAGAGGTCTTGTCGCCTACAGGCTGATTAGCATTCAGATTCTCTGACAGGTCACGATTTTCCTCTCCTGCATTTACGTATTCCAAGCCTACATTATTTTCCCAGATATAGGCCACACGCATCTTTATATAGACCAAATTACGAGTACCTTTAAACTTTGCCCAATAAGCGGCTCCTTCCATTATATCCGCGGTACTTTGCCAAGCATCATCTGCCGGTTTTTCACCCATAGAAGAAAGTTGATTACCTTCTGTTTTAACAAAGCTCCATGCGCTGCCTACAAACTTTTTATCTTTTAAATAAAATGGTTTACCAAAGCCTTCGGGTTTAAACACATTATACCCCTCTGACGGGCTGTTGTAACCTTTCAAGATAAAGGTGGAAGAACCCTCCTGTGTCATTTCGATATAACCGTTAGCAGGTACATCCGAGTCATCATTACAAGCTGTGAAGCCAAGGCTCACAGCCAGCAAAAACATGAAATAATATTTTCTGAATTTCATTTGATAAGAAACTATTAATTTGAACAATAAAGGAGCTGGAAAAAACATTTCTCCCCAGCTCCTTCTTTAAATTCGATAAATTATTCTTTCACAGAAAGATTCTTGATTTCTACAGTAGGAGCAGCTGAATCAGTGCTCTTATAATGGAATGCAATACGAATCTTCTTACCTGCAAATTGTGTCAAGTCAATCGGCTCAACTGTTGAGAAATCCCAACTGGTACCCTCGGGCCATCCTTGTACTTGCAGTTTCTTCCAACTAGCTTCAGCAGCCTTGCCTTCAGTATAGTCTTCAGCCACCACAAGATTAAAGAAATCCTTCAATTCATTACCTGCTAAGAAATTTATAGCACAGTCAAATACCAATACAGGCATACTGGCCTTTGAAAGATCTAATTCAGGTGATACCAGATAACTTTCAGCAGCCTTATTGCCCCCTACAAAGCCGGATCCTTTCCAATATCCAAATTTGTCAAGTTTCCATACATAACTGCTATTTCCCGGAAGAAGAATATCATCAGGTTTGAAACCACCGTCAGAGCCATCAAACGATGCTTCCAGGTATACACGAGCTTCTATCCATTCACCTTCTGCTTTTTGGAAAGTCATCATAGCCGGAGAGGCTTCGCTAGTCATCACCCAAGCACTGCCATCAAACTTAAATTCTGTAGCACTCAGCTTGTCACTATCATTTTTATCATTAGCGTAAACCACAGCAGCTACATCATCCGGCTTAGCATACGGGTAGTTTTTAGCAAGGTATATAGGCAAGGACTCTGCCGGCTTGCTAACATAAGAACTTCCCATTTGATCGTAATCAGATGGCTGCAATACACTTACATCTACACCTGATTCTTTAAACAATTCCCATGTTTTAGCCTCACCATTATAAGCATACAAAACTGATGTATTGGGAGTAACCGCAGCACGAGTCAAGCCAAAGACTGATGCAGCAGCAGCCTCTTTCACATCGGTGTAGATAACGCTTACTCTACCATTGTAAGGCTGTCCCTGAATGTAACCTGTCAAAACGACATTCTTGTCATTCAATGACATATCAAATTTTTTATCATCTACATATGTCAAAGATACAGAGTTTGCAGAGCCAGGAAGGACATTAAAGTAATACCCTCCCTTAGGATTATCTGAAATAGACATTTTACCGGAAATAGAGAAATGCGCTACACGAGGCACGGCCACCCAAGCATCAAACTCTTCGGGTGTAATAGTCGGAGCTACCATGCTCTTAACAGCAGTTTCATTCATACCATTCTTCGCCTTAGCGGAAATATTCTTTAACTGAATAGCACCATCACGCTTATTAGCTTCACCAGTTACGGTTACTACATCGCCCACAACAAATTCAGGCAACTCATTCAGATACACCAACACATTACCTGTGCCATCGGCCAACATGAAACTCTTCTGGTTCACAGCCGTCACAACGCCCCGTACACTGTATTCTTTACCTGCTTCAACATACTGAACAGCGCCTATCGGAGTAAGGCTGTTTGCTTCTCCCTTCTTAACGATAGAAGTCACAAACACGTTAGGATAAGAAGTACCGCTCAGTCCAGCCATATACCCCGTTACCTCAACCTGCTGATCATAGTAGCTTTCATCCAAGAAAAGAGCGTCTGTAGGGCTAGGTTGCATCGTAGTACCCTCAATAATCAAATTATTATTTTTGCCACTTTTCACCAACTTCGCTTCAAAAGTTACATACTCCATCGTTACGTTCTTCCCGTAATTGGTAAAGTAATCCGCATCCACCTTTTTAGCTTCCGGATATGCGAATTCTGCTGCACGCTCCAGGTATTTGACATTAGCCTTAGCACGGAAGCGATACAGACCTTGCTTAGCTTCCACATCACCATCGAGTTCTACAACGTCGCCCAAAGACACTGTAGGCAGGTAACCACGGTAAACACGCATCATACCTGTTCCATCCTGAATGATGAAACTCTTGGCATTGGCAGCTATTACTGTACCTTTAGCCGTATATTTACCCTCAGAAGCGATCTGATTAATCGGAGTATAATTAACTTCCGGCTCCTGAGTACCTCCACCACCGCCAAAGCTAGGCTCTGTATCAGACCAAGCATAGCTTACTACACGTACTTCACCATCTTTAGGCTTAGAAATACCTGCATTCAAAGCCTCAACAATTTTACCTTTTGTAGAAGGCGATATAAAGGATACGTTCTGTCCTTCTCCCCAAACCACCTTGTAATCATCACTGTCGAGCGTATATTTTTTAGCACCTGCCAGCTTGGTAACATAATCAGGCAGATTGGCAAATTCGCTATAGTGTACCGTTACCTTAGACTTATTGTCCATGTAAGGGTATTTTTGAGCGATGAATGCCGGCAGATACCACGCAGCCGGAGCATCTTCCGTAAAAAATTTATTGGAACTTACCGCCTTTAAAGCAGCCTCGTAACTTCCTCCTTCCGGATCTTTAGACAAAGCCAGATCTTGATTGGCTTTCAATTCAGCTACGTTCTTGTAATCGTTGGCAGCCAAGGTAATGGTGTCACTCCACACATGTTGCGGGTGAGCCAATTCATCGAAGCCGGGGAAATTGTCTTCATTATAGTCGCAGGCACCCAATGTCAGAGCAGCTGCAAACAATCCATATATACAATATTGTTTCTTCATAATCAAAGCAATAAATTAAATTAGAATCTGAACTTCAAACCTACAGAGAATGTACGTCCGAAACCATAGAATACGGTACAATCTTCCCAAGTAGATCCATCCCATGCATCGGCAATATATTCCTGATTGAACAAGTTGTTTACATTACCACTCAATGTAGCAGATACCTTTCCAAAATCGAATGTATAGCCTGCATTCAAGTCAAATGTATGAGAAGAAGGCACTCTCCAAGGACTCTTTACTTGATATTCCTTACCCGGAGTAGCGTCATCTGCTTCAATATCATAGTCTGCAAACAGACGGGCGACGAAGTTCCAATCCATACCGATACGCAATCCTTTCATCGGACGTACGGTTACTCCCAACGAAGCTGTTGTTTGAGCAGAGCCACCCACATTTACATCATCCATACGAATCTGGTAACGGTATTTTTCCGGATCAGCATCGGCAGGCACCACCACTTCGTTCTTAGGATCGTACATCTGTCCTTCATTGTTAAAATAGAATCCGGTTGCCACACCATCCCAACGCCAGTCACCGATAGAGAACATACCGTTGATATTCAACCAATGTGCAGGTTTGGCTTCAAAATCCACTTCCACACCCATGTGCTTGGCATTAGCACCGGTCATATTCATGGTGTAACGGCTACCGTCGCGTCCTGTACCACTATCATACAAGCTCTTATCCATCCACTGAGTATAATAAGCATTCACATTAGCAGCCAAATATTTACTACGGAATCCATAGCCTACTTCGAAAGACATTACCTTTTCATTCTTGGCATCCTGATTACGCTCGTGAGAGTTCTGTGAATTGATAAAAGAGGTGTCGAACATCGGCGCACGGCTGATAAAGCCAGCATTGAAGAACACGTTGTGATTATCCGTAATGTTCCAGTTGGCACCACCCTTGATATTACCGCCTAAATAATGCTTCTTGCTGCTGGTAGCATGGGCTTCATCATAGTAGAAGCGGTCTTTACGCCAGTAGCTTGTATTAGAAAGACCTCCTGATACAAAAGCACTCAACTTATCCTGGTTATATTCCAATTGTGCAAAAGCACCTTCAGACATTACAAAGCCATCGTAATCGCGATAAACCACATCGCCTACTGTAAGTTTCTGCTTGGCAAATTCCGGATTAGCTGCCGCTGCATTATTAGCAGCCAACACTTTATCACGATTGGAATCAATGAAATATTCACCGCTAAACAAATCCGTGATGATATTCTGGTGCAAGCCTTTGTAGTAGCGCAAATCCACACCACCATAGAAATCGAAATGTTCGCCAAACTTAGTGGTATAGGTTGAAAGCAAGCCATACCATTCGTGATTATTCATTGATTTACCCATTACCATCTGCGAACCGGTGGTACTGGCCATATTCAATTCATCAATGGCATCGTAATTAAAGGTACCATCGGCATTGCGATAAGCACTACTTACATATCCGTTGCTGGCTCCATACCATCCGCTACGGAAAGCCGAAGTACCCGTACCGCTGTAACCGTTACCACGTCCGATAGAAGCATAGAGCGCAGTACTCAAGCTGGATTTATAGTCAATCTGCCACAGGTGATTCAAAGAAATCTGCGGCTTATGGTAAGCATTGCGGCTAGAGTTGTATGCCTGCCCCTTGCGATAACCGAAGGTCGGGTTATAGCGATACGGACTCTTTTCGCCCATATATTTTTGAACGCGTTGCCATTCCTTGATACTTAAGGCGTTATTATAATTACGTTGGTTATGCCATTGAGGAGCACCGAACACTGTCAATGACAACTGATGATTATCATTAAAGCGTTTAGCCAAACTGGCAAAATAATTGTAACCTTCGAAATCCGTACCTTGAATATAGCCGTCACCCCAAGTCTTACCACCCAGCAAAGTGAAAGCCCATCCGTCTTTAGTCAAACCGGAAGATACACTGAAAAGAATCTTGTTGTAACCATCATTACCCATACTGTAAGATACAAAACCGCCTTTCTTGGCATCTGTACTCTTGGTGATGATATTGATAGAACCACCTACGGCAGGTGAAGACACCTTGCTGGCACCCAAGCCACGCTGTACCTGCATAGAACTGGTTACGTCGGACAAACCGGACCAGTTAGACCAGTATACCTTCTGATTTTCCATACCGTTCATCGGTACACCATTAATCATCATGGCCACGTTCTCGCTCTGGAAACCGCGAATACGCGTCTTGGCATCACCGAAACCACCACCTTCTTTGGTTACATATACACCTGGAGTGGCTTTCAGCAATTCAGGAAATTCCTGCGTACCGAGTTTTTCTTCAATGAAAGCCGGAGTAAGAGTAGCTACAGCCACCGGAGTCTTGCGTGCCACTGCAATGGAAGAAGTAATCGTAACGTCGGCCAGCATCACTGCATCAGGATGCATTTCCACAACACCCAAATCAACATTGGCACCCTTGGAAGGCACCTGTTTCTTCAAATCTTTATAGCCTACATACTTGAACAACAAGTTGGCACCTGCCTTAGCTTGCTGCGTGAAGTAACCGTCAATGTCGGTCACTGTACCTTGCGAAGTACCTTCTACCATAACGGCGGCACCCACCAAAGGCTCACCTGTCTCTGCATCGACAAGCTGACCTTTCACTGTAGTCTGTGCAAATGCTACGGCACTAAATACCGACAGCACACTCACTAACAGGAATTGAATTAGATGTTTTCTCATAAGTCAGTTTTTTGTTAAACTTAATTATTAATTAACTATTAAAAAAAATATCTTTGATGCAAAGCTAACAAATTTTCACGTTACAGAGATTACATTTCTATAAATTTTTCAAAGAAAACAAGGAAAAAGCTATAAAAACACAGATTTCTGCGGAATGGTTCAAAAAAACTAAAAAAAAAACACTGCGAACAAGGAACAAAGGCTCCTATCGGCCATGAAATATCAACACTGCATTTTGTTCTATTTTTCCACTGCGATTCATCTTGCAAGGGTCAAAAACGGGTTTACTTCGAATCCATGAACTCGGACTTGGTTAGGAGAAGGTAAGGACCAGATACGGAGAGGGTGCGAGGTAAGGTTAAAAATTGTTCTATAAGTCGGTTTTACAATTAGCTGCTCCAAGCATTTATCGGCAAAGGATTGCTCAGTTTAAAAGTTTTCTCTACCTTTGCCAAAGAGGATAGATTTATCTATCGACAATGCTTTATTACGATAATATACTAGCGAATTACATAACCATAGAAATAATAATCGAAGAATACCGTGAAAAAAAGAGTCAGACATATCTGTTCTTCATTGCGTTTCTGCCGCTGGAGCCGTAAATCTGATGCTGCTTTCCTAAGCTTGGGACGCTGTGTCACCATAGGCCATCTGCGCAAAAATGTAGTGGACAGTTCGCTGCAAAAACAACACACGGTACATACCAACCCTTATAACCTCATTCATATGAATATTGAAAAACTGAAGGCACACGTGCTGGCTGGAGGAGACATTTCGCCAGAGCAGGCACTGTGGCTGGCGGGATGCACCGACCGGGAGGCTCTCTTTGCTGCTGCACACGAAATTACCGAGAACTGCGCACCGCGCGAATTCGATATGTGTTCCATTATCAACGCCAAATCGGGTAGATGCCCGGAAAACTGCCAATGGTGCGCCCAATCGGCTCATTACCACACAAAGGCCGAAACCTATGATTTACTGCCTGCCGAGGAGTGTCTGAGACAGGCTGTGTATCACGAACAACAAGAGGTAAACCGGTTTTCACTGGTGACCAGCGGACGCAAACCTTCCGCTAAACTCTTGGAACAAATCTGCCAGCATACCCGCAATATCCGACGCGGCTCCTCCATTCCATTATGCGCATCGCTCGGACTGCTACAGGAAGATGAACTAAAAGCACTGCACGAGGCCGGAATCACCCGCTATCACTGCAACTTGGAAACGGCTCCCTCTTACTTTCCCAAACTCTGCTCCACACACACCCAAGAAGAGAAAATACAAACGTTGCTGGCTGCCCGCAGAGTGGGCATGGACATCTGTAGCGGAGGTATCATCGGAATGGGGGAAACGATGGAGCAACGCATAGAACTGGCTTTCAAGCTAAAAGAACTGAATATAACTTCCATTCCGCTCAACCTGCTTAGCCCCATTCCGGGCACTCCACTGGCAAATCAATCTCCGCTGAGCGAAGAAGAGGTTCATATTACCATCGCATTGTTCCGCTTCATACATCCCACTGCCTACCTGCGCTTTGCCGGAGGAAGAGCTCGACTGAGCAAAGAAGCCGTGAAGAAAGCATTATACATCGGCATCAACGCGGCTATCGTAGGCGACCTGCTTACTACCTTGGGATCGAAAGTGGAAGATGACAAGAAACTGATAGCCGAAGCGGGCTATGGATTAGGAAGCCCGCAACTGGACCGCAATCATCTGTGGCATCCCTATACTTCAACTACTACACCGCTGCCGGTCTATAAAGTGAAACGGGCAGAAGGTGTGAAAATTACCATCGAAGACCCCTGGCAGCCTGATGCAGAACGTACACTGATAGAAGGGATGTCGTCATGGTGGTGTGCCGTGCATGGCTACAACCATCCCATACTGAACGAAGCAGCCGAAAATCAATTAAAGCGGATGTCGCACGTGATGTTCGGTGGACTGACTCACGACCCGGCTATAGAACTGGCCAAAAGGCTATTACCGCTGGTACCGCCTTCCTTGCAGAAGATTTTCTATGCCGACTCGGGGTCGGTAGCAGTGGAGGTGGCCATGAAGATGGCGGTGCAGTATTGGTATGCCAAGAGTCTGGCTGCGCCCGAGCAAAGCGCTTTGGCAAAGAAGAATAATTTTGTGACCATCCGTAGCGGCTATCACGGCGACACCTGGAATGCCATGTCGGTATGCGACCCTGTAACGGGCATGCACTCGCTATTCGGTTCGGCACTGCCTATCCGGCATTTTGTGCCTCAGCCGCATTCTCGCTTCGGCAACGAATGGTATCCGGATGATATCCTCCCTCTGAAACAAACCATTGAGGAACACCGGGATACGCTGGCTGCTGTCATCTTGGAGCCTATCGTACAAGGGGCAGGAGGAATGTGGTTCTACCATCCGCAATATCTCCGCGAAGCGGCCGCCCTCTGCCGACAGCACGGCTTATTGCTGATATTCGACGAGATTGCTACCGGATTCGGACGTACCGGGAAACTTTTCGCCTGGGAGCATGCAGGTGTGGAACCGGATATCATGTGTATCGGTAAAGCGCTGACAGGAGGATACATGACACTCTCAGCAGTATTGGCCAGCAACGAAGTGGCCGACTGTATCTCGAATCACACTCCCGGTGTATTTATGCACGGTCCTACTTTCATGGGGAATCCGCTGGCATGTGCAGTGGCCTGCGCATCCATCGACCTGCTTACCTCGCCGGAATATGACTGGCAAGGTAAAGTGAAAAGCATCGAACAGCAACTGAAACGGGAATTGGCTCCGGCCAGGACATTGCCTCAGGTGGAAGAGGTAAGGGTGCTGGGAGCCATCGGGGTGGTGGAAATGAAAAAACCGGTAGACATGGCTCGCCTGCAGCGACGCTTCGTGGAGGAAGGTATTTGGGTAAGGCCGTTCGGCAAACTGGTTTACTTGATGCCTCCATTCATCATCCGCCCGGATGAGTTGAGTGAACTGACCGGTAAATTACTGAAAATCATTGCAGAGGAGAAAGAATAATGGAACGGTTTGAACAAGAATTGCAAGAATTGGCACGAAAGGGGAACCTCCGGAAACTGCCTTTAGTGGAGCAAGAGGGGGGCTATGTAATCAAAAACGGACAACGAATGCTGAATGTATCGTCCAACGATTACCTGGGCCTGGCTGGCAATCGCACTTGGAGAGATCGGTTTCTACAGACACTATCTGCAGACAACTTCCTGCTCACTTCCTCGTCTTCACGACTGCTTACCGGAAATTTTCCGATATACGAGGAATTGGAAGAGGAATTGGCACATCTGTTTGGTACAGAGGCTGCTTTGGTACTGAACAGCGGTTATCATGCCAATACAGGCATCTTGCCGGCTGTGACCGACAGCCAGACGCTGATTCTGGCCGATAAACTGGTACATGCCAGCTTGATAGACGGTATTCGGCTGTCGACTGCCCGCTGCATCCGCTATCGACACAATGATTTGAATCAGTTGGAACGATTGCTGGAAATGCATCATACAGCCTACCGCAACATCATTATAGTAACGGAAAGTATCTTTAGCATGGACGGCGACCGTGCCGACTTAAAGGCGCTGGTAGCCTTGAAGCATCGGTATGGTAATGTGTGGCTGTACGTAGATGAAGCGCATGCATTCGGGGTCTGCGGCCCCAGTGGACTGGGCTGCGCAGAAGAAGATAACTGTATACTCGATATCGATTTTCTGGTCGGCACATTTGGCAAAGCAGCAGCATCGGCCGGTGCCTATATCGTATGTAAAAAGGTGATACGCGAATACCTGGTAAACCGGATGCGAACACTGATTTTCACCACGGCCTTGCCCCCGGTAAACGTGGCATGGACTTTATTTGTGATACGACAACTGAAAGAGATGTCGCAAGAACGGAAACACCTGGCTACCATCAGCGAACTGCTGAGAAACACGCTGCGCGAGAAGGGATATGCCTGCCCCAGCGTAAGCCACATTGTTCCATTGATTATCGGCGATAGCCAGCAAACCATATTATGCGCAGAGGCCTTGCAACAAAACGGGTTTTATGCCCTGCCGGTAAGGCCACCTACGGTGCCCGAAGGCACTTCACGCATCCGGTTTTCACTAACGGCTGCCTTGACAGAAAAAGACATACATGAACTGATAAACGTATTTACACATGAAACAACAATTCATTATTAAAGAGAACAACCCTAAACTGTTGATCTTCTTTGCCGGATGGGCCTGCGACGAAACTCCGTTCAAGCACTATCGTCCCAAAGGATCGGACTACATGATATGCTACGACTACCGGAACTTGGATTTCGACCATTCTATCTTTAAACAATATAAGAGGGTGAACGTGGTGGCCTGGTCTATGGGAGTATGGGCTGCTTCTTACGTGCTGAATCATGCCAAAAAATTCAAAGGCATATCGGTAGCCTTCAACGGAACCTACCAGCCCATCGACGATACGGTAGGCATTCCGCCTGCTTTGTTCGAAAATACCCTGCGCAACCTCACTCCGGCCTCTCTGCAAAAATTTATGCGCAGAATCTGCGGCACAGCGGAAGCCTACAAGGAGTTCATGGCCATCACGCCTCGCAGGAACTTTGAAGAAATAAAAGAAGAACTGCAATGCATCAAGGAACTGTACTGCCGCGAATCGGGATTGACATGGGATGAAAACGGAAAGATGGATGACGACGGATATGATTCGGATGAATTTGTGAAGTACTTGGATACCTACTATTGGAAATTTAACTATATTTACATCGGAGAGAAAGACGCAATCTTTCCCTCCGAAAATATGGGCTTGGCCTTTCAAGATAACCCGGCTTTGCAATTGCCAGGCGTACACCACTACGATGCCCAGGTATTCCAGTTTCTACTGGAAGACATGTGGAGTATGCCTATCGATGAATTTATCCAAGAATGGTGGTATGATGACCGGAGATATTAACCCTACTGGAAAGAAAGAGATAGACAAGGCATTGGTGGCCCGTTGCTTTGCACAGGCACGTAACACCTATGAGCAGGAGGCCGCCGTGCAACGACAAGTGGCCGAAAAAATGATGCAGTTATTGAGCGATGCATTCAAGGATTACCCCAACGAAGCGCTGCCCAAACACCTCGTAGAAATAGGTTGTGGCACGGGAAGTTTCTCCAGACTGCTGGCTGCCCGATTACAGCCCACCACTTTCTTGCTCAATGATTTATGTCCGGAGATGGAAGAGTGCCTCACAGATTTGTGCAGGCAGCCTTCCACCTGCTTCCATGCTGCAGATGCCGAGGAATTCCCTCTGCCGGAAGATACCGAACTGATAGCTTCGTGTTCTACCATACAGTGGTTCAACCACCTTCCAGGCTTCTTTACACGATGCAGGAATGCACTGAGCAACCACGGTTGGCTGGCATTCAGCACTTTTGGCAGAAGAAACATCTACCAAATAAGAGAACTGACCGGAAACGGATTGGATTATACCGACTTGAAAAATCTGAAACGGATGCTGGAACCCGACTTTGAAGTGATACATGCCGAAGAAGAGGTATGTACCCTGTATTTCGACTCTCCGCTAGAGGTGCTGAAACACCTGAAACAGACCGGAGTAACAGGCACGGAAAAAAAAGTATGGAGCCGCGGCAGGCTGCAACAATTCTGCGAGAATTACAGCCGGTTGTTTAGCAATGAACAGGGAAAAGTATCCCTTACGTATCACCCCATCTATCTATTGGCTAAAAAGAAATAAGATAAAATAACTAAAATGAAACAGAACATTTACTTTGTAAGCGGCATTGATACTGATGCCGGGAAGAGTTACTGCACGGCCTGGTATGCCAACCAACTGGCTGCCGACGGCAAACGGGTTATCACCCAAAAATTTATCCAGACGGGCAACTGCGGACACTCGGAAGATATCGACCTGCACCGTCGTATCATGGGTACAGGCTATCTGCCTGAGGACCAGGAAGGACTAACCATGCCCGAAATTTTCTCTTATCCTTGTTCCCCACATCTGGCAGCACGCATCGATGGACGATCCATCAACTTTGATAAAATAGAGCAAGCTACCCTGGAGCTGGCCAACCGATATGATACGGTATTGGTGGAGGGAGCAGGCGGACTGATGGTGCCTCTCACGGAAGAGTATCTCACCATAGATTATATAGCAGATAAGGGATATCCGCTGATTTTCGTCACTTCGGGCAAACTGGGCAGCATCAACCATACGTTGCTAAGTCTGGAGGCTATTCAGCGAAGAGGAATCAAGCTGCATACGGTACTCTATAACCTATATCCACCGGTAGACGACCATACCATTGAAGAGGATACCTTGAAATACATCCGACACTATTTGGGCAAACATTTTCCAGAAACTGAATTAGCGGTAGTACCAGTTATCAAGTAATCATTTTTTTTGTATTTTTGCCGAAAACAAAAAGGCATGATGGATTTTTTTATATTCGACGAGACTGAGAAAATACTGCTGACAGCAACAGCCATTCTTTTTCTGATACAACTGCTGTATTACACGGGAATCTATAGCCGGATAGCACGCAGAAACAAGTGCGAACGGAATCAGGAACTGCACTTTACACAGGAACGACCGCCCTTATCGGTGATTCTCTATGCACACGAGGCTGCAGACCATCTGAAACAGAATTTACCTGCTATCCTGGAACAAGATTACCCGCTATACGAGGTAATTGTCATCATTGACGGACAAGACGACGGAAGCGAAGACTATCTCACCCGGATGGAAGAACGTTATCCGCACTTATATCATAGCTTTATTCCGAATTCCTCACGCTATATCAGCCGGAAGAAGCTGGCAGTAACCTTGGGTATCAAGGCTAGTAAATACGACTGGATTATACTGACGGATACCCAATGTAGGCCCCAAGGGAAAGAATGGCTGCAAACCATGGCACGCAATTTTACTCCGCGCACAGAAATGGTGATAGGTTACAGCACCTATGAGCACGGAAAAGGATGGCTGAGCAAGCGGGTGTGCTACGATAATCTGTTCACTGGTATGCGCTACTTGAGTGCAGCTTTGGGCGGACATCCCTACATGGCTTTCGGCCGTAACCTGGCTTATCGCAAAGAGTTATTTTACCAGCATAAAGGCTTGTCTGCCTACCTGACCCTTCAACGTGGAGATGATGATTTATTTGTCAACCAAACGGCTTCTGCCAGCAACACACGTGTAGAGTGCTCTCCTGAAGCGGTAATGTGCACATCGCAACCGTATAGAGTCAAAGACTGGCGAGAAGAAAAAATAGGATATCGGTCTACGGCTCACCTATACAAAGGGTGCCAAAGGTGGATATTTGGCTTTGAGACTTGTACACGTCTGCTATTTCACACAGGTTGGCTGACAAGTATGGTACTTGGCACATGGCAGGCGCATTGGGCAGTGGCAGCTGCCGGACCGCTGCTTTTCTTGCTGAAATGGGGCGTACAAGGGATAGTGATGCGACTTACTTGCCAGGCTCTGAACGAGCCCAGACGCTATTTTTGGTCATTACCAGTATTTGATTTCCTACAACCCATGCAAAGCTTACGTTGGGAATTGTACTGCTTGTTCAGAAAGAAAAGCGACTTCTTGCGCAAATAGTTTACGAGGATTGTCTCATTCGTAGCGCATAGAGCGGGCCGGATGAATACGGGTAATGATGTAAGAGGGTCCCAACAACATGCAGAGAGAAGCCAGCAGCGTACCTGCATTCAGCAACAACAGATGCCAGAGGCTAATCGACACCGGTACGGTATCCATGTAGTAAGTAGCAGGGTCTAAGCGGAAAAGTCCGAAATACCGCTGTACACCATAAAAGACCAGTCCTACCACATTTCCCCAAAACATTCCTTTGCCAATGAGGAATACAGAAAACCATAGGAACAGATGACGGATGGAGCGATTATCCGCCCCTAAAGATTTAAGTACCCCAATCATGGAGGTTCGCTCTATAATGATTATCAGCAGACCGGAAATCATGGTAAATCCAGCAACTCCTATCATCAGAAGCAAGATTACCCAAATGTTGACATCCAAAATACTGAGCCAGGCAAAAACCGGCGGATTAAGCTGCTCTATATTGGTTACACAATAGGCTTCACCTAAACGATCGGATATACCATCGAGCGCAGCTGATACTTGGTAAGTAGCGTCTTCCAATTGTTCGTAATTACGCAACTGTAGCTCTATCCCGCTTACCTGATCGGAAGCCCAGTTATTCAATCGATTCACCAACCTGCGGTCGGTTAGTAGAAAAAGGTTATCGTATTCAGAAAAATTAGTTTGATAGATACCTGCTATCGTAAGCCTACGTACCCGAATGGTTTCTTGTATAAAGTAAGTATCTATCTTGTCCCCCAGCTTCAGCTTCAGTTTATCGGCCAACGAACGGGATATAACTACTCGATTAGAAGAGACTGTATCACTGAACTGCGGCAAAACACCTTCAACCAGATGGTGTCGGAAGAAAGACAAATCATAATCCTCACCTACCCCTTTCAGAATCATACCTTGAAAGGCATCTGCTGTTTTCAGCATACCGGGTTTAGTAGAATAATGCTGTACGTGCTGCACATCGGGAAAGGCAGCAAGCATAGCTCGTATACTGTCGTTCACCGCAATGGGGCGCTCGTCGAAAGAATGCGCCGCATACAGACTGGTGATTTGCAAATGTGAGCCAAACCCCACAATCTTATCACGCACCTGACTCTTGAACCCCACAATAATAGCCACCGTAATAATCATTACAGCTAATCCTATGGCTATACCCAATAAGGCGATGAAGATGGCAGGCTTGGAAACCTGTTTTTCTTCACCGCCCTTATACAAACGACGGGCTATAAAAAAGGGAAAGGAACTCATTCCGTACGACCGGGATAAGCTTCCAAGGCCTTCTCCAATACAAGCAACGCACGGGTCAGGTCTTCTTTCTTCAACACGTAAGCAATACGCACCTCGTTGCGTCCGGCACCGGGAGTGGTATAGAATCCGGAAGCAGGAGCCATAAATACTGTCTGTCCTTCATAGTTAAACTCCGACAGACACCAGGCACAGAATTTATCAGAATCATCTACCGGTAATTTAGCTACTGTATAGAAGGCGCCCATCGGGATAGGTGAATACACACCGGGAATCCGGTTTAATCCATCAATCAAGCATTTACGACGATCCACGTATTCATCATAAGTATCACGCAGATACTCCTCATCAGCATCCAGTGAAGCTTCTGCGGCAATCTGACCGATAAGAGGCGGACTAAGACGAGCCTGACAGAACTTCATAACCGCTTCACGAATTTCCTGATTCTTCGTAATCAAAGCGCCTACACGAATACCACATTCGGAATACCGCTTCGATACAGAATCTATCAGTACCACGTTCTGCTCGATTCCCTCTAAATGGCAGGCAGAGATATAGGGAGAGCCGGTGTAAATGAATTCACGATAGACCTCATCGGAAAAGAGAAACAAATCGTACTTCTTTACCAAATCACGAATCTGGTTCATCTCTCTACGGGTGTACAGATAACCGGTAGGATTATTGGGATTACAGATAAGAATAGCACGCGTACGCTCATTGATAAGTTCTTCGAACTTCTCTACTTTCGGCAAGGAAAACCCTTCCTCAATAGTAGTGGCAATGGTACGAATCTTAGCACCGGCAGATATAGCAAATGCCATATAGTTAGCATAAGCAGGTTCGGGCACTATAATCTCATCACCGGGATTCAAGCATGCCATAAAAGAGAATAGTACAGCCTCAGAACCACCCGAAGTAATGATAATATCATCAGCCGTCAGTTTGATGTTGTATTTATCATAATAGCCTACCAGTTTTTCCCGGTAGCTGCGGTAGCCTTGACTAGGACTGTATTCCAAGATTTTCCGGTCTATATTACGTATAGCCTGTAAAGCCACTTCCGGAGTAGGCAAATCGGGCTGACCAATATTCAGATGAAATACATGTACTCCACGCTGTTTGGCAGCTTCGGCTAGGGGAGCCAATTTTCTGATAGGAGATGCAGGCATCTCGGTTCCTCGAATGGATATTTTAGGCATTATTCGTTGTATTATCAGATTTATATTCTTTTAAGATTGCAAATGTAGCGAATTATTTGATACCTACGGAATGCTTATACATAAAAACTTTAAAAACCTTATCTATCATAAAATCGTTATGCAGAATAAAAAGAAAAAGTTAACTTTGAGTATTCATAAATTAAATACAGCTTTATGGTCATTAACCTAATCTCTTTTTCGTCTGCATTACATAAACAGACATCCGTGCGCAGTGCACATGAGTTACTGCTCACGGAACTGGAAAAATATTTCACGGTGCGTTTTATAGATGAAGAACATATCTGCCAACTATCTCCCAATGATTTCTGTATTTTGTTCATAGCCACAGGAGGTGTGGAACGAACCGTCATCCAGCATTTTGAATCTCTCCCCCGCCCTGCCATTCTATTGGCCGACGGTATGCAAAATTCGCTGGCTGCCGCATTGGAAATTTCATCATGGCTACGTGTGCGTGGCATGAAAAGCGAAATTCTGCACGGCGACCTCCATAGCATTGTGAAGCGCATCTTTGTACTGGCCGGCAATTTCCAGGCACAAAGCAACTTGAAGAACAGCAGAATTGGGGTGGTGGGAACACCATCTAGTTGGCTTATATCCAGCAACGTAGATTATTTACTAGCCAAGCAGCGCTGGACAGTAGATTACCTCAACTTACCATTAGAGCGAGTCTATGCCTATTACGAGGAAATAACCGACGACGAAGTGGGAGAACAATCGGCCTTACTAGCCCAAAAAGCACTGGCATGCAGAGAAGCTACGCCAGAAGATATGCTGAAAGCCATGAGACTCTATATGGCCCTAAAACGATTGGTACAAGAAGAAAAACTGAATGCTTTGACGCTCAGTTGTTTTCGTCTTATCAAGAAGCTGGGAACCACCGGCTGTCTGGCATTGGCCTTACTGAATGATGAAGGAATCATTGCAGGATGTGAAGGCGACCTGCAATCGGTATTCACCTTATTGGCAGCCAAAGCCGTGACTGGAAAAGTGGGCTTCATGGCCAATCCATCCATGATACAAAGTACTAAAAATGAACTGGTACTGGCTCACTGTACCGTAGGATTGAACCAAACCGAGCAATATATCCTACGCAGTCACTTTGAAACAGAAATAGGCATTGGCATCCAAGGCCTGCTGCCCACAGGCGACGTCACCTTATTAAAATGTGGTGGAGAATGCTTAGATGAATATTACCTCAGCACGGGCACACTGACGGAGAATACCAACTACATCAATATGTGCCGCACTCAGGTAAGGGTACATCTAAACACTTCTTCGGGTTATTTCCTACGTAATCCACTAGGTAACCATCACATTCTGCTGCAAGGAAATCATGAAACACAACTGCAAGAGTTTATGCAGGCCAACGGATGCAAGCGAATAGAATAAAAACAACTTTTCCGAACGATACAGATGACTTTACAGTAATAAAAAGCTTAATAAATACGATTCAGAAAGTATTTATTAAGCTTTTTATATTTTTTCTATTTCTTACTGCGCGTTACAGTATACAATACATTACCTTTTTTATCGATCATACGCAGTTCCAATTGTTGTTTACTAGCCGAAACTATGGAAAACCCTGGCTCTGGACTGCAAAACAGCGTACCTTCTACAGGCTTTACCTTACGACTTAATGAGCCGGCAGAATTGGTAATATAGTCTATGTCACTGCCTTTGATGCGAATATGCTGAAAGTTATGAATATGTCCGCATAGATACATATCCACGTGATGACGACGCAAGATAGGATCTACTCTTTGCTGCATATCCACCCGCTCTTCTGCATCCTTAGGTGTCTCGGCATAAATGGGATGATGACCAGCTACGATCACCCAATCTTCGCGTGCAGCTGTCAGTACAGAATCCATCCAAGCCAACTGACGGTTGTCATCTTGCAGACTGGCATCGGGATATTTATCTTTTTCCCTACGATACTTACCAATTAGCGGAGCAGTGTCTATCCAAACAACACGCAACGTCATCCCCTTATCACTAAATACCTGCGTATAATACCGAGCCGGCATCACCCACCGGCGAGACACCCGACTGTAGTCTAGCACAGCCTGCGTATTCCCCCGATATTCATGATTCCCCAATACGGGAAACCAAGGCAGCATTAACTCTGGATGACTGTATACCAATTCATAATTGGTCATCCACAAAGGGTCGTTCACACTGGCCACGCCTTCAAAATGATGAATATCCCCCGTAGCCAACACAAATTCAGGATCAACGCCCTTATCTGCCATCTCGCCCATCCGTTCGGCTATGGGCTTCTGATCATAATATCCGTTGCGTCCCAGGTCATTGGCTACATAGAAATTAAACTTATGTTTAAAGATACTGTAATCAGTAATTTGCGCTTGCACCACACCACAAAGCATGGCGAGCAGTAAAACAAATGATAACTTTCTCATAGAATAAAAACAGTTAGTCGTTTAGAAATTGATTTTAATACCTGCATTTACCTTCACGCCATAGTATTCTACTTGCATCGTGCGGTCTTTTGTACCACAATAATAACGCAACGGCTGATTTAACAAGTTAGTAGCCTCAGCATAAACCGTTGTTTTAAAACGTTTTCCCCAAGTATAGCTGGCATTGACATCCATATAGTTTACCTTATCATAATAACGATCCAGTAGCGCATTAGCTCCCATCTCATCAATGAAATCGGATGCAAAATTATAAGAAAGTCTCACATTAATGCCATTCTTTTCATAATAAAGAGAAGCATTGGTTGTATGCTCCGGCGAGCCCGTCATCTTAACCTCCTCACCGTCGGCCACTTTGCGGTGTTCAAACTGATAATTTTTAGTCTTTCCGTGCGTATATGTATATGTACCATAGAAGCCCACCGATTTCAGTGCCGGAGCTATGAAGCCGAAATCACGCTGATAAGCCACCTCTACCCCAAACAGATCGGCATCATAGGCATTGATAGGACGACTGATTTCATACTTCACCGGCTCACCGTCTTCATTCAATAATCCATCAGGGATATTGGGATCGGAAGTAGCACGCCATACTTCATCTACAATCACATCCTTCACCCTCTTATAGAATACTCCGAGGCTCACCAGTCCTACACTCTTGAAGTAATACTCACCGCTGAGGTCCAGATTGTGTGCCGTAGTCGGTTTCAGATTCGCGTTCCCTATCTTAGCCTCCTCCTCGGCAATGTTGTAGTTGATGCTAGGCACCAATGCCGAATACTTTGGTCGAGACAAGGTCTGTGTATACGAAGCACGCAGTTTCAAATCGTCATTCACATTATATTTCAGTAATAAGCTAGGCAACCAATTGGTGTAATGATGCTTGTGATTACCCGTAGGCTCCAACCGGCCTTGTTCGTCTTCCAGATCATCTACAATCCAGTTCACCCCACTATATTTCAAGTCCGTACGTTCCATACGAAGTCCGGCTACCGCCTCCAGTCTTTCACCCAAACGTTGATCCAAACGCAGGTAAGCACTGGTTACCTGTTCCTTAGCCGAATAGTCTCCTGCCGATTCTTCCAGCATTTTAACACCCTCCATATCGGCAAAAGTCATTTTCCCCATGTATGTCTTACTGATGAAGGAAGAACCATTCAAATAATGATCACCCGGCATAAAGCCCTTTCTAATCTGACTGCTGAGATGTTGCTGCCATTCGTCTTCAGACGCATCTTCATACGCATCCGCATAACTGAAGCAAGTAGTTTCACGTTCCTTGTCCTTGGCCGTATATTTGGCACCAAATCTCAACGTATTTCCAAACAGCCCCTGGGTGAGCGGCAATTCAAAGTTTAGCCGGAATTTCCACTCATTTTCTTTTGTTTCCTGATCGCTATTGGTCAATTCATCAATGCCCCAAGTATACTGACTTACATCCCCTAATCCCTTGCTAGGATACGGTTGTCTGGACGTTTTATCCAAGAAAGTAAAGTCTTGAAAGAAATCTTTGTTCTTCTTCCCCTTCATGGCAACCCCAAAATAACGCTCGTCAGGACGGTCTTCCGTAGCCCGTGAATAAGAAGCAGCCCAATCCATACCTAATTTTCCAAGCTGATGCTTTCCATCCAAAGTGAAGTCCATAGTCTGCTGCAACTCCAAACGAGCATTTTTATTATCATGCGCTCCAGCCTTGGTTTGCAGTACAATACTCCTATCTTTCGGTTCATCGTTCAGTTTCTTAAAAGTCATACGGTAACGGTTCTCCCAGTCACTGCGACGGTTATAGATACCCTTAAACGAAATGCTGTGATTCGCATTAAACTTATAATCGGCAGCCAATGAATAGCTCTGACGCTCACGCGTCACATAATACTGACGAATCTCCGCCTTATCCAGATACACCTGGTTGTCATCGTCCACATCGTATTCAAATTCCGTATTATCCGACCCGCCCGGTGCGTACTGATAAGAAGCCGAAAGCATCACACCCAGCTTATTCTTAAAATAACGGTCACCGTATGTAAATCCCAGATTCCAAAGCGGTTTTGCGCTAATCCAGTTGTATCCGGAACCAGCCGTAGCACTGATTACTCGCTTATACGGAGTGCTTTTCGTCACCAGATTGATAGCTCCGCCAATGGCATCACCGTCCATATCCGAGGTAACCACCTTATTCACCTCAATGGTCTGCACCATGTCGGCAGGAATCAAGTCGAGCTGCACGTTACGGGTATCTCCCTCAGCCGAAGGAATGCGGTTGCCATTAACCGTTACCGAAGTCAGGTCGGCACTGGTACCACGTACCTGTCCGAAGCGGGCCTCTCCCTGGTCGTACTGTACATTGATACCATTGATGCGCTTCAGAGCATCGCCTATATTCGAATCCGGGAACTTGCCTACCTGGTCGGCCGACACTACATTCGTAATTCCTATGCCGCTTTTCTGCATGTTAAGTGCCCGACGCTGTCCTTGAAAAGCACCCCCTACAACCACTTCTTGTAATTCAACTCCCTCATTCAAGACTACATCTTTTTCCAAGGTCTTACCTTCAGGAACCACAATTTGCAGTTCTACGGGCGAATAGCCTACATAAGTCACCTTTACCGTATAGGTTCCCGGATTCAAGTTGGCGAAAGAATAGAATCCGTTCACGTCACTGGTCACCCCAGTCTTTAATTTTTCGATATAGATAGATGCTCCGGGAAGAATCTGCTTCGAGGCATCTACAATACGTCCGCAGATGGTGCTCTGTTTCACCACGCTGACATCTTCATCTGCCCACACATGCGTATTTCCTCCTGCCATCAATAAAACAAATAGGCAAGCTTTTACAATCTTTTTCATACCTGTTTCTTTTTTCATACCTGTTGTAAACTGTTAATTTGATGCCGCAAAAGTAGAGGCAACAAATTACATGAAATTTGCAACAGTTTGAAGAACAGGTAACATCCGCATGACAAAACAGTTACAGCTAGGGAGCAGATTTCCACTCCATCAGATACTCTTTTTCACCCGTAGGATAATCGGTTTTTTCCTCTTTAATCTGAAAGTTCTCTTTTAAATAAAAACGACAGGCCCGTTCATTTTTCCGATATACACACAACATAAGAGCCGGTTTTCTTTCTTTAAGAAAAGCCAGCAACCTCCCCCCTATTCCCTGCGAACGCCATTCCTTCTGTATAAAGATACCAGCGATGTAGTTTTGATCCAAACCTACAAAAGCAATCACCTTCCCCTCCTGTGAATAGACATACACTTCCGATTGGGGCAAAACTTCACGCATCATATCCAGATGACCCTCCCAATAAGAAGCTGAAATAAACGGATGTGCCTGCAGATTTCCCTCCAGCCATATCTGCAAGACAGTTTCCATATCCAACCTTTCAAATCTCCTTATCATTGCTATATTATTATTATTTTCTGTGAACCAATATCAAGCTACTTATGCAAAATAAAATAATATTCACAACATAAACAATCCCTCTTTTGCATTTTACTTAAAATACAAAGCATACTGACCTTTTAATCTCCTTCTCTAAACACAATTTCATATAAAAAAACATGAAGATAAAGTAAAGCATACTTGTCTTTTTGGAAATTATTCATATCTTTGTGACAAGAAGGTAAGCCATAGTGGCAAACCATAAATAACTAAGAGTTATGAAAACGATTTTATTTCCTCACGCTTTAAGACCTCTTGGGTGGATTCTATTTATCCCTACTCTCGTTTTAGGGATTCTCGTGTTGGCAGGCATTGTATCCTTCTCCGGCGAGATGGAAACCATCTGCAACGATGCCGCCATTATCGGCATTACAATCGGCGCCTTGCTCATCACCTGCTCACGTGAAAGGATAGAAGATGAAATGACTCGTACCATCCGTCTAGCCTCTCTGCTCAATTCCATCTACATTTGGGTAATCCTGCTGATAGCCAGTACCCTTCTTATCAATGGTATTGATTACCTCAATTTCATGGCCATCAATTTAGTATTGCTACCCGTGATATTTGTCATTCTTTTCCGTTTGGAAATGAACCGTTATTTAAAAATGAGTGAAGATGAAGAATAGAATCAAGGTAGAAAGAGCCGAAAAAGACATCACCCAACAGCAATTGGCCGATGCGGTAAGTGTAAGCAGGCAAACGATTGTGGCTATTGAGAACAACCGCTTTCTGCCTTCCACTCCGCTGGCGCTGAAAATCAGCCGGTATTTTGAGAAACCCGTAGAGTCTATCTTCATTCTGGAGGAAGACGATTAATTCAACTAAAAATAACTTATCATGAAATCAAAAGTTCATTTCAGCAACTACTGTAAAGCAGTGACACTGACGGTCATCATCGCTTTAGGAATGGTTATTTACCAGTCACATCTTCCTACCGGCAGTAGCGTTTTTGCCATTGTCATTTTTTTCTTCGTGCTGCTCAGCGGCTTATTTTATTGCCCGCTAACCCTGGAAGCTACCGACAAAGAACTCATTATACATCGTGCTTTGTGGAAAAAAGTGTTGCCGTATGCAGATATAAAATCGGCAGAACCCTTTCTACCTTCATCCGGAGGATTAAGACTATGTGGAAGCGGAGGCTTTATGGGGTATTGGGGCTATTTTCATGACACCCTCATCGGATACTATTTCGGGTATTATGCCCATTATAAAGAATGCTTCCTCATCCGGATGAAAAACGGCAAGCAGTATGTATTGAGCTGCCGAGAACATAAAGAAATACTGCGGTTTCTGCAAGAGCAAATCGGATAAATGAAACATCAGAGAGGGGGGGCACCATAACACCCCCCTTATTTTATATCTTACAGCAATTTGCTGAGTTCCTCTGAAGTAAGTCCTGTCAGTTCCGCGATATCCGCATCCGAAAAACCTTTGGAATTCATTTTTTTAGCCGTAGCCAATGCGTTTTCTTTGCTTCCTTCTGCGCGACAAGTAACGGTACAAAATAAATGATTTTTCAACGATTATCCTAGCGAAAACCGTTTTTCTTCTTCAGGCAGAGCCTATGCTACAGCTGCTTTTTCCCTTGAAAGAATTCCTCGCGTTTCCGGTGTTTCTTCAAGTCTTCCAGCCATTTTTCGGCTGCATTATAATAAATCATATCGCCCAGTTGTACTTCTCCTTTTTGAGGGGTAGTCTGCGCCTTCGAAGTATTCCCTTCAGGCCGGGTCTTCAAGAACGCCTCCAAGTATCGCTGTGCCCGCCGAGGATTATTCAGATGTCGGTAACTGATAAAAGCCATATCATAAAGCAGTTTATGATTGCTGCAGTCGTAACGGGCATAACGGGTTTCGAGGGTTTCCAGTTGGTCGAGATACAGCCCGGCAGCCTGGTAGCAATCGGCCAGTCCGATATACAAGCGGTTCATGGCACTGTCGGGCGGAAGTGCGTACGAAACAGCTTCTTCCATATACTCCACTCCTTTTACCCTCATCCGGGTTTTGGAACAAGCCTTGCCTAGATAATACAACAAATTGACATCTTTGGGTGCCTGCTTCCGGGCCAGCAGAAAAGCATCACAGGCTTCATAAAACAAATCGGAAGCATAAAAACTGATGCCCAAATAATACGTGGTATAAAAGGTACTGTCGCCTTGCTGAAGCAAGGATTCATACCGCCGGATAGCCATTTCATAATCCTGATTCAGACAATAGGCCTGTGCGTTCTGCTGATTCACCAGCACATGGGTACTGTCTATGCGCCGGTAGGCTTCGGTCACTTCAATGGCACGGGGGTAATCTTCCTTTTCAATATAAATCATGCCTTGCTTGGCAGCAGCCAGATAATCGGAAGAGTCGCACCGCTGAATCCATTGGTAGCAAGACAAAGCCTCTTCCCAGCGTTTCAGGTTCTGGTAGCACTGCCCCAACTGATGAAAGGCCACCGTAGAACTATCGCACACCACCAGTTTCCGGCTTTCTTCCAACGCCTCTTCATGCCTTTTCAACGACTGCAGCAACTGAATGTACTGCATCCTGGCATATATATGAAGCGAATCCAACTGCAAAGCCTTTTCGTAGTAATCCACGGCCTGCTTGTTTCGGGATAAAGCCTTGCAGCAGGCAGCCGATTCTATAAAGGCGCGCGGAGCCAGCGAATCCTGTATGCAAAGCTGTTCATATACCTGCAACGCTTCCGGCCAGCGTTTCAATTCTTTCAGTGCCGTTCCCTTCAGATAAAGCAAGGAAACGGTAGGATCTTCTTGTGCGATAAGCTGCAACGCCTGGGGATAATCATAATCGGCCATCGCTTGCCGGATGGCTTCCGGCTGGGCCAGAAGATGACAGGCAGTCATCAGCCCGATACATAGAACTAGTACATTTTTCATCATCATTGGCATAAAGAATGGGGTTAATGGATTGATTTTCAAATATAGTAAAAAAACAAGGAAAACCAAAAACCGGAAAAGATTTCAGGGCACCCTGTCCGTATCAGAATCGTTTCTGAGCCCTAACAGCTCCGTAACACCCCCACGCATAAGTACCTCTGCACGGAGATGCTACGGGGTTGTTACGGTGCTGTCAGGGCGGAGAGGCAGCCCGGAACCCTTACTTGAAGCGCGAGGTATCTACCGCCGCCCGCCGCTTTTCCTGATAGCCCCCGAAGCGGTAGGTAAACGATACGCCTACTTCGCGGAAACAAGAATAGCGGTTGGTGACGTGCTGCGTAAGGTAGCGGATGCGGGGGGCTATCTTCTGCGTCTCGAACAGGTCGTTGCCATACAGCCTCAGCACGGCACGCTTGCGGGCAAAGGTATAGCGGAGAGAAAGGTCCAGATGTCCCATGGCCGGTATGGTGTAGGTGCCTTGATTGGCTTTGCTCTGGAATTGGCCGGAAACGGTGAGTTTTACATCGGGACGGGTAGAAAGGGTAAACGTGTTGTGCATACTGCCCACCACAAACCACCGGCGGCGGTCGAAGGGAATGTCCCAGAAATCGCTGTCCTTCTCTCGCATCCAGGCTCCGGTCAGCGAAAAGCGAGCCTGCAACCAGTTTTTCACCCGGAAGGGCAGGGAAACCTGCAAACCGGCCTGCTGCTGAAAGTCGAAGTTGAAGTGCCGGTAGATTTCAACCAGGCGTTCGGGCGACTGATAGAGCGTCTGCTGAATGTAATCCTCGTTATGATTATACCAGGCTGTAAACACATACTTGTTTTGCAGGATGTACGACAGGGCCAACTGATAATTCTTCTCCGGCTTCAGCACAGGATTTCCCCAGATTTCAGAATAGCCGCCTCCGGAGTAGGACACCGCATCCTGCACCGCCCAATAGTCGGGATAACTTTTATCGCTGTTGGCCGATAATTGCAGCATATGCCCGTCGGCTGGCAGATAAGTCAGATTCAAGGCAGGGAACCAATCCCACTGGTTCCACACCGGGGTGTGATAATATTCGGCAGCCAAAGAGGCATCCAGCGTCAGCTTCTGCCCCCAGCTCTTCGTGAATCCGGCATAGAGGTTGACCGTCTGCTCCTGCTTGCGCGATTGCATATCCTCTGGCAACGTCTGTCCGTTTCGGGTGGATGCAACAGACTGTGCAGCCTTCCACGGCAGGTAAGTCTGGTAACTGTGGTCGATGCCGGTGGTATAGACGGCACCGTAATTCAAGCCCCATCCGTCGGCCCAACCATGCTCTTGCGACAAGAACAGTTTCCAGCGGTTGATACGCTGCCGGTCGGATGTTTCGAAGCGGAGCGTGGCATCTTCCAGGATGCTCTCCAGCCGCTGGTGCGAGGGAGTGGTGAAATAGGTAAACTCGGCTCCGGCCTTGGTGCCCGTAGGCAACTGATAATCCAGGCGGAAGTTGTGCAACTGCCCGGTTCCCCGGCTGTACAAATCAGAAACTTGCGTACCGCCGGTAGTCTGGTACAGATGTCGGTTAGTGAATTGTCCGTTGTAGACCATGCTCAGCCGATGATGTTCCGAGAAAGCATAATCGGCCCCCAGCCGAAGGGTATGGTCATTGTCCCGGCTGGCACTTCGTTCCAGTGTACGGATATCGTGTACCGTGCCATCGTTGATGGTATGCAGGGCTTCCTTATCTGTTACCCGCCATCCGTTGGCATGGCCATAACTATACAGTAAATCCACCGAAAAGTTATCCTTTGCATAGAGTAAAGACAAGCGTTCGTTAGTAGAACCGTTATGTTGCTGGGCATAGGAAGCATACACTTCTCCTTGCAAAGTGGTTTTTGGGGCAGTTGTACGCTTCAAGGTCAGATTAATCAGCGCACCCCGCACCTGATAGCGCGCCGGAGCCTGATACATCACCTCAGCATTGGCCAGTCGGTCGGCAGGCAGACTGCGCAGCATAGCCATCACTTGCTCATGGCTGAGGGTTGTCACCTTGCCGTCGATTACCACCGTGGCGCTTTGCATCCCCAAGGTAAAGCCGCCGTTCAGTTCGCTCACCCCCGGCAACTGCTTTACTGCCTCGTAAGCATTGTCGGCAGGCGACTGGCTGAGCAACTGCGGCAAGTTGTACACCAGCTTGCCCGGTTCGGCTTTCACCACCGGACGCTCGCCCGTAATCATCACTTCGGGAATGGTTTGAAAGAGGCTGTCCAGCCGGGCATCCTTAGTAATCAGGCTATCGGCACTCAACGTACGTTCCGCCTCGCCTGCCGTGTGCTGCAACGGTTGTTGCCCCCACAGCCACGTGCAGGAAAGGCAGAGCCAGAAAGAGAGAATTTTACTTCGTTTCATAAGGTATTTGTTTTTTAGATTCATCGATAATGATTCATGTTTTTTTCTGCTGCAAAGTAAACCACTAATTCCCGAAGAGCAGGTGTTCCGATGCTTATGCAGTCTTATCTCCAAAGACCGGAAGTGTTATTTAATCTTATCAACCCTGCAGATTTCTCTTCATCAGCCATTCCCCATCTGCATGAAGATGCTATCTTTGCCCTCTCGTTAACAAGCAAATGACTGTATGAAACTGCCTTTGAAACACATTGCCCTGCTGGTGATTCTCTCTCTGACCGGTATCTTCGGCTATCAGGCATACTGGCTCGGCGGACTGTACCGCACCTTAAGCCAAAACCTTGAGCAGCAGATTACAGAAGGTATGCGCATGGCCGACTATAATGAAATGATACTCCGGCTGGAACGGCTGAGTGCCGACAGCATAGAGCATGGCACCATCAATGTGGATGCCGGACTGAGCAACGATACCCCCTACCTGCAAAGCCGGGTAACACGAACCGAACAGTCGGACAATCCGGAGCATACTTCTTCGGATACCACGGTGACGCTCGCAGCAGAGAGTTTGGTGCCCCAAGAAGAATCCCGTTCATCGAAAGCCTTGCTGAACATGAACGAAGGAATGAGTGTGGTGTTTCAAAAGCAAGACAATATGCAGCGACTGGCCCATTATTTCCAGAAGGGAATACACGCCGGTATCGACGAACTGCTTCCCCCTTTATTGGCCGACTATGACAGCCTGCTGTGGGAACAACTGAAACCGCTGAACCTGCAGGTACCCTACCAACTGCTGCAACTGCACTCCGGGGTCTGCTACGACGGCAGCCGCGCCTATACCGATACCTTAGCCGTATGCGGAACTCCCGGCTACCGCCCGTCTGCAGATGCCCGGCACTTCACCTGCTACCTGGATGTGCATAATCATCGTGCCTATGAACTGACATTGGAACCCATAGGAGGCATCGTGCTTCAGCAGATGAAGGGTATTCTGGCCACCTCGCTCATCATCCTGCTGATTCTGGGCGGGGCTTTCGGCTACCTTATCCGCACCCTGCTGCAACAGAAGACCCTGGAGGAAATGAAAAGCGACTTTACCAACAACATCACCCACGAGCTGAAAACCCCCATTGCCGTGGCGTATGCTGCCAACGATGCCTTGCTGCATTTCGGACAGGCAGAAGACAAAGAGAAACGAAACAAGTATCTTACCATTTGCCAGGAACAGTTACAGCAACTCAGCGGACTGGTGGAGCAGATTTTATCCATGAGCATGGAACGGCGGAAAACCTTCAGCCTGCATCCCGAAGAGCTGAGGCTGAACGAGGTAATCCAGCCGCTGCTGGAGCAGCACCGCCTGAAAGCCGGCAAGCCGGTGCATTTTCAGCTCACCCTAGAACCGCCGGAACTGACCGTGCGGGCCGACCGCATCCATTTCAGCAACATCCTCAGTAACCTGCTGGACAATGCCATCAAATATTCTCTGCAAGAAGCGGATATTACGATACGAGGCAACCAACAGGGCGACCGGGTGATGATCAGCATTACCGACCACGGCATCGGCATAGCGCACGAGCGCATCAAGCATCTGTTTGACAAGTTCTACCGGGTGCCCACCGGCAACCTGCATCCGGTGAAAGGATATGGTCTGGGGCTCTTCTACGTAAAGACTCTGGTGGAAAAGCACGGCGGGCACATTAGCGTGACCAGCGAACCGGGTAAAGGCAGTACCTTTACCCTCTATCTGTAGACCGACAACGATGGGCCGTACTTAAGAATAAAATCTATAAAGGACAAAAGAGCATGGAAAAGATAAATGTATTATTAGTTGAAGACGAACAGACGCTGGCCATGATTATCAAGGACACGCTGGAAGGACAGGACTTCATCATCCACACGGCAGGCGACGGTGAAGAAGGGCTGCGCCTGTTCTTTGAACTGCATCCGGACGTACTGGTGGCTGACGTGATGATGCCCCGCATGGACGGGTTCGAAATGGTGCGCCGCATCCGGCAGACAGATAAACAGACCCCTGTACTCTTTCTGACCGCCCGCTCGGCAGTCAACGATGTGGTAGACGGCTTCAAGCTGGGAGCCAACGACTACCTGCGAAAACCTTTCGGTATGCAGGAACTCATCGTCCGCATCCAGGCCTTGGCCGGCAAAGCCTTCTGCTGCGAGGAGACCGCCGCACCGGAGCCTGCAACCTACGACATCGGCAGCTATTGCTTCAACCCCACTACGCAGACACTCTGCCACCCGCAGCAAGCACTGGAACTCTCGCACCGCGAATCAGAGATCTTGCGCCGCCTCTGCCAGCATCGTAACGCCGTGGTCCACACACAAGACCTCTTACTGGAATTATGGGGAGACGACAGTTACTTCAATACCCGCAGCCTGCACGTATTCATTACCAAGCTACGCCACAAACTGAGCCGTGACGAACAGATCCGCATCATCAATGTGCGAGGCGTCGGCTATAAACTCATCGTATAATCAAGCAATATGAAATCCAGAATAGCAGAAGAGAAGAAAACCGTAGAACAGATGATTAAACTGTACTGCCGCCATAAAGAAGGCCATGCAGTGCTGTGTGATGCATGCATGGCTTTGTTACAGTATGCCCATACCCGTCTGTCGCGTTGCCCGTTTGGTGGCCAGAAACCTACTTGCCGAAAGTGTAAGGTGCATTGTTATAAACCGGAAATGAGACAACGTATGCAGGAAGTGATGCGCTATGCAGGCCCCCGTATGCTGTGGCATCATCCTGTGGCCGCCATTCGCCATCTGTGGCGCGAGTTGGGGTAAAAGGAACCCCAAAGCACAGTTAACTATGATAAGGAAGGAGGAGCATGATTATTTAATCACTTATCGTTAAGGACTGGAAAAAATGTTTTTTTTGAGAAGCCATGAATGGTGCTATGTTCACGCAATATTCAGTTAGTATCTACAAATTTTTCATGTCAAGCAGGTCAATTTATAGAAAGAAGATGTGTTTATGAGCGCAATCTTTCTAGTGATAGTCAGTTGAATTAGTAATAGCCAGAATATTCATCGAGTATAATAGATAAGCTGAGCAAACTATGATATTCTTCGTTTATAATCGAAGAAATTACTATATTTGCAGATATCTTCAAATATAAACTATATGTATATAATTGTTAGACAAAATTATTTGAACAAAATAGAAAAATATCTTGGTAAAGATATGATTATCGTTCTGACCGGACAGAGACGTGTGGGTAAAAGTTATACGTTGAAGATGATTCGTGATATAAAAGCGAGTGATGAGAACAACAATATCATCTATATAGATAAAGAAAAGAAGGGCTTTGATCACATCAAGAACTATCAGGATTTAAACACTTACATTGATGCCCATTACCAAACGGGGAAAATGAATTATATTCTCATTGACGAAGTACAAGAAATTGAAGACTTTGAACGGAGCATAAGAAGTTATAGAACAGAGCCGGATGCAGAAGTGATTGTTACCGGAAGCAATGCCAAAATGTTGAGTAAGGAACTCAGTACGATTATTGGCGGAAGATATAAAGAGATTCATATACAGTCTTTGAGTTATAAAGAATTTCTACAATTTCATCATTTTCAAGACGGAGACGATGCCCTGACCAAGTATATCCAGTTTGGTGGCCTTCCAGGATTGGTCAAGATGGGATTGGATGAGGATGATGCGATGGAGTATCAAAAAGATGTGTTGAACACTGTTCTGTTAAAGGATGTAATCTCAAGAAACAATATCCGTAATGTGCCGTTCATGGAAAAGCTGACAAGTTTTATAGCAGATAACATAGGTAAGATAATCTCAGCTTCAAGCATATCCAGGTTTATGAAATCTCAAGGAACATCTGTTTCTCCTGACACCGTCATTGACTATACACAGTATCTGGAAGATGCATACATCATTCACAAGGTTAACAGATATGACATTCACGGGAAACGCCTTTTAGAAAGTAACGACAAATTTTACTTTGAGGATCATGGACTTAGAAATGCGCAGGCAGAAGGCACACGTGAAGGAGACATTGAAAAGATTATTGAAAATATCATCTATCAGCATCTGATTGGTTTGGGCTACAAGGTCAACGTAGGACAACTACAAGCAGGTGAAATTGATTTTGTTTGCACCAAGAAAGCGGGTTCCAAACGAATCTATATCCAGGCTTCTTATATCATTGCCAATGACGAAACGAGAGAACGGGAATTTGGAAATCTTCGTAATATAAAAGACAATTATCCCAAATATGTGATTTCAATGACTCCAGGTGTCACACGCAATGATGATAATGGAATCACACATCTGCATCTGAGAAATTTCTTGATGTCTGATAATCTAGACTGATCGAATATCGAAAGTGTAAGGTGCATTGTAATAAACCGGAAATGAGACAACGTATGCAGGAAGTGATGCGCTATGCAGGGCCCCGTATGTTGTGGCATCATCCTGTGACCGCCATTGGCCATCTGTGGCGCGAGTTGGAGTAAGATCATCCTTGGCGGATTCTTATTCGAATGCCAAGGATGACAAACTTATTCATTTCTTCAATAATACCGAAACAGACTCATAATGCTGTGCTGCATCAATGATTTCACATAACTGCGGCCACCGTTCCTTAGGCTCTATCTTGTGGGCATATTCCTTGACCGCTTCCAAATGCAGAACACCGTCTTGATACGTGGCTTGCGCCATGAAACAACCACATTCATTTTCCATACGAGTATTCAGTTTTTTAAGCGCATCGGCAGGTATCCTATAGCCGGCAGGCAATTTAACAGCTATCTTCCATTCATAAGTCCTAGGTGAAAGAGCGTGTACATCGACTGTGCGATTCCGGTCATTCTTTTCAAGTTGCAGTTGGTTACCCAACAACTTTCCTACAGAAAGAATATAATTTGACCCAGCTTTTTTTACCAGATTATTCAGCGTATACGTGGTTTCATAGCAAAATACAGCACTATCAGCCCGATTTCCAATATTATGGAGTCGATAACCCAGCATTTCTTTAGCATCTGCATCATGATACGCCTTGATTTCAGCCAGATAGTTTTCTTTCTCCGTTTCCTTTTCTTTCCGCAATGCTTCCTGCAGATCATCGGCATATTTCTTTTTTACCTCCTCTTCCCTAGTCTTCTCCACATCCAATTGTTGACGCAAAGAACGGTCGAGCGTCTGGTAAGGAACCAAAGCATTCTGCCTGTTTTCCTTCAATGTGCCTGTGTATTGTTCGTTGCGACAAATCTGCAATGCAGTACCTTGGATTTCCGCTTGAATAATAGTAGTGTTTATATTGTCGGCAGCACTACCGGCAGGCAGGGTAATGACCGTTCTTTCCTTAGGACGTTTCTTCTTAGGCAAGTCAAAATCTATCTCCAAAATAGCCTGTTGTCCCTGAAACCTGGCAGGAATCTCTCCGGGTACGTTGTAAAAAGAAGGAGCGAAGTAATATTTACGGACGCTTGGTACATAAATGAACCAGTCGGTGTTTCGATAGCTGATAAGCTGACTGATAGGTTCTTGGTGATGAGAAGTGGTGATACCTAAGCGATAGGGAATCTTTGCACAGAAAAACGTGAATTCCAACAACTGCACAAAAGCGTTCGGATTATACTTCCAACTGTTATCGCTCAGATACCTAAACACCAGATAATTATAAAGACAGGTTGCGGTGGCCAAGGTATCGTTCTTCATCTCTTTCAATAATCCGGTAGCTTTCTTGGTGGTTTTCCGGTCGCCCACGGTTTGGTAAGCATAACTGAAGCTAAAATCATCATCCTGAATTATTTTTGCATCCGGATTGGCTTGTACACCTGTCTTGCGGGCACTGGGTGGAATGTAGCTATATTTCATTTTGGGATTGGTGACACACATCACGATGCAGGGAGTCTGCCGCATAGGACTATACCACAACGTCGGTTCAGCCGGTGCTGCTTCCTTGGCCTCAGCCTGCAACACCAGATTTTTCTCCTCATTGATGCTCTGCTTAAAATCGGGAGCACCATTCAGACAACGGTATTGCGTAGTCAACTTAGGATCTATTTCGCAATAAATAGAATAAGACAACATGGGATAATTTTCTTGAAAGCTGAAATAATACAAATCCAGATTGTGATTTTCCAGATTGACATATTCATAGTAGAACACATCGATAGCATCACCAGGCTGCAGACCCGGAACAGCCAACTTCTGCCGTTCTTCCCGACCTTTTTTGCCTTCGGTGAGCGTCATGTAGTCATCGGTTTCTACCTCTTGTATAGTACCGTCTGGCTTAATGACCCTCACACCTAGCACATATTTTTTAGTTTCATCATATCTCCACGCTTTCTTACTGACATCTGTTTTGAAGTCAAATTCCGAGAACTCTTTTACAGCGGCTTTATCATTCAGCAGAATTAGTCTGCGGTATAGATTCCGGCAACTGACATCGCGATTGGTAGATCCAGTACCAGCCAAAAAAGAGCCCAATGCAAAGCGGGTTCTCTTATCTATTTCCAATCGGCTATGAGCAGCCAAAATAACAGCCGATTCTTCTTGATATACCGTTGGAACTTGCCGTTGCTGAAATGCAGGCAACTGCAATGCCCATACCTCTTTTCTGATTTCTTCAGCAAAAGCTTTATATTTTTCTCTATCATCAGCCCGAACCACAGAGGCGATGAGCAACAGGAAAAAGATTCCCATCCATACTTGTTTGGCAGATTGCTTCATAGACTTATATTATTTGAAGGTTGATACTGTATACAGTTTATTTGCTTAGAATCACTTGCTCGCTACAGGCTTCTGTCCACTGCTGCAATGCCTGATTCCAAGCAGACAATTCACTGTGCTGAATCATTTTTCTATTTATTTCCATAACCTTGCGAAAGAGAATCCGTCGGTTTTTCAATTGAAAAGAGCAAGACAGCATTCCCTGTGGAAGATGCAAAATGATACCTTGAGGCAGGTACGTACAGTTATAACCGGCAGGAAGAGTGATAAGCGTTTCCCTGATAATATGACAGCGCAACGGAAGCTGATAATCATGTATGCGCTTCAAAGTATCTACAGTGATGGCAAAAGGATCGTTATGAAGATCGGCTTCCAAATAGATTTCCTTATCGGCCATTTGTGCAGCATGATGCAAGCGATAATGCCCACTGAGACAAGTCCATTGAGCAATCGGCTCATTGCCCTGCCAAGACACCTCTTCGGCTTGTTGAAAGTGTTCCGTAGGACAGAATACCCTCTGTAATATTTCTTCCCGTTGGTCGGCAGAGCTATTTTGGAATTGATACATAAACAGTTCTTTTAACTGACCACTCCAATGCCGTTCGGCTGTACCTTGCAAAAAGGCTTCTCCACCTTGAATAGCCAAGGTAAAATTACAATGAATACTATCAGTGGAAGTAGCCGGCGGCAAAATCGGTAAAGACTGAACCAGACAATGCGCCCCATCTTCTATCAAAGCTTCTCGGCCTTGTATGCTTTCCGGTATGAATTCAATGGGAATATAATTATGCGTGGCATCCAGATAATATGTCTTCCCTTCATGGAATACCGTACATATCATGTGGTTGGTGGCCGCCAATATGGGATATTCCGTGATGCGAAAAGGAATGTCATCAGTACCTATATCGGTGAGACGGGCATCAAAACCTTGCGCTTTGAGCAAGGTACACAATAAAAGTGACATCCCCTTACAATCACCGTAACGCTTTCTGAGCACTTCTGCGGGCGTATCGGGTCTGAATCCGGAGATGCCAGCTTCAAAAGCTACGTAACGTATATTTTGCTGCACCCAAGCATAGGTTCGTCTAATCTGTTCCATAGGTTGGTTGCTGCCAAGCGTTATCTCCTGTATCAGTGCGGGCAGCTCCGGGATATGGCAATCTACCTGTGCCAATTGATTAGACCATTGATACAGGGCTTCATGATTGGTAAAAGAACCGGTTATCAGCAGATGGGGATAAACCTGCGCAACCGGCGGCATACCCTCTTCCTGCTTCATGCCAGGTAAATGAACTATGGTATAAGTAATCTGTGTATTCCCCTGACTGTCTTTGGCTGTGTTAACACGGATATTGGCAGGAAAATTCATTTCCTGAAACCGATAATGCGACAAAGAAGCCGGTATAGTAAAAGTGACCTTTTTCTCTTTTATGAAAAAATCTTCGGATAAATAGATTTTAGTAAAATAGCGCAAATCATGAAAGGTACGCTTAAAGGTGGTCTGACAAGACTTTCCTTTACGGTCTAACGTGATTTGAAAAAAGCACACTTTGGTATCATCGAAAAATATATTTTCCGGTGTGGCACTTTTATGCTGAGCTTTCGAACTATTCCCCCCTTTTACGCTGGCACCATCCAGACTGATGTATTCACCGTAAAAAGCAGCTGATTGAAATGTTGTTCCCATGCGGGAAGCCAGGTATGTGGTTTCTTTTTTATTACGAACTTGGGGAATTCCATCTTCTTCAAAAAATACGTAGCTGTCTTCGCATCGTTCGATGAGTATGTTATCGTCAGGTGTTTGTCCATAAAAAGGAAAACTAAAAACGATACCTACTAACAGAAAAACTAATTCTCTCAGTTTCATAGCAATAGAATTTTTAGAGGTATACGCAAAACTATGAAATAATAGGGAAAATACAAACTTTTTTCCGGACAATATCAAAGAATAAAGACAGATTCTTCAACCTATGTTGAGAAATCAACCGGCTGAACAAGAAAGTCACCTGCCCAGCGTAATGCTTTTACGGATGCGGCTCATGTGCGTAGGGGTAATCATCAGATAGGAAGCTATTTCTTTCAATGGCAACAATTGAAGAATTTCCGGACAGCGTTTCAATAATTGCAAATAGCGTTCTTCGGGTGTGAAGCGATATAAATTCAGATAACGGGTATACGACTGCATAAAAAGTTGTTCGGCTGCCATACGGGCTATCTGCATACCAACTGCACCCTCTTCCAACTTCTGCTTCAAGAGTTCGGCAGAACAGATATAAAGTTCACAAGAAGTAACCGTCTGCATATTCAACGTGGCTGGAATCCCATAAAGACAAACCGGATAATCACCAAAGAATTCATGCTCGAAAGAGAATCCCACATTATAATATTTCTGTTCCGACTGATTGAAACAACTGTATTTCAAGATACCTTGCTTCACAAATCCCCAGTAAGGCCATACCTCCCCCTCCCGGAATAAATAACTATGGCGTGTAAGATGATGAAGTGTGCCAGACTGAATACATAACTGCTTGAAGAATGCAGTATTGATGTGCGACATATAAGAGTTAAATCGGGTCATAAGTCTTTGTATTATAATTAACCGGTTCTATAGAGTAACACAAAGATAATTGTTTTGCGGATGATTTGATTATTTCAGCTAAATCATTATTTTTACAGATGTCACCTTTTAAACGATAATATCGCTTGGCATAACTGAATCTGATGAAACCAATCCAGCCATCCGTCTTCCCAGTTTGCGGCTTATTGTCCGCAGGCTGTGAAGACGGATAGCTGGATTAAACCGCTACTCATCGTGCAATGCTACGGCGGGCTGAATGCTCATAGCCTTACGAGCCGGAAGGCTGATGCCGACTGCTATCATACTGCCTATCAAGGCAAAGCAACCCAAAGCACAGCACAACAGACGGTCCCACTCCAGCGTGGTGCCGTTATGCCAACTATTCAACTCGAAATAGGCCAACATCACCTCTATAAGAAGGGCCAGCGGCGTAACTACCAGCAGCAACAGGAAACCTTCGCTGAGCAAACGGCGGAAAATGCCGGCATCGGTAGAACCCAAGGCCTTGTGAAGGGCTATCTCTTTACGTCGCTGCTGCGTGCGGAACCAGAAGGTGCCGAGCAACCCTAAGAATATATTCAGCAGCAAAAATCCCATCCCAAAGAGGTAATTACGCATTTCATTGCTGTAAATCTGCTGGAAAGTGCGGCGCTGGTCTTGAAAGCTGCGCACATCACTGATATACAGATTGCCCACCCGATACAGCTTTTCACTGTCGGCTTTCAGGTTCTCAATAAAGTTACGGTCTTGTCCTTCCTTTACCCGGATGCAGAGTTCGTTATCATCATTGATCCAACCCTCGGACAGCAGATTCATATTGTACACCATGCTGTAACTGGCATAGCCCTGCTCATAATCATGATAGCGCACATTCTGCAGGGCAGCTCCCAAACGGAAATGATGTGTGGTATCGCCAAACAAGTGAAATCCGTCTTTCCCTACTAAGGAAGTCAGTTTTACCCCGTATCGCTGTTCATAGAGATTGTCGGAAGCCAGAAATTCTCCTTTTTCCAGCATCGCCGCCAGCTGCTCAGGGGTTTCTCCCCGGGTACCCTGGTAACGGAATACCCGGACAAAATCGGGCGTAACACAACGACGAATCACATACCGGGGACTCTGCAACGTATCATATACTACACTGGCTCCTGAATTACTGCCATTATAAGGATAGGAGTTCTGTGAAAGGCTCACCGCTTCTACTTCGGGACGATGCCGCAGACGCTCGGCCAATTCACGTACCTCATCGCACAGTTTATGGGTTTCATTATAAGGCTGATAGTCGGCACTCTTGGATGTCAGCACTTCCATCTGCACCAGGTAGCAGTGCTCCGTGTTGAATCCACGAGGCTCCAGGTAGGTAGCGATGCGGCTATACAGCAGGTCGATGATGTACCACATCACCACACTTACCACTAATAGTTCCAAGGCCAGCCAGAGGTTGCTGCGCCATTCATTCTTCATCTGTTTCAACAGTTTCTTTTCCATATTCGTTCTCCTCCCTTTTTAATGCAATTTTCCTCCAATCGAATCTACAATCTTCATCCGCGAAGCCCGCCACGCCGGAATACCGGTACTCAGCAGATTCAGCACAAAACAGAAGGCCAAGGCCATAAGGAAGGTAGAAGGCTGAATCAGGATGGAGGCATCCACGGTGGGCGGTGCCAGCGTATAGCTGAACTCCTGGGCAAAAAGAAACTCACTGCCCACATAGGCAAAAAGAATACTCAGCAGCAAACCGAACAGTCCGGCCAATAAGGTGATAATCAGATTTTCACCCAAGAGCTGTCCCATCAGTTCGGCACGCGTAGCACCAAAAGCTCGCCGCACCCCTATCTCGCTGACCCGCTGGCGAAGACGGCTCTGCGTCATGCTGCTCAGATTGATGGCCGGTACAATGAGCAGAATGAGGTAAATCATCCACCGCTGCCGGCGGTCGGCCTCTACATCAGGCTCATAATTGGCTCCGAAAGCCAGCACATCTTTCTCCTGCGTATAAGGGCGGTTGCGGTTGATGTAAGCATAGCCTGTTTCTTCCAGGCTTTTATTTTTGGCTTCCAACCGTCGGAGGGCTTCCTCGCGGACAGCGGGAAAATCAGCGGGGTCCTTGGCCAGGATGGTGCAAGACATCATTCCCATCAAGTCGCTTTCCCAGGTATTGTATACCTGATTGGTAGAAGTATAGGGAATCCACACCTGTGCATAAGCGATACTGGCCAGCGTACTGACATCCTTCACCACCCCGGCCACGCGGTAGGGCACATAGGCCAAGAGAAATTCTTTTCCCACTACGTCCGTGGTACCGAACAGGCGGCGAGACACGCTTTCTGTAAGTACTGCCACGGGCTGACCGGCCGTAAACGCAGCCTCATCGTAGGGTTTCCCTTGCTGAAAAGCAAAATCGAACACCCGCCAGAAATCGGCATCGGTTTCCAATATATCCACTGCAAACGAGGGTTCTCCCGGCAGGCTGACCGGCGTGGTGGTGGGAATACAGGTATAGATAGTCACTGCCTCGGGTGTCTTCATCGGCTTATAGATATCTTGTAGCGCATGCGCACTCCACGGACCGTTACTACTGTTTTCGGTCCCCCAATCTTTATGCGTAATGCTGGACATCTTCACGTGCAGAAAGCGGTCGCAATTGCTCTCTGGTGCAAAAGGGGCTGTCTTGACCTGCTGCATCATCACCACCAGCATAATGAGGAAGATGGCCAGGGCCGTACCTGCCACACTCACCGCACTGATGATAGGCTGCTGTCTGAGCTGTGCCCAAGCTTGTTTGAATAGCTGTTTCATACTGTCTTGTATATTTACATCGTTGTTGTATTTGTTTTATTCAGCGTCTCACCTATCAGATGACCGTCGAAGAAAGAAAGTGTGCGATACGTCTGCTTGGCCTGGTCGGCATTGTGTGTCACCATCACGATGGTACGCTGGTCTTCCTGATTCAACTGATGCAACAAATCCATCACTTCGGCTCCCATCTTGGAATCCAGGTTACCGGTAGGCTCATCGGCTAGGATAATGGCCGGATTACCGATGATGGCACGGGCAATGGCTACACGCTGACACTGACCGCCGGAGAGCTGGGTGGGCATGTGACGCATGCGATGCGACATACCTACTTTACGAAGTACTTCTTCCGCCCGCTCGCGGCGTTCTTTGGCCGACACATTCCGATAGAGCAAGGGCAATTCCACATTGTCGAGCACATTGAGCGAATTGATAAGGTGGAACGACTGGAACACAAAGCCTAAATTCCGGTTGCGGAAAGCTGCCAGTTCCTTGTCTTTCAAACCTTCCACCCGGGTACCCGCCAGTTCAATGGTGCCACTGGTGGGCGTATCCAGTAATCCCATGATATTCAATAACGTCGATTTACCGCAGCCCGAAGGCCCCATGATGCTGAGGAATTCCCCTTGAGGTACTTCAATGTTTACATTCTCCAAAGCCACCGTTTCTATTTCATCAGTGCGAAAAATCTTGCTGATATTCATTAACTTGATCATAATCTTCTATTTTTAAAGGGTTAATATTTTCAATCATTTATTCATCACGCAAAGCCTCGGTGGGCGGCACCCGGCTGATGCTTCGCGCAGGCAGGTAGATGCCCAGCAGCACCACCGCCCAGAGGATGAGCAGGATGACAACAGACACCACTCCGAAATGCCAGGCGAAATCATTCATCCAATAGGTAGAGGCTGTATCCAGATAGCTCTCGCTGGTACCGTTGCTGAATCCTTCATTCCAGGCATAGCCCAGATAGAGCAGGGAACCGACCGTCGAGGCACAGAAGGTCAGCAGCATTCCCTCGCCCATAAGCTGGCAGACAATACGTCGGGGCGTAGCGCCAAAAGACAGCATGATGCCCACTTCCTCACGGCGCGTGCGGGTCTGCAGCCAAAAGGTACCCAATACCCCAAGACACAGGTTGATAAGGAAAAAGAAGGCCAGCGACAGGTTGCGGTAATAGATGGGATCGGAAATAGCTCGTTCACCCGCGGCAATCAACTCCTCGTACGACTGTACCCCACGGGCATAGAGATTGCCGGCTTTCAGCCGACTCACCATCCATGGCCGGAAGTCGTGCAGAAAATGTTCCATGCTGACACCCTCTTTCAATCGGATGAGGATACGGGCATCGGTAGGAATATCGCTCACATCAATCGATAAAATCGGTTCGAACATCATCGGCACAGGGCGGGCATAGCTACGCTGCTTGAAATTGCCCACCGTGCCCACCACAGACAGATAGTTAGTATCTACATACACTTGTCCGGCTGCATCCTTCCGTTTGTGCTGTTCATAAAAACGCCTGCCTTGTCCATGCTTCGTACCGAAACAAAGAAGAGCTGTTTCTTCACTGATGACCAAGTCATCGGGACCGTAGGGATAATCCGACAGTTCGGCAAGAGTCCTTCCCGGTCCCGGCTGAAAACCGTAGGTCTCGAAAAAGCCCGTATGCGGCAGGAAGCCATTACCCATCATGGCACAAGGAAGAGAGTCGCCTTCGGGCGCATAGCCCGTCTGCATGGTACCCATAGAATTGGGATAAACAAAACCCAAGACAGGAGCTGTGCGCTCCACCCCTTCAAAATCGGCTGCCATCCGCACCAGATTCAGGTAATCATCCACCAGGCGGGCCGAATCTTCGGCAGCCGCCTCATAGCCCAGTGACGAAGGTTCCAGCTTGGCCAGCGACACCATGCAGAGACGGTGGGCATCATAACCCAGGGGAATCATCCGGCGGTCGTACGTCATCACAATCACGGGATCGAACACCACCCAGCACACCACACTCACCAGCACCAGTTCGGCCAGCAACCACGCATTGCGACGACGGCGTGCCCATAAACTTTTCCAAATCAATTTCATCAGATGATCCTCCTCTATCTATAATTTTTCATTCAACGATTTCACAATAGGTTGGCGCAAGGAATGCCAGGCAGGAAGCAAGGCCGACAGCACATTGATGAACAGACACACTAACAACGCTGCCAAGAATACCAGGGGAGCAAACAGCATTTCGGCCGACAGCGCCACCTCTACCTCAGCAGGAGGCAGGATAGCCCAGTCGTCCATCATCATAAACACCCAGTCGCGTCCCGCATACACCGCCAGCCAAGAGAGAACCAGTCCCAAGGCACCGCCCAGCAAAGTGAGCAAAAGATTCTCCCACATCACCTGCTTCAGGAGTACCTTCCGGCTGGCCCCGAACGATTTGCGTACGCCCATCTCTGCCAGACGTCCTTCCATGCGGCTGGCTATCATGCCGCTCAGATTGAGCGAAGGTACCAGCAAAAGCACCAACACGATCAACAGTAACTGACGTGCCGTGGCCCAAGCATCAAACTCATCCTGCACCCAAGACTGGAACACCTTAGTCAGATGCGTACGCGGCTGGTTATACAGATTCACCTGCCAACCGGCCTCTCCCAACTGCAGATTAATCTTCCGCACCAATTCGCTCACCTCCTGCTTCAAAGCCTCGGCCTGTGCATCGTCTTTCACCAGGAAAGTCAGGTCGAAAGGTCCTATATAAGTCAACTGAGGCATCCGCGCCTGGTCGTATCCGGGAACAACGGTATAAGGCAGATACACATCGGCAAACGAATCGGAAGTGAGGTAGCTCGCAGCACGCACCACGCCGCCTACACGGTATTCCACAAAATTCATGGAGAAACGGCGGCCTGCAACTCCGGTTGCCGTACCAAACAACCGCTTGGCCAAAGCATCGGTAATCACCGCCACTGGCAGTCCGCCCTGCCACTCAGCTTCCGTAAAGGGTCCCCCATCATAGAAACTGAATTCGTAAATACGGAAGAAAGCGGGATCCACAAATTGGGTCTTCACCTTAAAATCGCCGCTCCTGTCGGCCGGCTGGATGTAGCTATTATCCGACCGTTCATCCATCAGCGAAGCCGACACCGCCTGCACATTTTCCAAGGTGTAGAACCACTCCTTCACCGCCTGATAAGAAGCGGAATGCTGCCATTGCGAACCATCCTTCGTAAAACTGATGATTTGGATATACAGCGTACGGTCCCGGTTCACCTCCGGATAGATAGGAGCTATCCTGACATAGTAAATAAGCACCATGACCAGTGTCATGGCAATGGCCAAACCCGTGCCTAAGATATACAATGCACTGAACAGCCGTTGCTGCTTCATCATCTGCCAAGCCTGTTTAAAATACAGTTTCCACATACATCTTTTATTTTATTTAATAAAGTCACCTCACTCCTCTAACTCCCTATATAACTCCTTATAACTCCCTATATAACTCCTCAACTCCTTATAATAACTCCTGAAAAAAATCACTTCACCTTCAACTTGCTCTTATTCCGATACTGACTCATATCGCTCACCACCACCCGGTCGCCCGGCTGCAAGCCGCTCACCACTTCCACAAATTCGAAATTACTGTCGCCCAGCCGCACCTTACGCTTCTGCAATTCATGGTCTGAGGTACGTACAAAAAGCTCGTACTCCCCTTTACCTACATAATAACTGGCATTGGCTATGCGCATCACATCCTCTTTCACCGCATTCATCACATAAACATCGGTTTTCAGACCGGAACGCAAGCGGCGGTGACTGTCGTCATGTAGCTGCACCGTAAACGAAATGACTCCATTCTTGGAAAGTGGTGTCACACTGCTCACCGTTCCCTCCAGCTTCTCACTGCCCACCTTGACAATGGCCTTGCCGCCGGCAGCTACCCGGTCGCCATAGGTATCGGCAATCTCGCCCTCTACCTTGAAATGGCTCAAATCAGAAATGATAGCCACCTGACTGCCCTCTGCCACCTGTGCGCCAATCTGATTATTGATATACGTCAGAATGGCTTTCCGCGGTGAACGCACTTGTGCATCATCGAGTGTACGTTTCATCTCTGCCAACCCCTTACGGAAGATACTGAATTCCAATTCCTGCACCTTATATTCCGCAGCCAGCACCTCTTGTTCGTTGGCATACTGCTGCTTCAACTGCTCATACTCCAGCTGAGCCACGTTATAGCTCAATTCTGCCTGATGCACCTTATCAGTAGTGCCCGACCCCAAACTGTCCAGGTAGCGTTCGTTACGCAATTCCACCTTCATGCGGTTCAGCTTCATGGCCGACACCTTAATCTGCATCTGCAAATCATTGAGCTTGGTCTGGTTGTTCACTTGCAACTGCTGCAGTTTATAGCTTCTCATCTGCTCCTCGTCGAGCAATTTCTTATACTCCGTCTCGGTGCTCTGCAAGTCCAGTTTTAGAATGGGCGTACCCACATCCACACTGTCGCCCCCCTTTTTATACACCTCCACTATCCGGGTGTTGATGGGCGAATTGATAATCTCCTCGAAAGCCGGCACCACCTTACCCGACGCACTGACACTTACCTCGATCGTGCCTTGGTCGACGGTGGAGAACACCAAATCTTTCTCCTTTACCCCTGTGCGCATCAGCGAAATCAGCACACCGATGATGACGATACCGCCCACTCCCCATAGGCCATAACGCATCAGTCTCTTATTACGTTCCTTCTGCTTTACTTCTTTCGGTATTTCTCTATCCATAGTCCTTTATTATTATTTTTTTATTTGAATACACATTGAGAGTACATTTCACTGGTTTATCCTGCCAATTCCGTGCCAAAAAATTACTTCTCTAATTTTCAGACAGATAACAAAAAAAGAGGTGTCCGAAAACGGACACCTCTGTACATTTTTGAAAAGCATAAACGAACACCTTCGCTTATTCCCGGTTCATCAGTCGCTGCCGGGCCATCTGCTCAAAGTGCGTACCCGGACGCCCGTAATTGGCATACGGATAGATGGAAATACCTCCGCGCGGAGTGAAATACCCCGTCACCTCGATGTATTTCGGATTCATCAGTTTAATCAGATCCTTCATGATGATATTGACACAATCTTCATGAAACGCTCCGTGGTTACGGAAACTGAACAGATAGAGTTTCAAGCTTTTACTCTCTACCATCTTCACATCGGGTATATAGCTGATACGGATTTCAGCAAAGTCCGGCTGTCCGGTAATGGGACACAGGCTGGTAAATTCCGGACAATTAAAACGCACCCAATAATCGTTTTCGGGATGTTTGTTGTCAAAAGCTTCCAGCACTTCAGGGGCATAATCCTGCCGGTATTCTGTTTTTCTTCCCAGCAATGAAAGCTGATCTTTCAATTCTGTCATACGTTATCTATTTAATATAAGTTTCGTAAAAAAATAATTTTAAGATGCATTGCTCATGCAAGCAGTTGCATGGGCACTTGCAAGCAGTTGCATCGGCACATGCAAGCGGTTGCATGCTACATCGCAGCCAGCTGCTAGAAACGGGACGCTTTTTGAGCCAAATACTTCTCCAAGCCCTGACGGCGCAGCGTACAGGCAGGACAATGTCCGCAGCCGTCGCCCGGAACACCGTTATAGCAAGTCAGCGTTTCGTGGCGTACCAAGTCCAGCACCCCTAATTCATCGGCCAATGCCCACGTTTCCGCCTTATCAATCCACATCAGCGGTGTATGGATGACAAACTGTTCGTCCATGGCCAGGTTCAACGTAACATTGAGCGACTTGATAAAAGCATCCCTGCAATCGGGATACCCACTGAAGTCGGTCTGCGACACACCGGTTACGATGTGATGAATGCCATGCTCACGTGCAAACACGGCCGCAATGCTCAGAAAGAACAAATTCCGCCCGGGAACAAACGTATTGGGCACTCCTCCCTCCGGTTTTTCCTGATCCATAGTAATAGTGGCATCAGTCAGCGAATTTTGGGCCAGCGAAGCGATGAACGACACATCCATCACCTGAAACTCCACCCCAGCCTTGCGAGCTATCTCGCGTGCCAATTCCACTTCTTTCTGATGTTTCTGACCATATAGAAAGCTCAGTGCCCATACTTTCTTAAATTCACGTTTTGCCCAATACAGGCAAGTAGTAGAGTCTTGTCCACCACTGAACACCACTAATGCAGTCTCTTTATTCATATTATAATTCATTGATTTTCCATACTTTATAAGATATGCCATCATCGTACACATCGCTTCCATCCATGCGCTTCACGGCATTGACCACCCGGATGGTAACCGGCAGCACCAATACCTCATACATGGATTTCAAAAGAATCTGTATACACATCATCCCCAGCAATTCCTGCCAGGCTATGATTCCTCCGAAAGCAATGGGGAAAAAAATCAGCGAATCGGCTGTTTCACCAGCCACTGTCGACCAGATGGCACGCGACGAAAAATGTTTTCCTCCACTGGCCAGCTTCATCTTGCTCATCACATAAGCATTCAGAAAGGAACCTACCAGAAAAGCCATGAGACTGGCCGCTACAATACGCGGCGCCATGCCAAACACAAAATTAAAGTGCGCTTCGCCTTCCCAAAAAGGAGCAGCCGGCAAAGCCACAGCAATCAGTCCCAAGGACACCACAAAGAAATTCATCAGAAATCCGCTCCAAATAATGAGACGGGCTTTCCGGAATCCCCAGACTTCGGCAATGCAATCGTTGATAATATAGGAAATAGGAAAGACCAATAGTCCGGCAGTAACGGTAATGCCTGCCACCTGAATGACTTTGGTTTCAAGAAGATTGGCTGCTATCAGGCATACATTAAACAAAATGCCCAAAAGCATAAAAGGTACAGATACTTGTTGCTTCATAACTCCTGTTTTTTACGTGGTGTTCTAGAATACACGACCGCTATTCACGGCATCACATGTTTTTTCGGACGGCAAAGATACAACAAGTTTGGTATCTTACAAAAAAACTGCCCCGGAAAGATGAACTCTCCGAGGCAGCCTGGTTTGTAATTATATAAAAGATTGGATCATGAATCAGAATTTATAGATAGCACTAACACCGAATACTTTATTGCTACGGCTATATACATCCTGGTCGCCTGCAGTAGGCAATCCCATCTGGGTGAGCATATCACCGCGCGGCTCAACCTTGGTATAATCACTGTACTTCGTCCAGAAATAAGCTACATCTACAGCCAGATGCTTGGTCAGATTCAGACGTGCACCGAAGCCCAAGGAGTAAGAATCACAAGAGAAGCTGGTATCCCCTTGAAAATCATCGCTCAATCCATAGTCGGTCTTCTGAAAACCACCGCTCACTGTCAAAAACTTATCAATATCCCATTCAATACCGGCCAAATATTCGTGAGTACCGTGAGTCAGAGCCTTTTCTTTGCTTCCAGCCATACCGGCATTCTTATCATCGAAGAAATGATATTCAACCGAAGCACGCAGGCAAGGCAAAAATTCATAACCGGCAGCTACTGAAAGGAAAGAGGGAATATCGCTCGGCGTATTTACACCATGCTTGAAATCCTTCAAAGTACCGTCCGGGTCGCTGTTTTTCTTTGTATTGTTTTCAATATTCATATTGGTCTTGAATTCATATTTAGCAGCCAAATTCAACTTGCCTAACTTCACATCCACACCAATAATTGGAGTCAATCCCCAACCTGTCTGGTCGCAGTCCAACTCAATTCCCTTCTGCTGCATTACACCATCAACCTGCTGAACAGCTCCCATTGCTTTTTCTGCAGCTTGTTGTTTAACCAATTGTAATTGTTCAGGGGTCAGATTGCTTCCTCCTCCCATCTGTTCCAAAATAATTTTCTCGAAAATGCCAGTCAATTTTGGGGTAGCCGCTTCAGGATTCATTTTCATATTTAATGTACCGGCATATCCACCAGAAAAGTAGTTCATGCGAGCACCTAAATACACTGCAATCTGATCGGTAACCTGACGGCTTAATCCCAACTGAGCACCAAAGATGTACTGACGACCTTCCATAGAAGAAGTAATGTCGTACATATCAGGAGTAATGGTAAATAGACCCTTAGACAATTCTTTGCTGGATTTAGCCACCAAGCCGATAGCACCTGCATCAAACATAGGCAGACCGCTGTCGAACGAAGCTTTACCACCACCTCCGGTAATACCGAAGAAACCGGAAACCGCCCATTTGCCTGTTTTCCATACTCCGTAAATAGAAGGGATAACCGGTGCAGAAGCCTTACCTTCATAATTACGAGTAGAGTTATTACCATCCATCGTCCACAAAGAACTGCTGGCTGCAATATCACGCGTCTGGAAAGCACTTTGCACAGTCAGAGAAAGCTGAACACCGTCATTGGGCAAGAATGCCAAACCGGCCGGATTATAATAAACACCGTCCACATCAATGGATGCACCACGAGCCACCATACGAAGATAAGTGGCATGCTGATTTGTGTTCGTCAAATAATCTCCTGCAAAAGTTGGAATTGAAACGATTAACATCGCGATGTTAATCAAGAAAAATTTTCTCATCTAAATCTTTTTTAATGGTTTTCGGGGCGCAAAGGTACAACAAAATTGCACATCCGCAACACTTATGTGCAAATATTTAATTCTTTGCCCTAAAATAATTGGGGAATAAATGGTTTCGTTTGAAACGGAATGCGTTTATTCAGTTTAATTTCATCCCAATGCTACATACGGTTAATCTGTATATGGAACTATTTTACATAAAATAACGAACAAACGTCCGTATATATGGGCTGATTTTCGTAATATTGCATAAGAATGATATAAACAACACATATAATTATGAAAAAAGTTACACAATTTCTACTCGTGTTTTTCTGCCTGGGGCTTTCTTTGACAGCACTGGCACAAGACAAGAAAGATGAGAAAGATGACAGCCAATACCTGGTGGGAGCAGTGCCCGAAGTAGATGGCAAAATTGTATTTACCAAAGAATATCAGATTCCGGGTATGGGGCAAGAAGAAATCTTCAATCGCGTACAGAAGTGGCTGGACACCCGACTGAAAAAGAACGCCAATAACAGCCGAATCGTATATACCAACCAAGAAAAAGGCCAAGTGGTAGGACTTGGCGAAGAATGGATTGTATTCCGTTCTTCCGCCCTTTCACTGGACCGTACAGAAATTCAATATCAATTATCTGTGACATGCCAGCCTGAAAAATGCTGTATGGAAATAGAGAAAATACGCTTTGAATACCGGGAAGGCGAAGAAAAGTATACAGCAGAAGAATGGATTTCCGACAAATATGCCCTAAACAAGGCAAAGACCAAATTGGTGAGGGGATTGGCCAAATGGCGCAAAAAAACCGTAGATTTCATGGATGACTATGGCAAGGAACTGGCCAATGCACTCAGCTTCAGCCCTGCCGAACCGGAAGTGGCCGAACAAAAGACTGAAAGAAAGGAAGGACCTACAGTCATTGTGCCCCAACAAAAAGTAACGGTAACTCCCCAAAAAACCGAAACCGTTGCAGCCAATCCTGTAGTGAACACACCTGCTAAAGCCGCTTCTACAACGGGTACCATCTATACGGAAATGGTTCCTGCCGAACTGCCCACCAACCTGATTCAGATGGGTACCGGCAAACTAGTTTTGGTCATCGGCACTGACGAATTCAACATGACCATGATGACAGCCAACGCCGGAGGTTCACTGGGTAAGATGTCGGGCAAGCCGGTTATCTATAGTTTCTTATCACCCGATCAACCTCACACAGCTATGGATCAGGCAGAAAGCTATGCCGTACGCTTCTACCCTGCCGGAGAAAATACTCCGTCTGTGGTATTGGAATGTAAGAAACTCCCGTCGCAAACGCCACTGGAAGGACAACCCCGTATGTACGTAGGAGAAATTATCAAAGCTAAAGTAAAAAAATAAATCGATGAGTATAGAAGATGCAATGATGGGCGGAATTGTTTTCAAAGGTAAGAAAGACAAGCCCAAAGAAGAGAACAAGGTAAAGACCAAAGCCAAAAAGAAAACTTATATCACCGGACTCCATGGGTCTGGTGCTGCCAAGATGAAAGCAGAAATCCGCCGTAAACGCGCCAACCGAAACAAAAAATAGAAAAGATGCTGAACACTCATTTACTTTCTCCGGATAAAGACCCCATGGGGGCAGCCATAGCTGAGTATGTCCAGCATCGTAAGGCAGACCGCCTGCGGGTGTTTTCATCACAGTTCGACGAGGATGAGATACCCGTCAGAGAATTGTTTCGCACTCGTAAAGAAATGTCCGTGCTAGAGTTGAAAGCTCTGGAACTGGCTCGCGGAAAAATTCTGGATGTAGGAGCAGGAAGTGGCTGCCACAGTCTGATTCTTCAGGAAGCAGGCAAGGAAGTGGAGGCTATCGACATTTCTCCCTTGGCTGTAGAAACCATGAAACAGCGGGGAGTGAAGTTAGTACAGCAGGCCAATCTGTTTGCCGACACCTTCATCGGTCAGTACGATACCATACTGATGCTGATGAACGGTTCGGGTATCGTAGGCAAACTGGAAAACCTGCCCGCCTTTTTCCGCAAGATGAAGCAGTTGCTGCTTCCGGACGGATGTATCTACATGGATTCCAGCGACCTCCGCTACCTCTTTGAAGAAGAAGATGGCAGCATGGTGATTGATTTAGCCGGAGACTATTACGGCGAAGTGGATTTCCAGATGCAATACAAGCAGATTAAAGGCGATTCTTTCGACTGGCTCTACATTGATTACCAGACCCTCTCGCTCTATGCAGCCGAGAGCGGATTCCAGGCAGAACTGATTCAGGAAGGAGCACATTACGATTACCTGGTACGACTCAGCCTGCAACATCCTTGTTGAGACAGTTTCTTATTTATAAAAACAGATTTTAAAAACACATATCTATGAAAGGAATCGTGCTAGCCGGTGGGTCGGGTACACGCTTGTACCCCATCACCAAAGGCATCTCTAAACAGTTGATGCCGATTTATGACAAACCGATGGTGTATTATCCCATCAGCGTATTAATGTTGGCAGGCATTCGGGACATACTGATTATTTCCACTCCGTATGACCTCCCCGGATTCAAACGCCTGCTAGGCGACGGATCCGACTATGGCGTACACTTTACCTATGCCGAGCAACCTTCTCCCGACGGTTTGGCACAAGCCTTTACCATCGGTGCCGACTTTATAGGCCACGACAGTGTCTGTCTGGTATTAGGCGATAATATTTTCCATGGAGCAGGCTTCACCAAAATGCTGAAAGAAGCTGTTCGCACAGCCGAAGAAGAACAGAAAGCTACTGTATTCGGATATTGGGTAAACGATCCTGAACGCTATGGAGTAGCGGAATTCGACCAAGAAGGCAACTGCCTGAGTATAGAAGAGAAGCCAGAACATCCTAAAAGTAATTATGCTGTAGTAGGTCTGTACTTTTATCCAAACAGGGTAGTAGAAATAGCCAGCAACATCCAGCCTTCGGCTCGTGGAGAATACGAAATTACTACCGTAAACCAACAATTTCTGCAAGACGGAGAATTGAAAGTACAGACACTAGGACGCGGATTTGCCTGGCTGGATACCGGCACGCACGATTCGCTGTCGGAAGCCTCTACCTACATCGAAGTATTGGAAAAACGTCAGGGACTCAAAGTGGCCTGCCTGGAAGGCATAGCTTACCGACAAGGTTGGATTGATGAAAACCGCATGCGAGAACTGGCTCAACCTATGCTGAAAAACCAATATGGGCAATACTTATTAAAAGTAATCAATGAACTGAAAGAGACAGGAAGACCTAATTTAGGGTAAAGGCCGACTGACAAAGGCTACTGCAAGAATAGTTTATCCGCAAAGATAAGAATCTCTTGCAGCCTTCGAATACATAAAAACAGATGATGTGCTCCTATTAAAAACATCGTCTGTTTTTTTATTGAACATATTTATTATACCGGGCTACACTTGCACTGAGTTTTCAAAAAATGACAAAGGGGTTAACTGCTTGATAGTCAATAAACGACAAATGCCCCACCTTTTTTCAAGGCAGGGCATTTATGCTATGTGGAGGTACCTGGCGTAACATGTTCGGCACTCATTCCTAGCTTTTTAACTACCCCACCGAGACGCGACCGGGATGCATTTTCAGTTATATTTCGGCGCTTTATATACTATCTTACCAAGCCGGACCCACTTGCAATTGCACATGCCGCAGGCGATGCCTCGTGGACAATTGATATTGTTTTTTTAATGTCCGATATATCTGATTTTAATAAATCAATCAACTCTCTATTTTGCGACAATAGCTCTAATTCTTTCAGATCGTGATTTTTACGTTCTTCAAACAGCATTTCTACAAATTTTGCAGGCACCGTCTGTTCTACCTCCGTTACAGGTTCTGTCATGACCTCGTTTTCGTCGGGTGTCATGTGAGTACCATCCATGCTTATATCAGATAACACTTTGCTAATAAACGTATCTGGAACCGGGCGATAACCGGACTCTATTTGTGAAATAAAACTCTGCTTGCAACCAAAATAAGCAGCAGCCTTAACCTGCGTCAATTTATTATCTTCTCTAAATGCTTTAAAATCAATCATATAGTAAAATATTATTAGCGCACATATAAAAATATTAGCATAATTGTTTGTAATGCTAATATTAACGCTTATATTTGCAGACGTAAACGGAAATAACGCTACTAAATTAGCGAATTTGATAATAAGACAAAATATTAATCACTTAAATTATATTGAATATGGTTTTTAAGGACTATGTAGATTCATTGCCTAATGTGCGTTTAGACACCATCAACAAAATCGCAGAAATCACCTGCTCGTCTAAGGTAACAGTCTATCGATGGCTGGCCGGAGACTTCGAGCCGTCTATGCTTAAAAAGAAAGTCATCGCAGATTTTATCGGAAAATCTGTTGAAGAATTATTTCCAGAGAAAAAACAGAGTCATGAATAGCATAGAATTCTACAACACCCCTGAGGGGGATGTCATGGTGAAACCGGTCGGTCAGACTGCCTATGTATTGTCTGAGAAGCACCGGGACCTAATCTCAGGAATGCTGACCATCATCCGCGACCGTTATCCACTGGCTCATGAGGCGCTGATGAAGCTGTACAGTAAGCGCTCGATGAACCGCACCTATTTTGAATTCAGCGTCGTCAGCCGTTTTATTCGCTGCAATTTTGGCGAATATGACCAATACAACCACGACATTAACCAGATTGGTCAGTGGAAGTTTGAAGAAGTTCGCTGTCCTCTGCGTGGTGAATGTCCGCTTGAAGGTATTGTTTGCCGCCCACAGCTGGATACCAGACTCACAGAACGTGAGCTGGAGGTCTTTCGGTTGATCGTATTGAACATGCAGGCGGAGGGGATAGCCGAAGAGCTGCATATCTCTCCGTGTACGGTGAACCGACACCGGGAAAACATCAAGGCCAAATTAGGTCTGAAGAGTGTCGGAGAAATGATAAACTACTGGCATGAGAACAATATGAAGTAGTCTCTTTATGTTTGCCACGGCTGGTCTGTGAAGATAGGCCGTTATTTAAAGAACTTAAAAACGACGCATATGAAAACGTATTATGCTGATATGAGCGGGAAGCTGCTTGCTCTCGTTGAAGCACGAATCAAAGAGTATCACTTGCCGGTACATCTGCAATATGGTGTACCGTATGAAGAATATGATGAGACCCTGATGCATCCTATCACCATGGATTATCCGGATGATTTTGATTTGAACGGCGAATTGCTGTTGCCTTGTGTCGATAAATTAATATTAAAGCTATGATTGAAACCCGAACTTATATGGCCGATGAACTGGAGCATGGTATCTGTGCTTATTGCGGCCAAGAATCCGACGAAATTTTAATAGGAACTGACTCATGTGTGGACTGCATTGAGGCGCAACGATTTTATGAAATGACCATGCGTGGCGCTGATGAAGATGACTGCGAGGATGAGCCGAACTGGAATGACTACTTTAGATAAGAATGATTTTAAAACCTTATATGATTATGGATACAAGAATTATTGCGAGAGTGAATAATGTGGATATCGTGTCCACGAGTGACGAACAGTTAGTACCTATCCGCCCCATTTGTGAGGCGTTGGGGATAGCTTATCAACCCCAGCATCAAAAGCTACAAGAAGATGAGGATTTGAGTTCAGTTATCACCCTCAGCATGACAACTGGTGCTGATGGGAAAAAATATGAAATGGTCTGCTTGCCCGTAGAATTTGTCTTTGGTTGGCTATTTACCATCAATCCTAAGAACGTGAAACCGGAAGCACAGCCAGCCGTCCGCCGGTACCGGATGGAGTGTTACCGTGCCCTTTATGAGCACTTCACCGGAGCAATGCAGCGAATCAACGAGCAGAACCAGGTTGAGATTTCCATCCTGGAACAAAAGAACAGAATCAGCCAGCAGCTCGATGAGCTCAAAACGCAGCAGGCTCAGTTAAAGCAGAAGGATGCCGGACTGACCAAGCAACTGGAACAGCTCCGTGCCGAACGCTTGAGTAATGAACCGACGCTATTTTAATCAACCTATCATAAAATAAACAACATGGAAACAAGACTTATTGCGAGAGTGAATAATGTGGATATCGTGTCCACGAGTGACGAACAGTTAGTACCTATCCGCCCCATTTGTGAGGCGTTGGGGATAGATCCGGAAGGCCAAAGACAGCGTATCGAACGGGATGAAATCATAGCTCCAACCGCCTTTATCATAAAGGCGGTTGCGTCCGATGGGAGAATACGTGAAATGTATTCCATTCCGTATCGATATATCTTCGGATGGCTGTTTTCGGTGGATATATCCAAAGTGAGTGAGGAAGCGCGCGCATCGGTTGTTCAATTCAAGAAGGAATGTTACGATGCCCTCTACGAGCACTTCACCGAGCCGCAAACCTTTCTGAAGGAGAAGCAGCGGGTCATCGAGGCCAAGGTGACAGAGTACCAGGACTGCCAGCGGCGGTTCCGCGATGCACAAAAGCTGATGAATGATGCCAAGGCCGAACTGAACCAGGTGATGAGGATTACAATCGATGAATGGCGGATGAATAACCGGCAGATGTCATTGCCTTTTAAAGAGGAAGAATAGACTGTCTTATAAGGTTGAACTGCCATGCTGAGCACCGCAGTTCAACCCCGTCTCGTCACCAACCACCTTGCTCAGCACCGCAGTTGGGTAACATCCCGCACCCAACCGCCATGCCAAATAAATAAAAAGTGAAACAAAAAGTTGCATAACTAAAAAATAACCGCTATGTTTGCATCGCTTATCAATAACATACGAACAAATGCAGGACGTGAGCTTGCATTATCGGTGCAGGCATTTTTTATGTCCGCAGACATAGTTTCCATATTTATAAAGATATGGCACCTTGGTACCCCCGTGTACGCGCTTAATGGCCGTACAGCATTTGTTCGTGAATGTGATAAGCAGCGGGTCAGGCCAGGGTGCTTTTTTTATTATACATTATGTTACAAATTCACGAACCTCTCCACAGCGCACTGCTTAGCGCCAGCGAGACGTCCGCTCACGAAACGAGCCCTTTGTCAGCCGTACTTAACCCTTACGCTTATTTCGACCGTCTGGGTATCGACCTTCAGGACTTCACGCTGCGCTATCTGCGCCAACCCCGTAAGAACGGTGTGTCCGTCACGGGAACCTTCAACATCAGCGGAATCTATTATACAGCCGGTGCTGCGGATGTGCCCCAGCTCTTGGCCGATGTATTGGAACGCTACCAAGCCAAGCAAGCTTATCATCACCGGTGCCAGGACCGCAAGCAGGAACGCAACCTGCAGACCTACATCAACCGTTATCCGGACGCTATGGTGCTGCCGGCTTACTTCTCGTAATTATTCACTCCAGGATTTCGGTTTTGCTCGCCTCATTTTTGAGGTGAGCAGACTGTTCACACCCTATTTTCAACATCAATCAAATGTATATTAGTATGAAAACAAAGACTTTTGAATTTAACGGAAAAACCATTGATTTTGAAATCAACGATAAGAATGTTATGGTAAACGCCACTCAGATGGCGGCCGTGTTTGGTAAGAATGTAAAGGACTTCATGAAGAATGAAACGACAAAAGCATTTGTTAACGAATGCTTAAAAAGGGAGAATTCTCCCTTTTTAAAGGTTTTTTCACAATCGGATTTATACTATTCTCAGCAGCAAAAGGGGACGTTTATGCACCGTGTCTTAGCCCTCAAGTTTGCCGCCTGGTTGAATCCTGCATTTGAACTGTGGGTTTATTCCACCATCGAGAACATCCTCTTTGGTTCTCACCAGGAAGATGAAAGAGACCGGCGTGAAATAGCCCGGCTGGAAACAGAGATACAGAAGAAAACGAAAGCCTTGGAACAGCTTCCGCTACAGTTGGAACTGGAACAGCTCAACAAAGAACTGAAGAAGCGGAGAAAGATGATCAAGTTGCGCGACCGACAAAGCATCAGTGATTACCTGCCCTTGTTTAAAGAAACGGAAATGAATGGAGGAGAGTAGTATGAAAACAAAGACTTTTGAATTTAACGGAAAAACCATTGATTTTGAAATCAACGATAAGAATGTCATGGTAAACGCCACTCAGATGGCGAAAATATTCGGTAAAGAAATTGCTCATTTTATGGGCAACGAATCGACAAAGCGATTTGTTAAAACATGTTTAAATACTCGGAATTCCGAGTATTTAAAGGTTTTTTCACAATCGGATTTATACTACTCTCAACAGCAAAAAGGGACATTCATGCACCGTGTCTTAGCCCTTAAGTTTGCCGCATGGCTGAATCCTGATTTTGAACTGTGGGTCTATGCTACCATCGATGATATCCTCTTCGGGTCATATAAGGAAGATGAAAATGATCTGCGTGAAATTGCCCGGCTGAAGACGGAGATTCACAGGAAAACACAAGCTTTAGAGCAGTCGCCGTTGCAGTTGGAACTGGAACAGCTCAACAGAGATTTGAAGAAACGGGAAAAGAAGATGAAGATACGGAAGCAGCAACGCATCAACGGTTATCTGCCTTTGTTTAAAGAAACGGAATTTAGGGAGGAATAATCTTATGACTACTTATATCATATCCGGCGCTGCTGGATCCGGAAAGAGTCTGCTGGCCAAACGAATTGCGATGTCTTATCCCACCTATGAATATATGTGCCCTTTCGCTAACGTATATGACGGAACCTTCACACCGTGGACTTCACAAATTGATTGTGTCGTGGTGGAAGCATTGTCGAAATATGATTTCAGCCTGAACGGCCATCTGAAGGAATCTATAGAAAGTGGAATAATACCTGGCATTGATGAAGGGTGCGCTTTGGTGTTGGTGTTCAGGAATGAAGTGCCTTTAGAATTAGTCGGGCTGAAGGATGTAATCTATGTGCATACGGAGACAACGGATGATACATTAGAAATCGAATAAATCTATAAATCAAAAACAATGAAAATCAGAAAAGGAACCGAGGTGCGCGTACGTCGTACCAATCAGATAGCAACCATTGAAGAAGTAGAATTGATTAGAAAAGGTGGGAAGGTGCATAAATACTGTCACCTGAAGACTTCAACAGGACCTGACTTGTGGATGGATTCGGAAGAACTGGCGGATATCCATGATGTCTGCGAAATAACCTTCAGTAATAAGAGCAACAAACAGGTTGTGCGTATGACCTTCAATCTGAACCATAAGACGGATAAAGTAGAATTAACTGTCAGCGCTGAACACCCGGATAGCCTAAATGAACAGCGAGGCTTTCATATTCAGTTGGCCACCCTGTTGATGAAAGAATACATCAATGCTGGCAAGTCTATGCAATAAGGCCTAAATTATCCGCTGTGGGGTGTCCATCCTGCAGCGGATTAAAACTCTCAACTTTGTTCTGTCAATCAAAAATCTTTTTCTCATGCAATTTACCGACAATGATAAACAACGAATTAAAGATGCTTCCAAGGGGAAGCTTGTAGCCGTCATCAGTGACTTTCATTCTCTTGAGAAGAAAGGGAGTGAATATATCGGGGAATGCCCCGTCTGTCACGGCACACACAAACTGCACGTTAATGAGGCAAAACAGATCTTCAAGTGCTTCAGCTGTCCGGACGTTAAGGGGAATAATCCGCTGACCTATCTGTATAAAGCCGAGAAGATGGACTACGGTGCTGCGCTGGAGTATCTGGCGAAGAAGTTTAATGTCATCCTGGACGAAAAGCCGGAGCGTAAACCGTATCAGCAACCGAAGATGAAGGCGCAAAGCAAGGAGGCCAAGGGGAATGATGTGGAGTCGTTCTGCAGCCGGATGCTGGCTGACAGCGGACTGACCTATGAAGATGTAACGGCCAAGGTTTATAAGAGCAACGACACTGCCACCATTTTTGAGGCACGCACCTTCAGGGCGGGCACGCTGAACGAGCGCGGCGAAATCGTAGAGGGCGATGATGTCATCATCGAGTATTATGACCTTGACGGGATGCCGGTGACGTTCCTTCGCAAGATGCCCCGCCGTACCGAAAGCAAGGCAACAGAATATTATCGCGTGCGCTGGCAGTTTCCGAATGAACATCTCGATAAGGAAGGGAAGCCGTTTAAATATAAATCACCGGCCGGCAGTGGCACACCTATCTACATACCGGAACGGCTGCGTGCGCTGTATAAGGCGAAAACGCCTATACCCCGTCTGTATATCCAGGAGGGGGAAAAGAAAGCGGAAAAGGCCTGTAAACACGGCATCCCGTCTATCGCTGTCAGCGGCATCCAGAACCTTGGCCAACGGGGTGCGTTGCCGGAAGACCTGGTGAAGATTATCACCGTCTGTGACGTGAGAGAGGTCGCCTTCATATTTGACAGCGACTGGGATGATCTATCCAGCAACATCAAGTTTAATACTCCCGTTGACACGCGGCCGATGTGCTTTTATGCTGCCGCCCGGAACTTTAAGGAGTACATGCGTATGCTGAAGAACCGGGGCATCATGGTGGAAATCTATGTCGGCCACATCAGCAAGAATGAGGAAGGCGACAAGGGGCTGGACGACCTCTTGGCAGATAAGCTCGCCGGGAAGGAAGACGAGCTGGCCGCCGACCTTGAATTTGCGTGTAATCAGAAGAACGGCATCGGGAAATATGTCGAGATGCACAAGATCACGGCCTGGAATGATGTGAAGTTGAAATCGCTGTGGGCCCTGGACAACCGTGCGGAATTCGGGAAACGGCACTATGACCAGCTGAAGGACCTGCCGGAATTTATTCTCGGCCGTACGACCTGGAAATTCGACGGTTCTGGCAACATGGTGCCTGCCCTGCCCTACGATGAAGACGAAAAGTTTTGGATCGTCGGCACCAAGACCGACAAGTCCGGCAACGAAAGCCAGACCTTTGAATACGATTATGTGGCCGCGAAAACATTCTTTCAAAACCGGGGCATCGGCCGGTATCGGGTTCTCGATACGAAAGAATGGACGTACATCCACCTGGACCCGCCTATCGTGAAGACCATTGACGTGGAAGATGCGCGTGACTTCATGTTTGCCTTTGCCGAACAGAACTGCAGCCGATTTGTCAACAACAACCTGCTGCGTGGTGGTACACAATATGTAGGACCATTTCAGATGTCACGTCTGGCCTTCATCCAGCCGAACTTCATCCAGCCATCGAGGGAGGAACAGTACTTCTACTTTGCCGACCGCTGCTGGCAGGTCACCAGCGAAGCGGTGAAAGAGTTAGGCTATGAGAGTATCAATCATCAGATATGGGCAGAGCAGCGCAAGAACGTGAAGGCAACCTACCTGGGCAAACCGCTGATCACGTTCACGAAGGAAGGTGAGCGGTACACCTACACCTTCAGTAAAGAGGGGAAAGACTGTCACTTCTTGCAGTTCCTCAAGAATGCCTCAGACTTCACGTGGCGGAAGCAGCCGGACGAGATCGAGGAGGAAGAACGCTATGAGAATGATGTGCATCTGTTGAGCAAATTGTGCGCCATCGGCTATCTCGCCATGGAGTGCAAGGATGCCAACGTGACACGGGCTGTTGTCGCCATGGACGGCAAGCAGTCGGAAGTAGGTGACTCTAACGGACGTTCCGGTAAGTCACTCATCGGGGAACTGATGCGCCAGGTGGTCGGTACCGTCTACATTAATGGTAAGAAGGCGGATATCTTCAATGACTCATTTATCTGGAACGATATTGACGAGCGCACGCGCCTGGTCTTCATCGATGACGTGATGGTGAACTTCAACTTTGAGTTTCTATTCCCGAACCTAACCGGCGACTGGACGGTCAACAAGAAGGGCGGCAGCCGTATCACCTACCCCTTTGCCAAATCCCCGAAGGTCTATATACCGACCAACCACGCTATTCGCGGTACCGGAAGCTCGTTCAACGACCGTCAGTGGCTGATTGCCTTCAGTGACTATTATAACGACAAGCACAAGCCGATGGATGACTTCGGGATGCTGTTCTTCAGTGAGTGGGACTATCATCAATGGAATCTGATGTGGAACCTGGTGGCCAACTGCGTGCAGCTCTATCTGCAGTTCGGTGTTGTGCAGGCACCGGGCGAACGTCTGGAACAGCGCAAGCTGCGTCAGGAAATCGGGGAAACCCTGATATCCTGGGCGGACGAGTATTATTCGTCGGAAGAACACTGTGCCCGGACACCGCGTAAGGAAGTCTATGATGCCTTCTGCAACTACGACCCGCAGCAACGCAAGTTTATCAGTGCCTCTGCCTTTAAGAACAAGATTAAGAAGTATTGTGAGCTGAAGGGCTATGTATTCAACCCGCAAAAGTATGATCCGACGACCGGACTGGCTCTCTATCTTGACCGCGACGGAAAACCTGTCATTGACGACAAGTCCGGAGGCGTAGAGTATTTCACCATCGGGACACAAGTCAAGGCTGCCGACGGAAGCACCACCATCGAGACGCCTGTGCAGAAAGACCCAATGGGCCTGCCTGTAGACAATCACACCGGTAAAATAGATTTCTGATATGATTGAACTCTCACTGAAAGAATGCCACGAACGGATGGTAGAACAATACAGACAAGCGCCGGAACGCTATCTGAGGTTCTATCAAACCGTGCAGCGGCTCTGTATCGAGCTGCCCAGCGGCTGTCAAATCAAACTATCTGACCGCTTCACGGCCAAAGCGCTGCCGTTGGCTGTAGACATCATTTGTGACTGGATGCTGTCTGTGCGTCCCTCACGCTATGCTGAAGGTAATCTGGAAGTCACAGAAGGGGAATTGGAACTTTTAGAAGATGGTGAAACCCTGCGGCGATTGCCTGCGTTAAAACGGCCTAGAATCATCTCTTGCCGATGGCTGAAATGACATAGTCTATGCCAATTTAAACTATACAAATATACGAAAAACCAGCAAGTTACGCAAATATTATGAAGCAAAAATCTAATAAAATCTATGTAGTAGAAGCTGTGGATGACGACCTCCGCCAGCGTGCTTTAGCCCGGCTGGCTGTGGAGCACGGGTTTGCCCGCATCCCTTCTGACGCTATCAAGATCATATCATCCTCGATGGATGACATCGACCTGCGCACCGCCTATTTTGTGCTGGCCAACCACTACAATTTTCGGGGTGCTGTGACGACCAATCAGCGGTTGTATGAGTTAGCCGCTCGCGGACTATTCGTCGCCGTAGGCGTCAAGAAACTGCCCAGGGAATATGAATTCTTATGTGAAGTCTATCATGCGGAGGACTATCTTTAATCGCATGCACAGGTATATGATTCGCGGAGTATCATTCAGGAGCCGTCGCACGACTGTGTGGCGGCTCCTTTGTGTCTGCCCTTTCCCCTCGCCTCCCCAAACCACCAGGAACAAGAAAATAGGACATTTGTGCAGGCGTGCGTGGCAGTGGCCACAGGGAGGGTCGAGGCATGACGTATATATTTTTTATTTTTATTTTTATTTTTAGAAAAGACCCCCCTAAAAATAGGGGAAAAAATCGTGCAATCGTGCGCACCCTCTAAAATGCATACTTATTCATCTGAATTACAACAAATTATGAGCGCACGATTTTTGCACGAATTGCGCACGATTTCCGTACGAATTGTACTTTTTAACAAAAAAACGGGAAAAGTACGCAATTGAAATGAATCGTGCAGAATAGTACGGTAAAAGTGCGGTGTTAATCTGCTGAGTATGAGTAAGGTGTAGGATAGCGCCGTACTTTTGCACGATTGCACTGCAAATTTTCGCTTTTTGTGCAGGTCACTGTGTTCAAGTATAAGCATATACGCAATATTAACGCTAATAATTTGTTTAATTCGCTAATATTTAATACCTTAGTAGTAAATTTTACCCAAAATATGACTACGAAAATAACACTACCAGAACACCTTCGCGAATACCTGCAAGGCAAATTTTGCGATTTTGAAGACAAATCTGTGCGCTTCCCGGACAACTGCGACCTGTATCATACCCTCTATGACCTGTTAGAGAAGCGTCCAGCTGACTGCCCCATAGACAGGGGTAATGTTGAGATTTTTCTACCTAAGCGCAGTTGTGGTAAACAGCCGGAGACCTACAACTACCTGGGCACTCGTTCACAGTCTATCTTGAAGCAACGTATCGAACTGATGATGCTGGCCGAGCTTCACGACCTCATAGACGAACAAAAACACCGCTACGGTATCAACTACATCGACAGCGTGCATGGATTCATGCTGCGATACGGCATCGAAAGCCTGACGGAAGATGCCTTCTTGAAAAACTACTATCGCTGGCGCCAGCAGGTGCGTCGAAAAGAAAAAAAACGCGAATATCGGCGGAAAAACCACACCGAGCAAGTGTAGTGTTTTGTCCGTTTTTCGGGGTAAAAACAGCCGAAAAGTGAGTAAAAAGTGTGTAAAAATGCATAGTATTTGAAAATCAATTAGTTATGAATGAAAATATAAATAATTTAGGTGGATTTAGAACAGCTGAGCTAGTCTTTGTAGATGACATCTTGAAATGGAATGTCGCAGCTGGGCAGGTGAATCTCTCTGCATCGATCGCATACGCGCTGCCTGCGTCGGTGAACGGCATCCAACTATCCGCCACCGGGAAATCTGATAAAAATGGCCTTATCTATACTATAAAAGGTATCATCAAACTAAAACACAGGTATCTAAGTGCCGAAACTATCTATCAGTTGAAAACCATCCAGTCGCGTGGCTGTGTTGTCACCGCTATTGACAACAACGGCGACCGCTGGGTGTACGGATCACCTGACTATCCACTTTTCGGCAGTCTGGAACAGGTAGCCGGAAGTAAGCCCGGTGACCTGCACCGGTGGCAATTGACGCTGCAATCAACAAGCCTTACACCAGAATTAGCCCTATTATAAGTCCTTCTACCTTATATATTAGCTCATTACCTTTGCTATTGTTTTATTTAGTATGTAATGGGTAAAAGAATTGTATTGACAGACTCTTCGATCAATAGCTATGGTTATCGGGTCCTTACAGAAGGCGGTCGATTAGACCGCTTTCTGAAGAATCCGATCATGCTGTATATGCACATGCGTGACGAAGGCTCTGATGTTTGGGGAAATTATAAAGCCATCGGTCACTGGAAGGACTTGAAAGTGGAAGATGACACCATCACCGCCGAACCGGTGTTTGACAAGTGTGATGAACTGAGTAAGATGGTCGCCGCCAAGTTTGAAGCCGGCACCTTCCGCGCTGCCAGTATCGGAATCAAAGTAATCACCACCAGCAGTGACAAAAGTGTCGTACTGCCCGGCCAGACACGGGAGACCGTCACCGAATGGGAACTGATGGAAGCCTCTATCGTGGATATACCGGCCAACGGAAACGCCGTGCGGCTATATGATAATGCCTCTTCCGTCGCGCTGGCCGCCGGAATGGAGAACAATGTGGTGCCAGCACTTAATCAAGCCAAAACAATGAACTTGAAGAAAAGCTGGAAAACGGTGCTTGCCTTCCTGAAGGTCGGTGAGGACCAGGCAGAACAGACTGAACTGTCTGCCGAACAGATGGAATCGCTGAACAGTGAGATGAACCGCCTGCAGGGTGAACATGCTTCGCTGGTGAATGCAAAGAAAGAAGTGGATGAGAAGCTTGCCACTTCACAGAAAGAAGTGAATACCTTGAAATCTGAGACTGAGACTCAGAAGACAGAAATAGCCACGTTGAAAACCAATCTTGCAGCCAAGGATAAGGAAATCGCCGAACTGAAAGAACAGGTACAGAATCTGAAAAATCAGCCGGACGAAGACAAGAAAGTAGCTCCGAAGAATGAGCCAGGCGGTGAGAAAAACGACTTAGCCTCTTTCTGCGAAAACGCCGACGCCACCGACTATGCCGGTCTGTGCGGAAAACTGAAAGAAGAGGGATTACTCTAATTAACTAGACTAACTAAATTATTCTATTATTATGCCAAAATTGATTGATGTATCGAAACTGAATCAGGCTCTTGTTGTGTATGACAAGGCTCTGCGTGCGTTGCCTTTCGCCACGCTGCAGGAAGTAGCCAGCCTGTTGAAGTTGAACGTGATGGACTTGCAAGGCAAGCATTCACGTATCAATGAACGCCGCCGTGCCGGTGGTACCCAATCTTATAAGATCGGGAAAGAATTTGGGATGCTTGAAACTATCTTGGGCTATGAACCCAGTTTGATTGAGCCGAAGGATGTGGTGTTCATCACCAAGGAAAACTCTCAGAAGTACGACGACCTGGAACTGTTGATTGTCGGTGGCCAGCCGGTGAGCAACATCACCAAGAAGCATCCACTCGAACTGAAAGTCGCCACCAGCCTGGTACGTTCACACATCGAGGACGTTGTCTATTCTATGTTTCACGCCCAGCGCGATGAAGAATCCACGACACCGATGGGTGCCATTGATGGATTTTTTGTCAAGATCGACAAGCTTATCACTGCCAACGAAGTCAACGCTGCCCGTGGCAACTTCGCCGTATCGGGTGCTTTCGACATGCCGCAGGATGAAAACGACTACGCCGCCTATGAGAACTTAGTTGATTGGATCGGCGGTGCAAACAACTACCTGCGTAGCAGCATCGGCGGCAATCCGCAGTTGTTGTGTGCCGAAACAGTACTCATCGCCGCCCGTGCCGCTTTGCGCAACAAACTGAAGATGCAGGAATACCCGACCATGCAGCGCATGATTGAATGTCTGCGTGAAGATGCGCTGTGCCGCACGCTGAACGTCGTCACCCATGAAGCCCTCGGCCGTGGTTCACGTCTGACCTTGCAGAAAGAAGGCAATATGGACTTTGCGTTCAATACGCAAGCAGCTAGCAAGTTCTGCCAGATCCGCGATATCTATGAAGACCCGAACGAATGGCAGTTCTGGCTGCAGGCCGGCTATGACACCCGCGTCAACGACTGGCACGAAAAGGTATTCCGTACCAATGAGCAGAAGAATGAATCGCTCGATCTGGCCGGCGACTACTGCAACACCGGTGGTGTGCAGGTCACGCTGTCCAATGATGGCGGCAAGGGTACCTGGAGTATCAAGGGTAAAGTCGGCAGCCGCATGAGCGGTCAGTATATGATTGGTCTGAAGCCCGGCAACCACACCATCCAGTTTGGTGAAGTTTCATCAAAGACAAAACCGAGCGAAAAGACCGTGACTGTCAAAGCTGGTGAAGTGAAGGTGGAAACGGCTGCTTACACTTAATCGATTTTGCAGCAGGGTGAATGCCATCCTGCTGCTGATGCTATTGTTTAATTAAAAAACGTAAGACAATGAAAAAGAATATCTTATTCTTGTTTTTGCTCATGTTCTGCATGAGTCTGTTGCTGCCTGAATTGCAGCAAGCCTTTGCCCTTGATGTCTGCCAGGACGGAGGTTGCCTGATGGCAGCCGGTATGGCATTCGCCCCGCTGAAGTGGGAAATGGGACACAACAATATGGGTGGCTACCGTGGCCATCTCTTATTCATCCCTGAAGATGCTGTCGCCGTGGCACCCACTGTTCCCGATCCGAAAACAGCCACAGATAACAAAGACGGTGTTACGGCCAAAGGAGCATTTAGTTTTGTCACCAGTAGCGCCGTGAAGCAGCCTATCTACCTTTATTCGACGGATGCCGAAGTAGATTATAAAGCCGAGCAGCAAGGCGAAGCAGACGGTATCAGCTATAAGTGTACGTTGAGCTTCTTCTTCCCCGGCAATACGCCCGAAATGCATGCCTTTGCCTCGCTGGTCAAGAACACGCGCGGCTATTACATCTTTGAGGATGTTGACGGACAGCAGTTCCTGCTTGGTCAGCCCGGATTGTGTTGTTCTACGGCGCCGTCGTTTAGCGGCGGTAAGGCACGTTCGGACCGACGCGGTATGACTTTCACCGCTACCTGTGACAGCAACTACAGCGCCCTGCTGATGGGTACTCCGGTAGATATCCGCAAAATTGGTGGATTTGAAGCTGCTGGCGGTTAAGAATGATGTGCGTTTATTGAGTGTGATAAAGTCAGCGGTGGGATGTGAGGTGAACACTCGCTCTCACCGTTTTTTTAATCCAACAACCCAAATTATGAACTATATTGAACGACTGAAAGCATGGGGCAGTAACGCCCATCGCAGTTATGACGAAGGCGTGAAACTCTTTGAACACCTAGCCCGTCCGGTACAGAAACAGCAATACAGCGCCTATTTCGCACAGGCACAAGGCCATGTTGCCACATTTGACCCGCATTTTACCCAGTTGGTAAACTGCCTGGTACGAATTGAACGTCAGTATGACATCGAACCGCACCTGTATCCGTCTGCATCGGACGAATGGGAAGAAGCCATAGAAAATGTGGCCGGAAAGCTGAAAGCAGAAAAAGAAGAAGCCATCGAGCGCCATCAGGAAGCCATCGAGTCTATCAAATCAGAACTGCTCGCCATTACGGAAGATATGCGCGATGACGCAGAGAGCAACTATGATGACCTGCAGCAGCAGCTGGAGGAACATACCGCCGCCATCGAACAACTGCAGAAAGAAGTTGAGGAACTGAGCAAGCCCGGTATCAAAGTCGTCACCGAAGGCGATATGCCCAAGAGCATCCGTGCCAAATATGACCGTATCAAAGAAATCGTGCCTCTCTATTCAGCCCTTCACCACGACCTGACCAATTCGGAGCTGAGCGACGAAGACCGTCAGAAAATCGCTGAAGAACTGTGCGATCTGGACGATGAACGACGGAAGCTGTGGCAACAGATCGACGCCTGGTCAGAAGGTAAAGGTGAGTTGAACGTGGAAACGGAACGACCGCAATACAGCGACAATGCTGTGGTGCGCGGCTACGAATTAGCACGTGCCGTGAAGCGATTGAAGCAGAACATCATCAACTCACAGAAAAGCGCAGAAAAGGCTCAGAAAGACGGCCGTCAAGTGGTCTATGACAATGCCATGGCCCGCATCGCGGCCTACGAAAAAGAGCTGGCTGAAATCGAAGCCGAGATTAACGCAACGGATCATCCAGATAATGAAGCTGCTGAATAAATACTTTCCGCTAGCACTTGTGCCCGGTAGCATCGAACCGTTTATGCACAAAGGAGACTGGGCAATACACGAAGTATTGCCCTCTCTTTTATCAGCCATCGGTCCTGCCCATGTGGATATCGCCACCTTCAGCGTCTCGGAAGACAGCCTGCGACCGCTGTTCTTTCTGACGGAAGAAGGACAGATCAGCCACCTGCGGCTATTGCTCGATATGACCGTCAAACGACACAAGCTGGCCTTGATGCTGTTTGCCGCCGGTATCACACCAGATATCCGTATCGACAGCTGTCATGCCAAACTGCTGCTGGTCGAGAACGAACGGTACCAGTTCGGCATCTGCGGAAGTGCCAATCTGAACCAGAACCACCGCTGGGAGGACGGATTTTATTTCACCTCCGGGCGCCACTTTGATTATTTTAAGACCGCATTCAGTACCAGTTTTGACGGAGGAATCCCCTATGACGTTGAATGATGAACAACTAGAAAAAGTACAGGAACTGTCGTCAGCCCTGCTGCCGCCGGCTGAAATCGCCATCCTGCTGGAACTGCCCGCAGACGACCGGGAACTGTTTGTTGACATGTGCCGGAACCACCAGTACAGCGATGTGTATGCCGCCTATCACCGTGGACGGCTGCAAACCAAATATGAGCTCCGGAAGACTGTTATCAAGTTAGCCAAAGCCGGATCACCGGCAGCCGGTCCCCTGGTGGACGGCTACATTAAAGAACAAATAACGAAAGAATGAAAACAGACACCACCTTTGACAAGATACAGCGCGTACTGTATAAGGATAAAAAAGAAGCCGTTCAGTACCTGACGCCTAAGGAAGAAGCCATCCGTGAACGCATGATGCTGTGCGTAAGCAAGCGGATGCAAGACCCCTTTGTGGAGGATCAGGAACTCGTGAACTTTTTGATGCACGGATGCGGCGGTATGGCAGACCCCGTCAGCCAAAGCCAAGCCTACCGGGATATCGCCATGTGCAACCGGCTGCTGGGCAGTATTGAGCTGGCCGCCAAGAACTGGTACCGCTACCTGATTGTCGAGGGCGCGAAGAAAGCCTACACCATGGCGATGGACAAAGGAGATGCCAAGGGTGCAGCCGCCGCTCTGGACAAACTCGGAAAGTACACCCGATGCGACAAGGAAGACTCTCAGTTTGATTTTGATAAATTGATACCGCCCAGCTTTGAACCGACCGACGACTATACCCTGATTGAAGGTCTGACCAAGATAGACAACCTGGAAGAACGTCGCAAACAGCTGCGTGCACTGGCCAAAGGCCAAGCCTACGCAGATGCCGAAGAAGCCGAAGTGATAGACGAAGAAAATGAGAAAAATTCTCAATTAAAGAACGGAAATACGGAGAAAACGGTCGAAAATGGCGATTTCATCGCTAGAAAAGACGATTTTAGTGCAGTTTTGGACGATTTGGGAACACAGGAGGGACTGTTATGAGCGCAAAATTTTCGATGCACGACCTCTGGCTCCAATCCGCCAACGTCGTAAAAAAATTCTTCAACCTCATGCAGCGCCAGTGCATGGCTATCGGTGCGCATGATGAAGTCATTCTAGCCGCCCGCGGTACCGGAAAATCAGAAGGCATTGATGCCCGTTTCATCCTGCGAAACGTGTGGGAAATGCCCGGCAGCCTGGGCGCTCTCATCTCACCCAGCTATGCCAAAGCCTGGAGCAACACCCTGCCGGCTATCTGTAAAGCCTTATCCGAATGGGGGTATGTGCAAAACATACACTATGTGGTCGGGCACAAAGCTCCGGCCTCGATGGGCTATCGTGACCCTGTGAGACCGCTTACCGGCGAGGGATGGGCCAACGCCTTTCACTTTTGGAACGGCACCGTGATGGTGATCTTGAGCTTCAGCCAAAGCATGTCAGCCAACTCTATGAGTATTGACTGGATTATAGGACCTGAAGCTAAATTCTTGAATTATGACAAAATCAAGACCGAAGTCAACCCGGCCAATCGTGGTAATGTACAGTATTTCGGCCACTGCCCGCACCATCACAGTACCTGCTACTCCAGCGATATGCCCACCAGCGGAGTCGGTCGCTGGCTCTTGGACAAGGTCAACGAAATGAATAACGACCACATCAACCTTATCCGCACCCTTTATAAAGAGCTGATGGAATATAAGCGAAAGCCGCTTACTGAGCATGTACAGAAGAAAATCAGCCGTCTGCAGAAAGACCTAGACCTGGCCAGACGCTATCAGCCACCCGTCCGTCCGGAAGCCGGGAAACAGCGAGAATATACCCTATTTTACGGTGAATACGATATATTTGATAACTTAGAAGTGGTGGGCGAAGACTACATTTGGCAGATGAAGCGTGATTCTCCGGCACTGGTGTGGCGAACCGCCTTTCTGAACGAGCGCATCTTTAAGATCGCCAACGGATTCTACAGCGCCCTCGATGAAAACGTGCATTTCTACACCCCCAGCGACAACGGGCGGCTCAGTGCGCTCGGATCCGACTGGAACCGCCTGGAGAAATCTGGCTGTCTGGGTGATGGCGACCTCGATTTCAACGCCCCCCTCCATATCGCTTTCGATGCCAACGCCTCTATCTGTACCGCTGTCGTCGGTCAGAAAGATGAAGGTACCCTGCGCGTGCTGAAATCATTCTACGTCAAGACACCCAGTAAGCTGACCGACCTGGTGAAACGGGTCGCCGACTACTACCGTCCGAAACTGAACAAGGAGATTATCGTCTATTATGACCACACCTTCACCTGGGAGAATGCCACCAGCACCGAAAGCTATGCAGACACCATCGAGCGCACCTTCATCGCCGAAGGTTATCAGGTCAACATGGTGTATGTAGGTCAGGCTCCCAAGCACGACTGGAAGCACCTGATGATAGACCGCAGCTTGAAAGGAGACCCCGATTTTCTCTGGATACAATTCAACCTATACAACAATGAATTCTTGAAAATCGCTATGGAACAGGCCGGTATCCGTCAAGGAAGGAACGGATTTGAAAAAGACAAAAGCGTAGAAAGTACCGAAGACACCGCCGACAACCCTGACGAATACAAGACCCATGTCACGGACGCATTCGACACACTTTGGTACGGCATGAACTTCTTCTTCCAAGACAGCGCCAGCCACAGCAGCAGTACCGGCTATGTATTTCTGGGTAAGAAATAACCCCTCCGTGGTTGAAGGAACGGAAGAAAGCCCCATTCCACCTATGACCGGGACCCGCCCCTTTTTGCGCTGACCCGCAAAAAGGGGCGGGCGCCTATGCCCACCCTTTCAAATTGTCAAGATTTATAAAACACCTTCATCGTTAAAGCTATAATATCCATCGGATGCTATAATAATATGGTCCAACAGCCTTATGCTCATGATACTGCCTGCCTGAGCTATTTTCTTGGTCAATTCCTTATCCTGTCTGCTCGGATGCAAGTTTCCACTCGGATGATTATGGACTGCTATAAAAGCCGTAGCATTCATCAAAATCAATTCACGGAAGATAATCCGCACGTCTGCGGCTGTTTGGTCAAGACCTCCCATAGAAATCCTTTTATGAGCAATCATCTTATTGTTGTTGTTCAGCCCGATAATCCAAAATTCCTCGTGCGTAATATCGCCAATCTTCGGCTGCATCAATTCACTGACAGCCATGCTGTTTGTCATTTTCTCATGTCTAATTTTCGGAATATCCCTACGCTTATATAGTTCAATCACGGACTCCGCCACTCGTCTCGTGTGTGGCGTCAACCGGTTAAAAATTTTCTGCATCCGGTAACTACCAAAAGAATCATCATCTATAAATTCTTCTTTCCTTGTGATACCCGCCAAAATTTGGCTGTCAGTCATATCATCAAATTTATTCCACAAGGATAACTGCAAAGGGTCGTACATTTTTCTTCTTCTCATATCCTTAATTATTATAGTAATTATTCATTGTTTTACCCAAGAAAAGGCCTCCTAACACCTCTGCACCCAAGTTTTCTATAGCTGTAGCGAAACTTGCGTAAGAATATCCCTTTGTCAAGATGTCATCAAAAATCACAACTCTTTTTCCGTTGAAAAAATCAGCATTCAAAGTAATAGTTTCCGTATTTTTGACAGATTTCCCTTTATTCGTTTCATGAATGGCCATGCGGCTGCCGTCCACCTTGATAGCGTTATATCCGTTCATGCAGCCGCAAAGCCTAGCCACTTCCTCGCAAAAATCATGATAACGTGTTTCTGTCCGGTCGGCTGAACTTGCCGGAATGCACGCAAACACAATGTTTTCAGCGAAAGAACCAAATTTTTCCGTTATCTTATCGGCTACGATTGCAGCCACTTGTTTGGTGCGCTTCCCCGCTTTGAAGTCCCATATCAGTGAGCGTATTTTCTTCTCTCTGTCAGTTGCCTCAAAACGAGTGGGAACATACTCATACAGAGAAATCATCGGCTTATGCCATTGAATTAACCATGCTTTTGGAATGTAATTTGTTTTCATATCGTAACTTTTAAATCTTTATTCTGGGTTTCTTGAGGTCGCGGGTGGAGCCTTTTTCAGATTCCGTTTCCCGAAGCGACTTTTTTTTTATTCCGGTGCGTCTGTCAGCCGGCGGTATGTTTGCCTTTTATGCCGCATTCGAAGGTCAGATGAAAGACTAAAGCAAGAATTGATGCAAAAACAGAATGCCTGAATACTACCTGTAGGGTGGAGATTTTTTTGCCCAACAACGCCTGTTCTTGCGTGTCGTCATCTGATTTACCTTCGCGGCCGAAAAGGACAACTACCGCGACAGACCCACCCGGATATGATTCAGGAGCTTCGGAAATAGAAACGGAAGTTCGACAAGCGTTTACGCTTACCATTGGACTGAAGTATGGTGAAAGGTGGTTGGAAACCGTATTGAGCCGTACTGAAGGATAAGCGGTCTGCAGGAGATGGGTGTTCGGCTCGTTCGGGCACTTATCGGTACAGACCTGCGTACTATCAGCCGCCGGCTACCGCTGAACCGCCGCTGCCCCGAAAGTGTGTGGGAAAGCCTGCTTTTACGCTCTCTTCCGGGGCAGCGGCGGCGCGCCTTGCATTCCTATGTTTTAAAACATAAAATGCAAGGTGTCAGAAAGAAAAAGGGTTATAAAGGGAAAATTTTCCCTTTCCTGTCGGAAACGACCTCGCAGCGCCCTCGGAAAAAGTTTCGGCTGAAAGATTTTTTTTTCTGTTATATGCTGCCGTGAATTTGGGAACAAACTTTTATCGCACCTCCCCCTCACACGCATCGTCCATGAATATCAGCCGTTAACGTGTCCTTTATCTCGTTCGTCTGTGCCAATATCTTTGTATCAAAACATTCAGATGAAATAAATCAACAAATTATGTTAGAAAGAATCCATCACAGCAAGGTCATCGGCATCATGGAGCGTCGCGTCAACGGCCGCCCTCTGGAGTTCAGCATCCAATACTGCAAGAAAAGTACAGGCGAACTGGTATTCTATCCAGCTGCCGTGCTCAGCTCAGTTCACAGCAAGGGAGCTACTGTCAACATCCTCGTGCATGGTGAGGATAAACCACGCACCCTGCGGAAATGTCTCATCACCTACATCAACGGAATGAAAGTATTTTTTTAGCATATGAAACAGACAATCAAAAATCAAGGGAATCTCACATCAGCCAAGCCGGGCTATGCCTGCTATGGTGTGCTGTGTGGTGGAAAAGAAATCGTAGTATTCAAGGATACCACGGATATCGTGACCGACCGCAAGGTAGATGGCATCCCCGTGGCATGCAAGAACCATAAAGCGGAAATATCATTTGTACCTCGTGGGAACGGCAATCAGCTCGCCTACGAGATTATGAAGAACATAGGCAGCAATGTCACCGTGGGCAGTAATGTCGAGCATAAGAATAAGATCATCCTGGGTGACGGCATCCTGATCTATCGCAAGAAGAAAGATGAAAGCGGCAAGGTAGTGAAAGAAGAAGTGCTGGCGGACGAATGCCCGGAAATCTTTGAGTTCATCGAAAACAACGATTACGACCAGACCCGACTTGAAATCGCCAACGACCTGGCCATCTTCAACGACGCCTATGTGAAGTATTATTTTGACAAAAACGAACCGCCCAGACTTGTGCAAATCAAGGCACTGGAAACTACCTGCAGCCTGATTTCTGTATTGGACGAAAAGACCGGGAAAAGCGAGTGGCATGGTTACAGTGCGGAATGGGCTGAAGGCATAGCCTCTGACGCCGTCGCTACGCCCCTGTTAGACCGGCAATATACACTGTATGACCTGCGCCAACGTATGGGGCTAATACCCAACCGGGACGGGAAGCGGAAGACAGGGAAAGAACGCATGTTCGTACATAACCTGCGCATCAACACACCGGGACGATTCTATTATCCACGGCCATACTGGTGGAGTGTGTTTGCCAGCGGCTGGTATGACTTCTCGGCCGCCATACCCGTGTATAAGAAAGCGCTTATCAAGAACCAAATGGCCCTGCGCTACATCGTCTATATTCGTGACAGCTATTGGGATAAACTCTATGCAGCCAAGCAACTGACTGACACCAATAAACGTGCAGAGTGCCGTCAACAATTTTTGCAAGATTTGAATGACTTCTTAGCCGGGGAAGAAAATGCCGGCAAGGGATTTGTGTCCGAATTTCGCTACGATAAGGTCAAGGGATACGAAGAAAAGGATATCATCATCCAGCAGCTCGACGCCAAACAGATGAGCGGCGGGGAATATATCGAAGACAGCGAAGAAGTGAGCAACACCATCTGTTATGCCATGGGCGTGCACCCGTCCATCATCGGTGCCTCGCCCGGCAAAGGTAAGAGCATCAACGGAACCGAAGCCCGAGAACTGTTTATCATCGAACAGGCCATGATGCGCCGTTATCAAGACCTGACGCTCGCACCGCTGTATATCGCCAAGAAAATGAACGGCTGGCCCAGTGATATCTACTTTGAAATCGTGAACTGCCAGCTCACTACCCTGGACAAAGGAACGGGAGCCACAAAAAACATAGGAATGCCTAAAAGTACGGAGGAATAATTATGACATTTATCAAAGACATCGACGAACTGAAGCAAGTCGTCAAGATTAACGCCACTATCCCCTGGGAGAGTCTGCAGCCCTTTTTAAATGATGCTCTCGACATCTATATAGCACCGCAGATTGGTGAGAGTACCTTGATTAAGGTACTTGAGCAGAATGATAACGTAGTTGTGCCGTTAGTGCGTCGAGCTCAGGGGCCGTTAGCCCTGGCGCTCGGTACGCATGAATTAGGAGTCATGTTTGGCGACAGCGGTATCACGGTAGACAACCAGCAAGGCAAGCGTTCACCCGCCAATGAAGCCAAGATAGCCAATGCCCGTGAGAATCTGTTTTTTCGAGGTATGCAGGCGCTGGACCGGCTGCTAAGTTACCTTGATACGCATCCTGAGGAATATCCGGAATACATCGAATTTAGCCAACAGACAAAGACGGTCAACTGCCTGGTCAAATCAGCCCAGGAATATCAGAACATCGGCATGGTGAACATCGACTACAGCGTAATGACCTACCGTGAACTGATACCGACCATGTGCCAACTGCAGGAACGTAATCTGCGAAGCTGGCTGAACGATGAGCTGTATGAGAAACTATTGAAAGGCGGCAAGCTGACCACCAAGGAACTGGTGCTGAAAAACCTTTGCATCCGCTATGTATGCAACGGCAGTGCCGCACTCTATACCAGCATGACGTCACATCAGGAACGTCAGCACAGCGGTAAGCTGGAGTATCAGCCGCTGATCCGCCCGCTGTATCGGGATATAGAAGACAACGGCAACTTCTTTCAGGAACAAGCCGACTTCTATGCAGCCAGCATCCATAATTTTTTGAATGAAAACGCCACAGAACTGGGGGTAGCTCCCAGCACCGCCGGCATCGACTTTAACCGCAAGGATAAAAAAATATTCACTAGCGTAGTATGAGAACTATCACTCTAGATCAAGACAGTTATCAAGTGCCCGGCAATTGGGATGAACTGAGTCAGGAACAGCTGGAGTTTCTGTCCAGACAACTACAGAAAGAAGTACCGGTACAGCAAATCAAACTGTACATGGTGCTGCACTGCCTGCAGGCACATATCAGACAGGCCCCACAGCATTTTGGAAGCATCATCCTGCATGAGCTAGGCATGGAACCGTCTATCACGACCCTAGTCATCGGGCGGAAACGATACCGGATGGATGCAGAACAATTTGTGCTACTCGCCGAACTGATGGACTACCTGGTGCAGCCGGTTGAAGCAGAAGCATCACCCAGCGGACAGCCACCCCGCTATGTCATTGCGCCAGAACTGCACATTGACCCCTATCCTAACCTAGTCATCGGAGGCACCGACTATAAAGGCAGCGGCAACGGCCTGTTCAGCCTGCGCTTTGAGCAATATATGTATCTGCAGACCTATCTGAGCGGCATGATTGACGGATCGGCACAACTGGAAGAAGTCTTGGCCTGTGTGTGGTGTCCGGACGGCCAGTTCGATGTCGAAACGATAGAGAATAGCGTGAAGCAGCTCAAGACCCTCACACCGGAACGGAAGTTAGTTATGCTGTGGTTCGTGCAGAGTAGCCTGCAGCACTACAGCCGCCTGTTCCCGCGTCTGTTCAGCGGTGACGGCCCATCCAGCCACCGGAACGTGCTGGACAGCCAGCTTCGCCTGCTGGACAGCCTCGCCCAGCATGATGTCACCAAGAAAGACCAGGTGCGCAAAGGATGGCTGATGGATGCCTTCTACTCGTTGGATGAAATACTCAAGGAACAGGAACGGATGGAAGAGAGGCTGAAAAAATAGCTGTAGTGTTAAAAATAATCAAACGATGATTATTTATCATTGAAAAGTTGTGCAATAATCAAAAGATTATTATCTTTGCAGTGTCTTAAATGACAGAGATGTTTGACAACTTGGAAGGTCTAAAAGACCGGGAGGAATTGCTTCATGAATTGAAGTCCCTCCTCCGATTTGAAGATAACCTCAAAAAAGAAGGTTGGTATTCAGAGTCGGATTTTGCTGATGAAATTAAAAAGCTGATTTTGGAATTAGCTGAGATTTTAAAGCAAAATGAATGATTTAGAGCCCCTTCGGGGGCTCTTATCAACCAAGTTAACAGCATCTCTTTTTTATGAATACTAAAACTATAAGATATGGATTTGAAAGAAAGGGTTCGTGAGGTATTTGAGCTGATGTTACAGTCTGAAACAAGTGACGGTAAGCAAAAGGCTGATGCTGCTTTTGCTGCACTGAATGCAGAACTGGACATCGAGCAGCGCAAAGAAGCAGGCCGTCTGATGCGTGAAATCATGGCTGAACGCAGGGCTGAAAGAGCCCGTAAAAGAACGGACATCAATGTACGTCAACAATTAGAAAACGTCATTGAAATCGTACCTTTGGCTTATATTGCTAAACATTATTTCAACAAGGACCGCTCTTGGTTATACCAACGCGTCAATGGGTCTATTGTCAATGGGAAGCCAGCCGCTTTCACTCAAGAAGAATTATTCCGACTCGCCGATGCCCTCAAGGAAATCGGCAATAAAATAAACCATGCAGCATTGTCAATACATTAATAATCATTTAAGACAACCAAAAAGAGCCTTGCTGAGCTGCACAGCGGGCTCTTTTTATCAAATTATCAATTATAATATGGATGTACGAAAGGAATATTTCAGACTGAAAGAATTAAGCATACACAGCACTGGCGAAGACCGTGTCCGTGCCGATGAAGCCCTGGAACACTTTCTGAACGGATTGAACGAAGCTGACAAGGAAATCGTATTCAAAGCGATTGAAGAAGACTTCGCCTCTCTGCATCGGACAGCGCATGAAGCCCGTGAACTGAAAGAAAAGATTGCTCTGAGGGATCAACTGGAAGATGTGTTGCCGCTGATATCTGTATCGGCTCTCTCAAAAAAATATTTTGGCAAAAGCAGCTCTTGGTTTTACCAGCGTTTGAATGGTAATCTGGTGCATGGGAAGCCAGCCGCTTTCACTCAAGAAGAATTATTCCGGCTCGCCGATGCCCTCAAGGAAATCGGCAATAAAATAAACCATGCAGCATTGTCAATACATTAATGATCATTTAAGACAATCAAAAAGAGCCTTGCTGAGCTGCACAGCGGGCTCTTTTTTTAATCTACCATAAAAGGAATATGAGTAAAAAACCCGTACCACCACCGACTCCGACACCCAGACCTGTGAGACCTGATACCTCTACTGGTGCTACAGTGCCCACCCAATTATGAATGTCGCCACTGAAAGCATCGCTCCTATCATCATCACCCATAAAGCTGCTTTGAACCAGAACACGCGATTGCCGTTTAAGCGGCATTGATTGAGTAAAGCATCCTGTTGCATATTCAGCTCGTCACGCAGCACCCATCTTATCTGCTCATTATCCGGTGTCTTAGAAAAAGCCTGAGCATAGCGGTTTGGTTGCAGTTCTTCGAGTGACCTGCCTTGCGGATAATAAGTACGCGGTAGAATGACCAGGTACATCAGTATGATAGACACTGTTGTAGATATAGCCAGTATAGCCATGGCTGCTGTACATTCGTCTAATGACTGTCTGTAGAAGATGAAAGACAGTACCACTGTCAATAACGTAATGAAAATGGATATCAGCTTGTAACCCCTCTCTGTCATATCGTCAGCCTGTTTAGAATAGATCTCCATCCGCTTTTGAAGGCGGTCTCTGTAATAGTTCAACACCTCGATGGACAACGTAGCCGCTGAATCATCCGTTATTTTTGTCTCGTCAAAATCTGTAAATGCCATAGTTGTAGTTATTAGTCTATACAAAAATAATGATTTTTTTAAAAATAACCGCTCATTGCTTGCGTGATAAAAATATTATCACTATGTTTGCAGTGCTATAACAAGTGGTTGACTTGTTAATCAACCCCGACGGACAACGGTTATTTGTCCAATTGCGAAATTGGGCTTTTTTTGTGCCCATCGGTGACGGCATTCCGGTGCGCGGCATCTTGTACGAATCATATAATGAAATTGCATGAGTATAGCGATATACTATTGCGGCTATCATTCCCGAACAAATTTTTCCAACGCTTCGGCGGGGTTGAATCACTTGTTATAGCAACGGGTTTGGTAGCCGTTCTTTTTTTCTGCCATTTTGCTATAACAAGTGAATTTTATGAAAACTAAAAATGCCGTCACTCAGGCCGTTGGCCGTGCATCTGTGTTTGCTCCCGAACTGAATGTCGTGAGCAAAATGAAAACCTCTCTCTCAAACTGGCTGTCCAGCCGGAACGAAACCCTGTCATCGATCGTCGGTGAAACCGTCACCCAGCGTACTGCGCTGCACCTGGGCAATCTGTCTTTGTCGCTGACCGCTCTCGCTACCGTGGGTGGCCTGTCTACGCTCTCCTTGTGCTGTTGTGGATTGTGGCTGGTGGCTGCTGCCCTGCCTGTTATCAAGGAAGGAGGTCTGCGATGAGTGATACTGTAAGAAACAGCCACATCTTTGTGGAATGCCATATCGCCTGTGACAAGACAGGTGTCTCTGAATATATCTATGATATCAGTTTTGAAGGGAACTATATCCCAGCAGGCCGCCAGCTGACGGAAGCTGACCTGCGAGAACTGCGCGACTGCATTGATGCCGCCCTCAAGATGTCAGAAACCAAGAGAGGAGGCGATAAATGAACCGGACTGAAGCGTTGAAACTGTTGACTGTGCTCACATCGAGCACCGCCACCCAGCAAGAAAAGTTTGTGGCTGCTGAGCAACTGAAGGAATTAATTTGTATCTTGCTGCCTGAAGATTGAAACTTTTTTACTCATGTGTTTTTATTTTAGTATGATGCCAAGTGAGGCGTCCTTTATAGCCTGCCCGATGCAGGCTATATTTGTTTAGAAAACAAAAATTGTGTAGGTATGGAAATTTATAATCACTTTGAATATGGTAAACGTATCGCTTCCACGCTGAAAGCGATAGACCACCACCAGGGCCGCAAGCGTTTTTTTGAAGCTCACGGGCTGGAGGATCTGTTCGAGCTGGAAGAAGTATTGAGTTCGGTCAACGGGTTCATCCTAATTGCCGTGGACGGCTGTGAATCGGAATCAAACTATAACCGGGCTGACGGCGTTATGGACACCCGTCACTACGCCTATATCATCGCAAGTCCCACCATCGGAGACCAGCCTGCCAGCATCACTGCTGCGATTGATAAGAGCCGGAAGCTATGCAAACAGGTGCGGAACCTGCTGCTGCATGACCCAGACCTGATGGGTTATCTGAACCGGAATACGGAGATGAACGGTATCGGCCCCATAGGTGACAACTTCTATGGCTGCATGCTCTCGTTCAGCATCGATGAACCGGATGATCTGCAGCTGAACCCCGATGACTGGAAGAAATAAGGAGGATGCATCATGGGATATTATAAGAATTTAGCCACCAGCCAAGAGGCCGCCCGACGCTATAACGCCGCGCGTCGCCGTGCCGACCGACTGTCCGGAGCAGACAGCAGCAAGCTCATCCGCCTGGAGACTGTCAGCGAAGTGGAGCGATACAGCCTGGCGCAGGATGCCGACCGGCTGACAGCCTTCAACGAAGCCGTGGAGAAATGGCAGAACTCGGTCGTCACCCAGTTGCGAGCCTCGATATCCGTGAAGAGTCAGCGCATCGCCCGTGAACTGGAGCCCCGCACCTATACAGACAAGTACGGGCTGATCAACCGGCTCGGCTTCAGCTTTCCGCGTCATGGTATCTACATCCATAAGGGAGCCGGCAAGGGTTACGGAGGCTATATCGGGTCAAAATGGACGAAGCTGAAGCGCATCAACGGCATCGAAGTCAGTACCGGAATCGTGCGTCACACCAATCCGGCCAGCCTGACGGGCAGCATGGGCACCGGGAACCGCAAAGCTTATGAGTGGTTTGACCCGGTTGTCAAGCGCAACCTGCCTAAGCTGATGGATATCGTCACGGAATATTTTGACACGATGATCATCGATGCAACGCGAATCTTTATCGACAAATAGCGCGTTGTTATGAAAAGAAATGTTTATCTTGCGGAAGAATAAAAAATAAAAAAGAATATGGGTACGATTTGGATTACTTTAGCCTTGCTGCTGTTTTTAGCATTTGCCTTCCTGCATAAAGGAGACTGCTAAATAGCTTGTCATGTACATTTTAACCGGATAGAATACTGTCCTTTATAGCCTGCCTTGTGCGGGCTATTTTTGTATCTGTCAATAACATCTATTATCATGGCAGGACAAGATTTGAACAGAAGCATAAAAATATATATCGACGGCAGCGAAGCCGCCAAGGGCATCGAACCGGTAAAGAAGGCCATCGCCGATTTGGAAACGAAGCTGGGAAAGCTCACCGGGCAAGAAGCCGACTATGAAGAAAAGAGCAAGCAGCTGAAAAAGCAGTTGGAAAGCAAAAACCGCGCCCTGCAGAACTATGAAAAGAAAGTACAAGAAACCGACCGTATCCTGAAGAACCTGAGCGGAGCCACCTACCAAGAACTGCTGGGTGTGCGGAAACAAATCATCAAATCGCTGGAAAACGAAGTGCGAGGCACCGCACAATACAACGCCGCCCTGGAGCAGAAGCGTCGGGTGACAGAAGCCCTCACCCGTGCCTCTAAAGAAATGCGGATAGAAGTAGGCTGTCAAGGCACCACCTTTGGCAAAGCTGCCAATCTGGTGAACCAATATGCCGGCCTTTTCACTACTACCGTAGCCAGTGTCACCGGTCTGTCCATGGCCATGCGCAGCAGTGTACAAGCCTATGCCGACATGGAAGAAGCGGAAAGCAATGTCCGAAAATACACCGGTATGACCACCGAGCAGGTGAAGGAACTCAACGAGGCCCTGCAGAAGATGGATACCCGTACTGCGCGCGACAAGCTGAATGCCTTGGCCGGTGATGCCGGTCGTCTGGGTATCACTGCCAAGCAGGATGTGCTGGATTTTGTCGATGCCGCCGACAAAATCAATGTCGCCCTGGGTGAGGATCTGGGCAAAGATGCCGTGGCCAACATCGGCAAGCTCGCCCAGATGTTCGGGGAGGATGACCGCATGGGGCTGCGCGGTGCCATGCTAGCTACCGGTTCAGCCATCAATGAGGTGGCGCAGAACTCCAGCGCCGCCGAAGCCTACCTGGTAGAGTTCACCGCCCGTGTCGCCGGTGTCGCCAATCAGGCCGGTATCAGCCAGGCCGACATCTTAGGCTTTGCCGCCTCGATGGACGAAAACATGCTGCGCAACGAAGCCAGCGCCACCGCCTATCAAAACATCCTGCTGAAGATGATGACCGACACCGAGAAATTTGCCAAGGTAGCCGGTCTGAATTTGCAGGAATTTGCCAAGCTGGTGCGCACCGATGCCAACGAAGCCCTGCTCACTTTCGCCTCTGCCCTGCAGAAAAGAGGCGGCATGGCCGACCTTGCCCCCCTTTTCGGTGATCTGAAAACAGAAGGTGCCGGGGTTGCCTCGATGCTCGCCGTACTAGCCGGGAAAGCCGAAGAAGTGCGCAGCCGTCAGGAGCTGGCCAACAACGCTTATCAGGACGGAACCTCCATCCTCAAGGAATTTAATGTGCAGAATACCACCGTGCAGGCCGGGCTGGACAAAGCCAAAAAAGGGTTTAACGAAGTATCTATCCAGCTAGGTGAAAAGCTGCTGCCGCTGATGTCGCACATGATATCAAGCACGAGCTTGCTTGTGCGGGGAATGAATGTCACTGTCTCTGTCTTGTACGACCATAAGGGAGCCGTTATCGGAGCCTCTATCGCTTACGGTACCTATCTGACCGCCCAAAAGCTGAACGTCGCCTGGACCAAACTGCAAGTAGCCTGGAACAACCGCTCCATCACCTCATTCAAGGACCTGCGGAAAGTCATGTCGAAAAACATCTTCGGCATCCTGCTTGTCGGTCTCGGTGCCTATATCGGAAAACTGTATGATGCCAAGGCCCGGCAGGAAGAATTAGCCGGTTCTCTGTCCGGACTGAAAAAGGTAACCCACGAAGTCACGAAACAGTTCTCTGAACAGGAAGGACGTATCCGTGTGCTGAATGGCATCATTCAAGACAATGCGGCATCGCTCGATCTGCGGAAGAAAGCTTTGAACGAGCTGAAAGGCATCGTACCCGGCTATAACGCTACCCTCAGTGACGAAGGTACCCTGCTCAACAACAACACGGAAGCCATCAAGGCCTATCTGGTGCAGCTGGAGAAACAGATTAAACTCAAGGCGGCCCAGGAAGAACTGGAAGAACTCTATAAGAAACAACGCGATCTTGACAAACAAGAACGTGATGAAAGTGACACTTACTGGGATATCCGTCAACAAAACACCCTGAGCGGTTATGACCGCAACGGATTTGTGGCCAAGGTCTCTCGCTATTTCGGAACCGAAAAAGAGAGCAATGCACTGAAGAAACTGAATGAAACCAAGCAAGCCCTGCAGGGTGTCAATCAAGAGATAGAAACTCTGCAGCAAGAGATAGCACAAACCTCGCTGACGATTGACCCGGTCGTGACCGGCCATCCAGTGGTGAATAACGATGACAGCCCAGTGACACCTGCCGGTGATGCTACAAACCAACAGGCCAAACTGGATGCGCTGAAAGCCGCCATCGCTGCCGAAAATGAACTGTATGCCCAACAGCGAATCGAACTGAAGGAAGCCTATATCAACCAGACCGACGAACAGCTGAGCAGCTATGAGCTTTTTAAAGAAGCCGAGGAACAGCTGGAGATGGCCCACCTGCAACGCACCCTGGAAATCTCCGGGCTTGATAAGGATGCCCGTATAAAAATCGAGGAACAGCTGCTTGACTTCAAACTGAAATGCCAGAAGGAATTTGAAGATGCACAGAAGAAAGGCAGCCTGAAACAGGTTAAAGACCAAAAGAAAAACACCAAGGAACTGCAAGCAGAATACCAGAAACGCTTTGATGCCATGAAAGGTCATGCAGACGCTTTCGGTACTGCAGTAGGTGAAGTTATATCCGGACAGAAAAACGCACTGGAAGCACTAGGCGATGTCATGATTGACTTTTTGTTTGATATTGTAGATGATATGATCACCGCCAAACTGACAGAACTAGCAGCTTCGGCAGCCGCGGCAACCGCTGAAGGTACGATGAAAGAAATATCATCAAAAGGTATTGCCGGTATCGGCACTTCTGCGCTTATAGCAGCTGCTGTCAGCGGTTTGATGATGACTGCAAAGACCGCTTTGAAAGGCCTTCTAGGTAAACGTCCATCAAAAAATGGTGGTGAAAACAGTAGCAGTAGCGGAGCATCTGGATTTACCGGTCATCGTGTGGCCACCGGTAGCGTAACACAGCATGCAGCTGGTAAATATGACGTGATTGGCGCTGATGACGGACAGCTATATACAGGTGTCCCCTATATAGGTACACCAACCGGCATTGTTTCACAGCCAGCGCTTATCAGTGAACAAGGAGGAGAACTAATCATCAATACTGAAGATTTGCGGCGTCTGCAGCAGCACATCAACTATCCGGTTGTATTGGAAGCCATCGCGGATGCACGTCGAGGTAACATAGGCACCCAAATCGTTGCGCAACATGCCAATGGGAACTATGAGCCACTGGATGTAAAGCAAACACAACCCATAGAGCTAAATACTCTACTTGTACGCCTGAGCAGAGCCATCGAGACATTAACCAGTGACGGCGTACCCGCCTCTGTGGTATTGAGTGAGTTGGAACGAAAACAAAAACAACGTAACCGGTCCAAAGCCATTGGTAGTAAAAACAGAGCATCATGAAAATTATACATAACAAAAGCCAGAAAGCGTATCAATTGAATTCTGATACGCAAATTGAAATAGAAAAGCCTAATTTGTTTTTCAATGAGTATGGGGAACAGAGCCTGCCTTTGGACCTGCCTGATACAGATTTGAACAGACAATTGACCGGTTATCCGGATCTGTTAGCGAATCGCAATAAACAAGCAGCCGAAATATCATGTACCCTCATAGATGGGGGATACATGATGGCCTGCAGGCAAGCTGTTCTCAGCGCCCAAAGGGGTGAAAGTATATCAACATCGTTCTATATGAATGATGGTGCTTTCCTATCAAGGATGAAAAATATATCGTTGATGGAGATATTTGGTGATGAAACCGTACCAGGAATAACCACCGTAGAAGAAGGCATTCAATTTTGTCGAAGTCTATTGGACGGATCTAACGAGAACTTCGCCATTTTCCCTATACGTATTGAAATGGACGATATGAAAAAAGAAGTAAATCAAGTAGAAAGCTATCGCAATGGTCCATACAATTTTGTCAATGAAAAAGAGCAAACAGAAACGGTTGACGGTAACACGATTGTTCTGTCACCAGGCTATTATATGTCACCATTCATCCGTGGCTCTTATCTATTGAAAAGACTATTTGAATATTTTGGATATACGATGGAAGAGAGTGCTATCACCAGTGATGCTACTTTTAAGAATATAGTCTTTATCAATAATACTATGGACAGCCTAGCCAATGGCATGATAAAGCTATCTCATCTCGTACCCGACTGTATGTGTAATGACGTATTGGATGTATATCGAAAAAAATTCTGTTGTGAATTTGTACCAGATGAAGGTGCTCGTTCTGTCCGTGTGGTATTTTTTAAAGATATCATCAACGAAACTGATGTACCTGACTTAACACCGTACTTAGTAGGGCATCCGGAAATATCCTATCCAGACTATAAACAACTTCGTCTCACATCAGATGAATTTATAACAGACGGTTCTGACACCTATGAATCTACGAGTGCTATCCAATCGAAATACCCGAATGCTTGGTATGACCCGACATCCAACAGTTATAAGAGAACGGGGTATCATAAATTTGAATTCGACATTGAAGTCAGTGACGGACATCTACCATATTGGGGAGGAGGAACATTGGAAGCTTATGAAGTATCCGTTCCTGATGCTGTATACTGTATCACTGCAGGAACTGTTGAAAGCACTGAATCGGGCAGACCAAGTGGAAGCCGGCCCAGCACAAGCCGACCAACAAGCATGCCATTCATCGGTGCAGGAAGAGCGTTGAATTCAACTGTAATCGGAATAGACATACCTGATGGAGATGAAACAAAAAGAGAATATATAGCAACCGCTAATCATGACCAAAAATGTATCTTATCGTTTTTTAAGCCCTCTATCTTGAATGATGATAAAACCATAAGGACAGCCCCTGAAGGTAGTCTAACGGATGGGAATGGAGAACGATCTTTTAGCCTATTGTATAACGGGCCTAGTGGACTTTATGAGCGTTTCTATAGAGAATATGACAATCTACTCAGGAATTCAATGCATGAAGTAAAAGCTGATTTCCTTTTCCCAGACGTAATAAAACAAACACTGCAAGCGCATAGAAAGGTAATAGTCGACGGTCAGGCATGCTTTTTTGATGTGATGAAGTATAATCTTGGCGTACGAAATGAAGTAATGAGTTCAGATATGTTTACGGCATCTTTGTATGAACCCCTCAATGTCGCAATGAATGAATCAGAACGTCTGAAAAAAGATAGAACAGGCTATCGTTGGAAGGTCATAACATCAGAAAGAGAAATCATCTCAGAAGAAAGTTATCTGGAAGCCGGTAAACCGGCCTATGATATCAAATTGCAGCGGTATGAAGAAAATCTTGATCCAATCTACCCTCCGTTGGCAACAGAAGCTCAATATAAAGAGGGTGGGGCATATTATTCACGCTATTGCTATGGATATTCCACCTCACGAGATACAGGAAAATATTTCTACCGTTATAAAATATACCTCGTAGTAGAGCGTATAAATTCTGTCCTTTAGTAGCTGCCTAATCTAAACTAATTTTGCTACAAAGATTAAGCCTATGACTATAGTACAGCAACCAGATACCTTATGCTTCAGCCAAAACATCAAAGCATTCATCATAAATTCGGTGAGCCCTGTCGTTTTTGTGCTGAAAAAAGGGAATCAAGAAATCATCTCACAGCGATATTCGACCGGAGACAACCAGCAAATCGAGATTGATGTCAAAGACATCATCCACGCCAGCCTGCGCTATCAGCTGAGAGAAAGCGGTGAAGTCTATGAACAGCCCGAACTGGCTGCAGACTTTACCGCTGTCATTGATGAAACCGAAGTCCACTTTCGTGTGGTGCGTGGCGGTGTCGCCCACCTGGAGGATGCTGCCACCACCTTTTTGCAGCAGAACTGGCTGACGTGGCAACCCACCGAAAAGAAAGTAACCTACTATAGCCCGGAGTTTTTAACCTATTATGCCGTAGCTGACTGTGTCGTTAAGCTGAAGGCATACTTTAGCGGCAGTGACGAAACCATCACCTACGCCAGCTTGTCTGCCGGGAAAGCCTATACCCTGCCCTTGCAGTATGCCGTTGTTTCCGGTAAGTTTAAAGACAAACTGCCCGGAGCCTATGACGTGTGGGTGGAAACAGCAGCCGGCGAACGTCTGACCTATGTGCAGCGCTATCGTGCCGAAGCAGCCAAGTCGCTGCAGGAAGACTGGGTGCTTTTTGAAAACTCGCTTGGCGGTCTGGACAGTTTCAGGGCCTACGGCGAAAAATCACTGGAAGCAAAGCATACCCACAACGTAGCCGAGCTGGATGAAGAGACTGAAGAATATCGTGTGGATACAGAACGTATCTATACCAAGCACACCGGCTATCTGAGCAAAGACGAAACCAAATGGCTGTTAGATTTTTTCCCGTCCACCGGCAAATATATCTTTGACGGCAACGTGATGAGGAAAATCACGGTAACTGAAAGTTCGGCCAAGATGTCGAACCAGTTTGACCCGTGTGGTTACAGCTTCAGCTATCAGTTCGCAGAAGCCGTGCCCCTGCTGAACCTGACACGCGCTAAACAACCGCTTGAAGTCTTAAACATTGAAATACCCGAAGTAGGAAATTTTACTATACCCCCTCGGCTAGCTGAGGTAGGCAGACTACCCTTGTCTGAGGGGGTATTGTTCCCGGTGCAGAATCCGTATGCTGAAAACTGGGGAACCACTACGATGGGCGCCATCGCGCAAGTCATCGGCCAACTGCTGGGCGATGCTGCCGGATCAGGAGGCGGTGTCGGGCATCAGCATCAGAACATTGACCTGCTGAACCTGCTCGCCATGGCGGGCCAGTATCTGACCGTCGACGGTAAGAAAATACACGCCGGCTATGCTGACGAAGCAGGCAGCCTGAAAGACGGTGACCAAAGGTACGTCCGCAAGGATGTGCCAGAAAGCCTGCAATATCTGCTGCGGATGTTGGGTGGTGCAGAGTTCGGGAAGTTCTCAGAACCGCTGGCCACACGCACCGGGGCAGCCATCGATGCCGACGGCAACGGTATGTTCACCACACTGTCGGCCAAACAGATGCACATCCTCACGCTTATCATGAACAAGCTCACCGCTTTGGCGGGCGATTTTGTAATGACGGATTCGGGCGAGATAGAACATGTGGAACTAGTCAGCGAGAACACTTATCGACTATCCATGGTGCGCAAGCATGATAACGACATCACGGATCTAGAGGTAGATGATGTGCTGCGGGCCAGCCTCGAAGACCTGACCGTGAACAATAAAAGCTATGTAGGCTGGTACCGGGTGCTCGCCAAGAACACGCAGGACAACACCCTCACCGTGGCCATGTATGCTCCGGCTGAGTGCGAGGGTAATGTCAATTATCCGCCTGTTGAAAATATGATTGTTCACCATTGGGGCAACGCCACGAACAAGGAAAGACAGCGCTGCTGGTACATCTCTTCTCCTGAAGGACGCATCGTTTACCTGACGGGAGTGTACAAGCCCAAGCTGGAGACCTCGAACTATGCCAGCTTCTACGGCCTGCCGGTGATGCTCGACTTTCTCAAGGATAAAGGCATCAATCCCGACGAGCCTTATCTGTGGGTGCGGGGGCTTATTGCGCAGGATATTATTCGGGTAGACTATCAGGGCAATGTCGAAGCCGATATTGTTGACCGTGGCTTATACGACCCTGCCGTGGCCAAGGGCCCCGACCCTTATCTCTGCCGGGCCAAGCGGTCCACCAACGGACGCTTCGAAACGCACGATGTCTGGGCCAACAGTTGCCGTTACCGCTGTCTGAAGAGTGGTACGCACGAGGTTCCCAAATGGGACGCAGTGGACTGGGTACAGATCAGCGGAGACACAACACTGCATATTGAGTTGGAGAAGCCCAACGGTGATGCCTTTGTGGAGGTTATAGACTGTCCCATCGTGGTACATATATTTCGCGGTGTAGAAGAAATCACCGAGGATGTATCGGAAGAAGACATTGCCTGGAGCCGTGACACGGGCGACCCTGCCGCCGACCTTGCCTGGCCGTCGCAGCACCTGGGCGAAAAAAAGTGCATCCGCTTGCGGGATGTGGATTGTCCCAAAGAAGTGAACCGCTTCACCGTTACAGCCTTCGTCCGTGATGGCGAAGAAGTGTACGAAGTCAAAGCAATAGAAACAATTGATAATTAAAAATAAATAATATGGCAAAGAAACTTTACAGCAAATCGCAGAAAATCTTTCGTCCGATAGACTGGACCATTACGTTCGCAGTCTCCGGCGGTACGCTCGACCAGCAGCACGATGCGGACAACGATTTGTTTTATCCCGACCGCACGGTCACACCTACGTTGATTGAGCCTACGTTCCACATCGTTGACCGTGATGCCAAGAGCAGCCGCGATGCCACGGCAGAACTGATTAACATCTCGTGGAAACAAGTCGTAAACGGGGCAGCTCCCACCGATTGCAATACACCGGATTATGATGTCTCTACCGAGGGTACCGAAGACCGTAAGAAGGGAAGCATCATTGTCAACAAGAATGTGCCTTATCTCACCACCATCACGCTGAAATTCGCTGCGCAATACTTTGACAAGCGCCGCAAACGCACGCTGAAGGTGGAGAAAGACATCCCGCTGACCACGGCATCTGTCGCATCGTTGTTGCTATATACGAAGCTCAATCGCCCGACGACCTATCTCATTGACCCGTTTCAACTGGATACACCGGAGCAGTATCAGGATGTTATCACACCCTCGTTCCAGCTAGGCGATGAACAGCTCACTGACACATCGGTTGTCGGCGGCTGGTGGTTTGTCCTTGACGGCGGGAAAGAGGTTGCCGTCAACCCTGCAGAAGATATCCGCTTCGATGCGATTGACCCTAAGACATTCGCACTCACTGTTGACAAGCGTTGTTTTAATGACTCAGTCATACGATTTAAATCATCTCTGCATCCTGACAAGGTAATCCCGTCCACAGCTCCCGTCAATGCGAATATTGAAGACATCCGGCTTGTGCGTAAATATCCGGATGGTATCGAGTTTAAGCAGGTACTTGGAGGCGATGGCTTTGTGAATGGGGATGCTACCTATACGGTAGGTGAAGTCATAGCCAGCGGTCCGCAAGGTGTCGTGGCGAACCCTGACAAATACTGGACGTGTGACTGGCTCATCAAGGATTCAGCCGCAGGTACCACCTACAACAAAGTAGCGACTGGGTTCGGACCGGTGAAGCTGCCCATGAAAACGGATGAAATAGACATCTGCACAGAAATCTATGAGAAAGGGGCCTATGCACTCTTGGTTGACGAACCGAATGGGCGCGCACTCACCAGCGACACCGGACAAGTTATTATCGTGCAAAAAGAAAGGAGGGAGTTATGATTTTGGAAAAGTATAATTACCGGTATGCGTTGATACCCCATGCCGAAGCAAAGAAAATGGGGCTTGGCTGGCGAAAAGCTGACCCAAACGGCATGGTTATGATGAACCTGTCTGAATTGAAGCAAATGCCCGGAGAAGGCAGTCTCGAAGAAAAAGTAGAAGCCGTAGGCGGGCATATCATGTCACCTGACGAAGCGTATTATTATCGGCACACGAACACATTCGGCTTTGTGCCGGATACCAAGCCGCAAGAGCAGGAACAGGGCGCCCCACAGCACCCCGACAGCGGTACGGATACCGAGGAGATTGACCCCGGATTTACGCAAGGTGGCACGCAGACAGAGTTTCCGCCTGCTACTGATACCGGCACCGAGGAGATAGACCCCGGTTTCAGCCAGCAGCCGTTGACGCCCGAAGAGGTCGGGCAGCTTGAACAGCAGTTGCAGTCGGCGCCCGCTACTGAAGAATCATTGAATCAAGAACCTATTAATCAACAGTAACTATGAGTGAAGTTAGAGAAACCACCACCATCCGCCGTTTGCGGAATGGTAAGGAAGTAACCGTAAAAATGGAGTGTAACGTCGGCGACCCGTTCCAGGATTACCGCGGTGAGGGAGAAAACGGCCAGGCTCTCGTTTCTCCGGATTGGGCGATTGAGTCCAATCAACCTATTTTCTGGGCAAATATCTACACGAATCTGTTACGCATCATCTATACGGATGACCAGTGGACTTATAATGTCACCAAGTTGACATTCGGTCCTGACGGATTGAGTACCAACAAGGGGCTGGAAGGTGTTTTTAAGCGTATCACGCACAACGAAGTGCCTGCACTGAAGATTGTTAAGAACCTGGCCAGCAAGGAGAATCAAGACAACGATAGCATCGGTCTGGATTGTGCCATCAAGGTAGCCGGTATCGACGACCGCGCACAAGGACAAATGACCATACAGATTGGCCGGGCCAGTGCTGATGTGTATAAAGGGCGTATCTTATCTCCAGACAACAACGGCTACACCATCCGTGACACAGGCGGCAGCATCAAACTGCGCGGACAGCTATACCATGGAGGGTCTGTGGTACCCAACGGCGAATATAGTGTGGATTGGAAGAAAATCATCAATGGCCAGCTGCAACCGCTTACCACCGGCACGGGCAGTGAGGTGAGCGACGGTACAGACCACACCATCACCGTGACGGCTGACATGGTAGACTCTGCGCTTAATGTGTATGCCTTATTTAAAGATAAAAATGGGGCCGTGCTCACCAGCGATACGCAGGGCGTGGTAGATGCTTCAGACCCTATGCACATAGCGAAGAATGCCGTACCAGCTAATGAGACGATTGTCTACGACAGTGACACTGTAGTCTATACACCGTCTGTGCTTAACAGCAAGGGCGAAAAAATGTCAGAGTTTGACGGCAAATTCAAATTTGCCGCCAGCAAGGAAGATGGCACTCCCATCACGCTGGACAATGATCACAGTACGGTGGCCACTACATCGCAAACCATCACAGCTAATGATGTGGACAAAGCGGAACCGGGCAGCCTGCAACTTGAAATCATCGCAAACGATAAGTTCTGATTTGTATGACAGAGGTTCGATTACACACAAATATTCGCCGTATGCGACCGCTCAAGGTATATGTCCTGGAACCGTCTGTATCGGCGGTGCCTTGTCAGTCTGACGGGATAGCGCGTGAGGATAGTTTCGACGTTTCTCTCTTCCTATCCGAGAACAACAAGGACCGGCAGCCTGCACAGGCGCATATGCGCTATGTGCGGTGCAAAGGAGCATCCTGCGAGGCTGCCGTTGAGTCTGGCGTATCGGTCTCGTCTGTCACGGTGAATACGGGTCGCGCAGAAAGCAAAGCATACGACAAGTTTATCATCCAAGCTTATACACCAGCTTCGTCAGGCAGACATGAAGTGGTGCTGGCCACGCTGCATGTATCTACGGTGCGCGACGGAGAACAGGGAAGACCAGGCAGCAGTACTATCATCGTACCTTACGGATCCTGGAAGGCCGGACGGACGTATCGAAGTACGGAAGATGTGAAGATTTTTGTAGAACGCCATGGGATGTACTATGTACTTTTCCGTCTCAATGAGGATTGCTTGAATATCGACCCGGCCACCGACGTGAAAAACGAGTGGTGGCGGCTCATGGACTATGTGGAGTATATGCTTGTCAATGCCATGGTGGCCGATTTCGGCAAGATAGCATCCACTGTTTTTGTCGGGAACCATACCATTTCGCAGCACGGAATTGGCCCCGACGGATCACCTGTCACCACCGAACATGGCTACGAGAATTTCGGCAAGCTGTCACCCGACGGCAAACCGCTCTTCACCCCCAATGTGCTTATCGACTGGCTCACCGGACGCATCGAAGCCTTGGAAATGATCATCAAAGGAAACAGCGTCTTTGGCGGTCATTTGGAGGGTACGGAAGGCACGTTCAAGCTGCTGGAGTGTACAGATGCGCAAGGTCGGAAAATTGTGTTAGACCCATCGCCCGACGGTGTAGACAAGCCATCGGTAAGTCTTTATGATGCAGAAGGGAAAAAGGTGTGCAACGTATCTTTCGATGATAAGCTGACTCGTTCCGCCACCATCGAACTGTTCCGTTACGATTCCAAAGGGAATGAAACCAACAGTTGCCTGCTTCATTCAAATGGCATTGTCAAAGGCACCATGCCCGGCAAGTCATTCACGCTTACACCGAGCGGACTTACATACAATCGGGTGATTGATGGAGTTGAAACAGCATGGTTGACTTATCCATCCGAGCGTAAGGTGGTAGCTCTGACGGGTGGAACTCATCAGGTAGGTGTGGATGACTACTTCATCCGTACCATCAACGGCACGAACAACGTCTATCTGCCAAATGCTTCCACCTGTCCCGGCCGGGTGATTTATATCAAAAAGACTTCGGGCGGCGATTACACCTATCTGAAGGTAGGCAGCAACGTGCCCGGCGGCATTAAGGACGAGAACAACAGTACGAGTGTCAAGCAGTACGAGATTAATCAAAACGTGGCGCTGTTCGTGGTGAGCGATGCAACGGATTGGATAGTATTCTACTGCGGATAAAACGAATAAAAAGATTTGTATAACAATAAAAAATATGTATTATGGAAAAGATTACATTAAACGAATACTTGAAACAAGGTTCAGTTGTAGAGAACTTGAAAAATTTTGTCGGCGTTACGCCAGAAAACACCGTGGGACTCATGACTCCCGAGAGACTTGCAGCAGTTGCGGGAG
>CALADS010000037.1 GCA_937890825.1 uncultured Bacteroides sp. | reverse complement strand
TCCGATGAGAAGCCTGTATGAACCGGACAGATGGATGAACCACCCAAAAGGTCAACATCCGCAAAACGGTCTGAAAGCTCTTTTTCCATTCCACCCAAAAGGTCAACATATCCAAAATGGTTGTAAAAGTGAGGCCGTTCAACTCCCAAAAGGTCAATGTCCGACAAAAAACCTAAAGAATCTGTGTCTATACCACCTAAAAGGTAAACACCTATTCAAAAGGAACGGAATGGGATATGACCTATCCACCCAAAAGGTCAACACTTGATGTCCTGCACATGCCAAAAACCACCCAAACAGCAAGGATTAACCACCTAACAGACAATAATACAACGTATATTTATAGTATAAGCAACTGAAATTCAGTTTATTATAAATACGCTAATATATGTTAATAAATTAGGGAAACAGATGGATAAACCGAATATAAACCTTATTTTCGCAACCGATAAGAACACATGCTATGGGAAGGAAGAAAGTAAACCAGTTAATGCAGAGCGACAACGGGCTGATTGCGGAGTTGGCTGACGTGAAATGGATCAAGCAGCCGGTCATCTATTCGATGATCAGCGGTGACTTTACACTGATGCAGATGAACATCATCATAGCCTTGTCTAAAGCCATCCAGGAGCGCATCGAGGAGTATCTGTCGCGCAACTGCAAGAGCCAGGGCGGGGGAAAGCAGCTCACCCTTTTTTCGAATGATGAAATGGCCAGGGAAGCCATCACCATCGACCTGGACCTGTCCGACTTGGGCATCCGGAGCGATATGTATGACAAGCTGGAGTCGGCCTGTGAAAACCTGATGAAGATGAGCATGTCTTATCCGGTATATGAAAACAAGAAGCTGGCCAACCGGGTGTACATCAACCTGTTCAGCCGCATTGTCATCCCTACGAACAGCGATGACGTGAATGGGAACCCCTATGCCTATAAGGGCGGCAAGCGGAGAAAGGGAATCATTTCCGTCACGATGCTGACGAAGAACCTGTCGGATGTCTTCGACATGAGCCATGGCTATGTGAACCACATTGCCACCATCGCGCAGTTCTGTAAGAAGAAGCGTACGCCCCGGGTATATATCTACCTGGAACGGTGGCGGAACTACAAGACCAAGACGGTGGACTACATCGAATTTAAGGAGTATCTCGGGCTGTTGCGCTACGACCGGAAGAACAACGTGGTGAAGGATGAAATCTATCCGTCGTATTGGGAATTCTGTCAGAAGGTGCTGAATCCGGTCAAGAAGGAAATGGACAAACTGTTGGAAAAGAATCTGATTGACATTTCGTTTGACTACGAACCCATCTACAGAACCACACGCAAGCGTGGAACGCCCGATGAAATCAAGTTTACGATCAAGATGAGCGAAATGGGCAAGCAGCTGCTGGAAAAGGGACAGGTGCAGAAGGATGTAAACTCTGTCTTGGACCACCTGAAGAAGGAATACGGCTATACGGACAATGACCTGAAGTTTATGACGGACAGCTGGGTGGACGAGATGCTGCCGGCACTGGAACAGGAAATCCTGACACTCAAGGAGAAAGAGGCCAAATATAAGCCACAGAACCCCAAGGGTTATGTGCTGGTCTGTCTGAAGAACTTTGTCAAGGCTCATCAGCCTGTCTGCGAGGAGGTGAAGGAAGAGGAACCGAAGCAGGAAGAGCCGCAGGATAATTCAGTAGATAAACTCTCCCGTATTGCTTCTGAACTGGCGAAGTTTGAGAAAGTGTTGGATGCCATCAGACAACGGGATGCATTGGCATACAGACAGTTCTTCTCTTTCATCAAACTGATTGACGTAGAGAATAACCTGTTGGTGTTTGCCGTACCCACGAAGTTTATCTATGAGCAGATCGAGGGAACGTATCTGGAACTCTTCCGTGAAGCGCTGTATGAGCAGTTTCCGGATGCCGATGTGAAATACAACATCAATGAGACTTATTTTAAGTGACAAACGGTGAAAGGTTACTAAATGATAATTTTATAGCTTATTTCTGAAAAGATTATAAGGAAATAACCGGAATTTAAATCAAAATATATATTTGCAAACGGATGGCTTATCTAACATAAGGCGTCCGTTTTTTATTCACACACAAAAACCTAATTAACCTAAATGAGAAACAACTACATTAGCCGAAGGGTGTTGGATGAACTATCCAAAGAATACAGCATCTTCTTCAAAGAGGAAGAGATCCTATACATCGAAAGATACACCGAAGTGATTGAACTCAAACGGAATGAATTCTTGATACACAAGGATGACCAACTTGAATACCTGTATTTCGTGGAAAGCGGAATACTACAGTGCAGCATTACAGACCAGGATGAAAAGGGGAAGGAAAGAGAAATCGTGCACCGATTCATTGGCGGATTGAATATGGTTTGCGGTACCTGCGATGGAGTCAGCCGATCCATTTTTGATATAACGGCAGTAGCAAACAGCAAAATCTGGCGTATGCACAAGAATCATGTCGATCATCTGTACTGCACATCCATCAATTTCAACCACTTCAGCAATCTGATTTATGAGAGAGCTTGGAGACGTGATGCGGACAGAAAACAGATGATGCGAACCAGTGATGCCAAGGCTAAATTCACCTACCTCTTTAATAACGAACGATGGATTCTGCAGAATTGTCCGCTGAAAAGTGTGGCCAGTTATCTGAACATCACTCCCCAAACGCTGAGCAATATCCGTCGTAATTTCCGATAAGGCATATTCTCTCTTGGCAAGAACCGCTGCAACCAACCAGTCATTTCCAACTGGAAAGTTGTAGCGGTTCTTAGAAAATATATTGTGAATCATTCATGCTTGAATGGAGGAGCTATAAAGTATATAAGATGTTAGTTTACAATTCATTCACCATGCTTTTTTATCCCAATATACTTGCAGGTTTTCTTTGATGCATTTCATCACAACAGAAAAATCTATTTGCTCTTTCCAACGTATCTTTTTCAGGAAAGCCTTCCATCCCATATTACGCATTGTATCTGTTGCAAATTCGTCTGTGAAAAGAGCAAGATTCTCTCTATAAGGCATATTTCTGTTTTTGAATGTACTTGAAATGGCTTCAGCAAGGAGATCCCGATCAATCTCGTGATTGGTGAATAGTTGATACACATCAAAGAAATCCTTCATGCGACTGTTGCTTTCGTCGCGGTCAACCATAGCGTGGAACTTTTCTGCAATCAATGTTTCCAATGAGTAGGCATACAGCTCTACAGCCGGTACATCCGGCAGCAACAACGGATAGTCTAAAGATAGGGGATAGGGTGTTACGACATCACCAAACCCTATGTCA
>CALADS010000036.1 GCA_937890825.1 uncultured Bacteroides sp. | reverse complement strand
CAATGATTCCCCACTTCACCGTAGATTTCCACGGCATTGCCATAGCTCAACGGATACTCGTAACCAATTATCGCATTCAAGGTATTCGGAAACAGGAAACCAGCATTCAGCGTGAGTTTCTTGTCCTGGGCGGATGCCGATAGCACGGCAAACGCACAACAGATGATCATTAAAATCTTCTTCATATCGGGTCGGATTTAGCGGTAAATGTAATAGTAAGGATAGCATGAAGAGTTCTTCAAAATGTCCGAATCAAAGCCATCGGCATTGAGGATGTCTTCGTATTCAATGGTGAGCGTAATGACACGGCCACTGATTTGGTTCTCTGAGATTTCCAGACGGAGCACCTTCTCATCCGGGAAGGTCAGCTTCTCAATCACCAGCACATTGCGGTAATTCTTCTTGAACTTCTTGACCGGATTCAACGAATAAACCGGTGTCAGTTCAATGGTCTGCGAGTTGGTGGCTTTCGTTTCTTTCTTGTCCGTCAGCTTCACGCGAAGCTCCTCAATGTCGTAGGCTATCTTCGTCTTGTTCTGTAAAGAATAATCAATAAAGAAATAGTCCCCGATAGTATAGATGTTATTGACGATGGCCTTCATACCGTGGGCATTCGACACCACCTGATTGTACTTGCGCTTGCTACCATACACCGCCCACGCATAGCGCACCATTTCGGCCTTGGGCATCGATACCTCGGGGTTGATATAGGACTGGGTATCGCTGTAAGCTACCTCAAAGATGGAGGCTGCCATGTTGGGATAATGGGTATAAACCACGTCATACTGAGCGATATGGCGCTCTCCAATCAGGGTGATAGTGCCCAGCAACTCATTCTCTTCAAAGGAGGTTTTGATGGAATCCTGCTCCAGATAAGGCTTGATACGTACCATGTTATCGGCACACTGGTTGCCCATAATCTTGGTTGTAGAGATGTCCACCAGCTTGATGTTTTCGGGCATGACGATGTGGGTGGTGACCTCACTGTTCACGTAGATTTTCTCCTTGGCAGCAGCCTGTACGACAAAACCGAGAAGACCGAAGAAAAGTAAAAATAATTTCGTTTTCATATAGGGTAATTTTTATGATTTACTGATTGGTTGAATTGCTTACTTTATTATTTGTAATCTTGCTTATTCTATTACTGGTTCTACCGTAATTAGTGTGAGTTAACAATCTCGAAAAGTTAAAACGTTAACATTTGCAAGCTTCCCTAAAAGAGAAACACCTCAAAAAGCCGTACACGGCTCTACATTGATATCTCTTATGGGAAGGAATGTTAAAGCACTTTATGTTAATTCACACTAAACCCTGTAGAACCCTATTACTTGTAACCTTACTTACTTTGTGATTAGTAAGATAGTTTACCTATTTTCATTCTTGACCTTTTACCTTGCTTCCTCCGAGTTAATCAGATACACAATCGTATTGTACTTGATTTTAGCCTTATTCTTGCGGATGTTGGACGAAATGGCCGAAGAAGCTGAGTTATAGACGTTTTGCAAGGCTTGCAGCGCCAGGGCTTCACCTGAGATGCCGGAACCGTAGCCATCTTCTGACTGGAAGTTGATGTTCTGCTGCACGGCACTGGAGCTGGCATCCTTCACGAACTCACGGAAGGAAGATTCCG
>CALADS010000035.1 GCA_937890825.1 uncultured Bacteroides sp. | reverse complement strand
AAAAGTATTGTCAACCCTATCATTGAAAAGAAATGCACAACATCATTCTGACCGCCGTACTGCTGATTCTTGGTTCCGCTTCAGCATCGGCACAGTTCTATACGATTACCAAAGAGAAGGGAATCCGTCCTGAAAAGCAACAAAAAGTGGCTCCTGATACCCTACAGAGGAGTTTGGGCGCTTATGAGTCTTGCAAAAAGGCAGAAAAGGACTCACTTGCCCTAGAGGTGCCTGTGAAACCGCTTTCGGAGCTATATGCCCGAAAAGTTTACGCAAGGGTGTCCCACGAAAAAGCGTCTGATAAGGGAACTGAAAAAACTGAGGTTTCTGAACGAAAAGAACTTCCTGCGCTCACTATTCCCAATCTCTATCAGGAAATCATCCGCAATGGCATCCGGCATCCGAAAATAGTACTGGCACAAGCCATACTGGAAACGGGCTGGTTCCGTTCACCGCTCTGTCGGAACCGGCACAACCTGTTTGGACTGACGAATCCCAAAACCGGGAAATACTATGAGTTCAATCACTGGACGGAAAGTGTACGGGCTTACTATACCAAGGTGCAGTATAAGTACAAGGGAGGAAATTACCTATTGTGGCTGCACAAGATTGGCTATGCGGAAGATTCTGGGTATATTCATGCGGTAAATCGCATTTTATGCGAATACTTATAGCTTATATCAAAATAAACGGCAGCTTTACAAGTCATCGGATTTGTCGATGAGTATTTGGGAGAATAAAAACTTTCGCTTACGAAACATCTCTAAATAATAGAATTATATAAAGCAAAAAGTTACCGCAGCCCAAAATGCCTGCGGTAACTTTTTGTGTATTCTAATACGAACTTTTATACCCACTTTCGGTTATATCTTATTTGTTTTCGGTTGCAAGTAATCTCTCAGCTTGTCTAAAATCCAGATAGCGATGATGAAAACGTTTGAATATATCCTCATCAGGGAACTCCTCCATAAGTGCTTCCGTGAAATCTTCAAGATTTATGGTTTGGAACTTATATTTGTAGTTGGCATTCAGGATATCCTTTAATTGTTGTTCATCATCTGTGTTGGCCGTATTGTTTTTGGGGGAGAGAACAACAGATAGCGAATCCTCCAAATGCTCATGCAACCTGACACATTCGGTGAGCAGAAAATTGCGATATACCTGACAAAGTTCAATCCTACCCATCAAAATATCTTCTTTTCCCTGGTTGGTAAACAAACCACAAATACCTTCTCGCTTGGTGGCAGCTTCAATGGCCGGAGCTGGGTCGGAGGCTTGGTTTTTACCCAGTACATCTGTATATTTCGTTTCAATGGCAATGATGCCTTTTCCACCGTCAGCCTTTTCAAAACGGAAGTAAGCGTCCATAGCTGTCTTGTCGTTCAAACACTCCTTATAATATTCGGGAATGAACTCAATGCCGACCTCAGTGATTCTGTTTATGCCAAGCGAGTAGCTCTTGTCCATCAATGAAGAAACAGTTTTAGCCAGACGCACCTGTCCTTCATCCGATTGCATCATAACCATTAGTGGTACAAACAGATTAAACACCATCGGCTGACTAGAAAGGAAGTTGTTGAACAGACGTTTCTCATTGATGGTTTCATATCTTTTTTTGTGAAGTACCCTTTGTTTTGCATAATCGAAAATTTCATGATGTAGGAAATTTCGATTAATCTCTTTGCCGTCAGTAGCCAAATTGGGATGGTAATAACGTACTTCATTCTTCACTATATAGCCGCAATCTGCACCTGTCTGCCACCTACGAATGGCTTGTAACACTCGCGCTTTTCGGGTGAAAGCATTATCAGTCTTAACGAAAAAAAACTTTGTCGGATCACTTGAAGAATAGGATAAGCAATCCTTCAAATCAGGCACACACTCGTTGTTCAATATCATCTGATCTATTTTCTCTTTCATTGTCATTTTGGAGACTTTTTGCCGCTGAGATTCTAAAGCTGACGATGGCACTTGATGCCTTGAATGCGACAAGGCTTCTCCAATTGAATTCGGTTCATTTACCGAAAGTTTATCTTGTTTTTTTTCCTTCATAATCATATATTCTATATTGTTTCAGTCGTTTAATTGTCACTTATCAAAACTATACATCAATTTTTCTCCTCCACATCTTGATTAGTTTTATAATCAGACTCAATGTGTATTTCTACATTGAAATCACGTACCCAAAGCAAATCAAAGATAGAGAAATCGGTATGGAAAACAAGGTGGTGTATCGGATATATAAGATTCATGTCCTTTGTTAGTACCCGGTCAAGCCCATCGTTCCAATTATCTGTCTTTTCGTTCAAATAAAGCATTTGATTCTCAGAATCAGGTTTTAGACATTCGTGAACCATATACCCACCTTCTAATACACCATCCTCGTAACAGTGAACATAATCATCAATTGTTCCGTTGAGAATAGCCCAAACCTTCTTAGCCCTCGTAGTTTGCACGGGGTGTAGTTCGGAATAACGATAACCAAGATAGCATTTCCCCACACCCTGAATCTCACCTGTCACCCCTGCATTCATCACGGACTGTACGGCTTTAATGGTTTCTTTACGCATCTGAATGAGTTATGACTTCAGGATGTCGTTAAATTCCAAGAGTAGTTTTTTATAATGCTCATCCATTACAAACATATCGGTAATCAGGTTACGCCGTATCCTTATCAAGGTACGTATAGTTTCTACTTCACCAATAGGTTGCTTACGACTACTATATGAGATAGATTCATCTAAATCTATCATTTCTTCCTCAATTTCTTTGATTAGCAAAGAATCGAATATTTCTTGAACTGTCATACTGTAGCATTTATAAATTAGAATCCCTATGCGAAGCGAATGTATAGATAATTGTTATTCAAGATAATAAGGAAATCTTTGAATTATAGACAGCATAATGAATGGTAGCCTGATTACCTAAAATAGAATCCGTACTGAGTATCAAATCTGAATATCTCCGTCCCTCTGATAAGTAGTGACAAAGTCGCTTTTCTTCTTCTGACAATGTATCATGCTCAGTGCCTGTTATCAAATGTATTACTATGCCATCCATCTCTGGAACCATCTTATATCGTGAGATTACATCAAGCAGATAGTTGATGGCTGACTCTTCTGCATTAGCAAAGGAAATGATTCTTTCAGAACAAAACTTTTCAGAATGAAACAGCCCACAGAGTTGCTTAGTTGTAAGGTAGTTCTTGCCATTATCCAAAGCCGGTATGGACTGAACTATAAAATCACTGATATGAGCCATTCGATCATAATAAAGTTCCATAAATTCATGTCTGAATAGTCTTTTTTTCTTGGACTTATTCAAATGGCTACTTGAAGAGGAAACATTTCCCTTTGTTTGCCTAATCAATTCTTGCTTTTTCGAGGCAGATAGTTGCCCTAAAGTCGATATTGTTCCTCCATACTTGCGTATGATGTTGCAGTTCCTTTGCGTGACAGACTTCGAATCCATTTTACGAGCAAATTTCTCAAACGTTTCATCCAAATCCCTGGGCACAAACCCATAGAACGAAGTATGCCACAGACAACAAGCAGCAATTTCTTCATCTGATGCTCTCACGTCAGAACCTATAACAAGTTCCTTGGTTAAGGAGTGTTCCCAAAGGTCTCCCTCCATAGGGTAAGCATCAAGATGAAAGCCGGTTCCGTCTTTCCAGTCTGTCAGAGTGATACGGCAAACCTTGTCATTAGCATCCTCATGGTATTGTGGAGTCATACCGCGCAGCATGTCAAAATGAATCTTGAACCAGCCAAGGCTATCAGCCATGTGCGGGTACATCTTCAATAAATAAGGTGCTACATCCTCAAACCTGACCTCATTCAATAGTTCTTTAAATGTCATAACATCTATGTTTAACGTTAATCCCACAAATTGCGGTAGTACTTACAAAAGAGTTCTAACCCTTCTTCTATGATTCTGTTCTCTCCCTCAGTATAGGAAGAACTATATTTTAGCAGTTCAAAAGCATCTATCATCTTTTGTATGGTAGCATTCCACTGCCTCATATCTTTCATTCCTATAGCAGGATACCCGTGCTTATCGAGTACCTTAAATGCTTGAAGCCTTAGTACAATTTCTCGTGCCAATACTCTATACGTATTCCAAACTTCCTCGATGGGATAATCATGCTTGTGGCTCCAATATCCTTTGTCGTTCGTCATTGCAACGCTTTTTTAATATCGTGCAAAAATACCCTACACCTCTGCCAGATGACGGCAGAGGTGTCAGAAAAAGATCTCAGATGCCAAAAATCAGCAGACGCACTTATCTACAATTTTCTCCAGTTCTTTAAGCATTAAAACAATCTTCGGAACATCAATAATCCCATCCCCAAAGACATCTTTTTCTCTTACAACTCCGATTGTCATATAAGTCCCATGACCGAATCGATCTGGCTTTGTCAACTCAAAAGAAGCATTCTTAACATTGTCCATCAAAATATTGTAGTACTTATCGCGAATTTCTGATTTCTCTTCATCTCCTTCGTAGTATATTTTTACGCACAATTTTGATTCTTCAAATTGAAGATACATAGAGATTTCATCATTGTCACAAAAATGCCACCAAAGTCCCAAAAAGCCTCCAGATGGATTAGCTACATATCCCCATGATTCAATATCTATGTGTTTTTCAATTTCTTTGTAGAATCCTTGCCATGCGTACCAGTCCCAATTGTGAACAGGATAGGCGAGAAAGTTTTGCGTCTTATGTTCAATCGCCATTAGGTGGTCTCTATAGCTAACAACAATAGCGTTACTGCCGCTGTAATTATTGAGAATATCAAGAATCTGCAACCTATCAATATCTTTATATCCATTCTTTCTGACTTCCTTTAATACAGAAAGAGGTTCATTTTCTGTCTTGAAATATGCAAAGTTTAAATTCTGCCGTTTGCCTCGATAGAACTCTTCTACCGTTTGTTTGTATCGTTTTAGCTGGTCATCATGAATTGATGTGCCTGTTTTGTCTTCAATAGCGAGAAATGTGTCATCATTAATCTCTGCCCATATATCTATATTCTCCCACTGACGACCAACTTCTACTGTATGAATGTTTTCTACAGGAATATCTGCAAAAAGAGATATAACTTGTTTTCCTAAGAGATGCAACTCTGAATCTTTCGTCTTATAAGAATCGTCTCCCCAAGCAAGAAGCCATGCAATTAAGGCATCTTGGCTTAATTCCTTGGTTGCAAAAGAAAATATATTGGGATAGTCTTCGTTTGAACTCTCTGTATTTGAGTAGTCCAATAACTTCTTTAGGTTATGAATACGAGAAATATACAGTTGCATATTCTCTTGTAAAAAAGCTTTGAGGTCATCTACTTTATTTGTGTTGACAATCTCTTCTCCAAGAGAACTTATCTGACCAGTAAGTGTTGCTATAACAAGTTCGGCCAAATCCAAAACACGCCAAAGTGGAAGTTCTTCACTTTGACGTGACCAAGAATTACCACTTTTTCGCCATATCTTGGCTGAAAAATCATTTGAGTCCCATGTTGAATATCCAATTGAAAGATATTTTGCATCTCCGGCATCCGCATCTTTTTCTGAATAGTCAACACCTATAATAGGTGAGTGTGATAAATGTTTGGGTATATCCATGTTTATAAATTCAAATGTATGTTTATAAAATTTCTCTTGCTATCCAGGCACACGCTTCCGCATCCGCCAACGCATGGTGATGGTTTTCTAACTGATATCCGCAGGCCGCAGCAACAGTATGCAATTGGTGGTTTTCCAAGTATGGAAGTGCTCTTCGTGAGGCACAAAGTGTATCGTAAAACTCATAGTCTGGATAGTCCATCTGATAGACACGGAAGACTGCCTTTAGGCAACTTTCATCAAAAGGTTTGTTGTGAGCCACCAATGGCAGTCCTATTATGAGGGGGTCTATCTGCTTCCAAACTTCAGGGAAAATTGAAGCATTCTCTGTGTCCTCGCTACACAATCCATGCACCTGAGAACACCAATAATTATAGTATTCAGGCTCCGGCTTGATGAGAGAGTAGAACGAATCGACTATTTCACCATTACGGACAATCACGATACCAACAGAGCATACAGATGACCGTTCGTTATTTGCTGTCTCAAAGTCTATTGCTGCAAAGTCTTTCATAGTGAAATCAAATTTTTCTTTAAAATTGAACTGATGGAGGCCAATTCTTTCATTATACCACAGGATATGCCTATAGTATCTGCTCCAAATGAAGAGTATTTCTTTCTTCCTATCCACGATTTCTCAGGACCTGCATATCCAAATTCATCCAATAGTATTTTTGATGCTTTTTGGAATGCTTCATCCTCATAATCGCATGGCGTAAAAGTTTTCTTCCCGGAGCGTTCAACAAATCGGATGTTGATAGTCTTTTTGTCGAAGGTTACTTGTAAACCCTTGTAGAATTGGTAACGATGCTTCTCGTACCAATGGATCGCATCTGTCTGATTTTTGACAATTTCCATGATTTGTTCAGCATCTATTGAAGAGAATGGAATATTGACAGGATTTGCTCCAACATCAGTTGAATTGGAACAGAAAGCATTTAGTAACCACATGGATGGTTTCTTATTCTTCCCTCGTCCCAAAAGATATTGCGGATGATAGAATAAATTCCTGCTGAAATCATCCCATAGATAATCCTGTTTCATGTCATCTTTAATGAATGCAAAATATTGATTGGCTTGTTGCTTGAACTCCGGAAGATTTCCAAGTGCACCCCAACCAATATAAACAGAAGCCGGTGATATTCTCATAGCTGCAATATCTTCTTCGATAGTAGAATAAACGGATTCCTTCGCACTTTTTCCGTCTTTTAGTGCTTGCTCCAAATCTGCATTACGAATATTGAACAAATTGAATATCTGCACAACACCATTAAGGGAATTCCCTCCATTTTTAATAGTAAACAGCCTTTCTATCAGTCTCATTGTGTTGTCAACAGAAAAGACATACCAGGGATATGGACGCTGATCAAAACAAGAGAGTTGGCGTAGCGTTTCCTCATTGTTTACTTCATTTTGTGGCTTTGCACTGCCCGGATTCTTCATGACGACAGAACCGATTACATTCCAAGAGTTTCCAAATTGAAGGAGTGTTCTCCAACGATATTGAAATTTATCTCTTTCAGACCATAGATAATGTGCATATACTTTCATTATATTCCTATTTTATCTTTGTTATTATAAATACGCCAGATTCTCTCTATTTTCTTAGCAATTTCATTACGAAACCACAGTGGTTCAAGCACCTCTACATCTTCGCCCTGCCAAAGCAACTCTTGCATGAAGTCGAAAGTGGGGCGTAGGAAGTATGTAAAAATACTATATTCATCGTTGCGTTCCACTTCTTTTTGTGACGTGTGAAGTTTTAGGTCACGGATATAGTTGGCTTGTCCGGCATTTACTTTCAGTTTTACATTCTCCTCCTTTGGCTTATCACATGAAATAATACCAAAGCAACCTTTAAAATACTCTTCTGCTGACCACTCCTTAGGCAACTCAAAAGACTGACTGGTTACATGAAGGTGTGTTATTCTATCAAGGCTGTATATTCTTGGAGCTTTCGTATGATAATAAGTGTATGTACTGCGTCCCACCAGATACCATCGTTGCCGAAACAGTTTGATGCAGAATGGCTCCACATCAAAATTGTATTCTTCGTCTTTCCAATAACTATGATATGAGATATTGAGAATATGATTCTCCTTCATCGCTTCGATAATGGGATTCAACCACTCCTGACCAGAAGGTACATATTCTAATAGTATACGGTCTTTAATATTTTGACTTTTTACCAAAGTATTGCTGACGCATAATGTATTATAGAGCCATGAACGAAGCCTGTTTTGGCTAATATCCTCCTCATTCATAATGAAGTAGCGGTATTTACCCTTACCTTCGTTCTCTATGAATAGACCGAACATATCTTGAATTGCGTATCTCCAATTATCAAAAGTTCGTTTGGGTATATCCACACCCTCGCTTATTTCATCGCAGAGCCATCTTTGGTTAAGCTCCTTAAAGGATATTTTCCCAGCCCGATAGATAGTGTCTATTACCCAGACATATTTGCTTATTAGACTCTGTGCCATGCCATTTTTATTTAGATAATTGCAAAGGTAATAATAAACTATGCCAAATCATGGCAGACCTTTGGGCTTATTTCATGGAAATCTGAATATTAACAAATAAAAGGTACTAAAAATAGCCATAATGTCCGTTATCACGAACAAATGAAGTGGATAGAAGGTAGAATATATGCTATCCTATCATACTAATTCCGTACTCAAACAATGATAAAGTCTTGTACCATACAAATAAAACAAAATACTGCAACCAAATATAGTTGCGATAACTAACTATGTATATAGCAGCAAGTGCAAAGGATAGAAAGCATAGAACACATACTTCGCCACCTTGCCATGGATGAACCCACGCGTTCCATCATAGCAAGCAATAGTTAAGCAAGCCAGCAAAGCGCCGATTATTCCATAGTGCATCACCAGCGGAAAGGCACAGAATAGCTGCGCCTTTCTACCAGAGGGAAAAGAAGGATTGCTGACATTCCCCAACAGGTAGAACACCACCATCATCAGAATCCCTCGCCACTCATAGTCCACACCCAACCAGGAAGCGAAATAAGCGATAGAAAGGATGACAGCCCCACAGAGGATGCCATCCTTTTTCAATGTTTCAAAAGCAGTCAGTGCCATTACTCCCAGTGCCAGTGTGAAGAGTACGTTGTGCGTCCCGTCCGCTCCATTCAGCAAGTACCAGGGCACCTCACTGACCACAGCAAATCCCAGCAGCTGCAGGAAGTACTTCATCCGGTTTCGGGTATGCCGGAAGCCTTCTGCTATGAGGA
>CALADS010000034.1 GCA_937890825.1 uncultured Bacteroides sp. | reverse complement strand
TGGGTGTTTGTTTTGCAATTTGCTGATTTTCAGCGTTTGTTGCGGAGAGAGAGGGTTCTGAACTTGTCAGCCTATTCTCTCTGTATATCAGCGTTATAACATCAAGGTAAAGAACAAATGTAGCAAAATTGTAGCACATTTCTGAAGGCTTTTTGAAACCCTTTTGAATGCCTATGCCATCATTTTATCACGGTTCAAAGATACTAAAAAACGAACACATTGCCAAATACTTTATAATAAATATTTTCAGCCACTCCACTGCTACACTTTTTAGTGCAAGGTGCGAGCCTATTTATATATATAGGCTTGCACCTTGCACTAACGGAGACTGTGTGTGGCATTGCACCAATGACTACATTTACAAACAACGTCTTACTACCAAAAACTTATATCAGTCATCTCCCGGTTATGGTTAATCATTTGAGGCCTTACAATATCTGTATCATCCGGAAGGTCTTGCCAAAGAAATTATGTATATGTTTATGAAAAGGCTTTCTTGAGACATTTATGCTTTTCAAAATATAGTTTATACAGACCTTACCTATTGACTATCTCCTATTCGGCAATGGTTGAAGGTAAATTAGTGCCATTAGCTCCTATAGTGATGCTAATGGCACTTTTTGACGCCAATTCACTACTGTTCCTGTTGATTTTATGTCTCTTATATTATTTCCCTGAATTTTTTGTTGAACTTGCTTCTACGGAAATATTTTGTGCCCAAGAGACAAGAATTTGCTTGTTTGGGAAAGATAATTGCCGCTTAGAAGCTACTAACTTTATATTTATGGAAAATATAGGAACAATGCTAAGAAAGCAACGTGAATTGAAAGGTTTTTCACAAGAGTATGTAGCTGGTTTAGTGGGCGTTAGTACCTCTGTAATTTCAAAGATTGAGACCAGTAAAACCAAGGCAAGATTTGATGTAATCAGCAACATTTGCAAGGCTTTGGATATGAATTGGTACGATTTACTTTCCCCAGAGGAAAGACGCAGTAAAGAAGACTGCCGGATCAACCTCAATATCAACGTTTCCAGCCCGCAACAACTGAAAGAATACCTTGACATATTGGGAAAAGACAACTTGCAAATCAAGAATCTAAAGAACAAATAGTATGGAAGTGATAACGATAGACAGCATTGCTTTTCAAAAACTGGTTGAACAGCTCAACCGGATTGAAAGCTACGTGGAGCGCACAACAGAGTTGTATCGTGATATAGACGATGCCTTGGAAATAAGCACCAAAGACCTGATGACCATCTTCTGTATCTCAGAATCTACGCTGTACAGATGGCGGAAAGGAGGTTCCATCAGTTTCAGATATACCGAAACCGGTGGCGTACGTTTTTCATACAGTTCCCTGTTCATGGCAATAAAGTGTTTCCGCATAAAGATTCCGGGTATGGCGAAGGAGGAAGCACTCAAACGACTGTCTGATTATAAAGACGGGATTCTTCTGAACAAATGCACAACTGAAACCAAATGATAGACAAGGAAGATATACTGGAACGCACAGGCCGCGGGCTTGCCGTGTTCAAACATTACATCAACTTTCCGGTGAGACCCGGAAAAAATTTCAGGAATCCGCTCTACGAAGACCGGATTGCTTCATGCAATATCTATTATGACCGGCATGCCCAAGTGTTCAAGATGAAGGATTTCGGAAATAACGAATATTCGGGAGACTGCTTCTGGTTCGTCGGCATGCTTTACGGATTGGACGTGAAAAGAGACTTTGTCGCTATCATTAACCGTATTGTATCGGACCTGAACATCACCATAGTCCACACAGGAAACAACGATATGCCTGCTCGTAAAAAGGCAGTTGAAAAACGTATCATCATGAATGACAATGACAATCCAATAAGGAAGGATTACCATACAGAGGTTAAACCCTTTTCAGTTGCTGAACTTGCATACTGGCAGCAATATGGAATCAAGCCGGATACTTTGGAAAGATACAATGTACATTCCTTAAAGTCATTCGAAGGCTACAACCGTTCCAATAAAATTTATAAAATCAGTTCATCTGCAACAGAACCCATGTTTGCTTACATGGGCATGGGATTTACCAAGGTATACCGGCCTCGAAATCAGAATATGCGGTTCTTTTATGGAGGAGAGATGCCTGAGGTGTACTGTTTCGGTCTGGAACAGCTACCCAACAAGGGGGACATGGTCTTTATCACCGGAGGAGAAAAGGATGTAATGTCACTTGCCTCCAAAGGATTCAATGCCGTTTGTTTCAACAGTGAAACGGCCGCCATACCCACTTCACTGATTGAGATGTTTGACCGTAAGTTCCGTCATATTGTCTTTCTGTACGATATGGACGATACAGGCCGGAACGAATCTGCCAGACGCATGGATGAACTGTCCTCGTTTCATGTACTCAGAATGGAACTGCCTATATCCGGAGCAAAGGGAGACAAGGATATTTCCGATTACTTTGCTTCCGGAAAAAGTGCAGCGGACTTTCAGGTACTGATTACCTCCATGCTGGAGAAGCTTTACTCACAAACTATGATGCTTTTAAAATCTTGCGAAATGGACTACAACAATCCTCCCGAATCTTCCAAAACAGTGGTTTCCGTCAACGGAGTACCGCTTGGGACCTACGACAACCTTCTATGTATAACAGGTGGTGAAGGTACCGGAAAAAGCAATTTCGTATCAGCCCTGATTGCAGGTACACTTGCTGACGACACACAAAACATCGATACGCTTGGCTTTGAAGTTTCACCAAACTACTCTGATAAGGCCGTGTTGCACTATGATACCGAGCAGTCTGAGTTTCAGTTATTCAAGAATCTGAGCAAGACAATCAAACGTATCGGATTACCTGCGCCACCGGATTTTTACCATACGTTCTATCTGGCCCCTATGTCAAGAAAAGAGCGTATCAGCATGATCCGTGACAGCATGGATTTGTATTACCACCGGCACGGAGGAATCCACCTCGTTGTACTGGATGGCATTGCAGACCTTATCCGTTCGGCCAATGATGAAGCGGAAAGCATTGCCATTGTGGATGAAGTGTACCGCCTGGCCGGCATCTACAAAACCTGTATCATCTGTGTGCTGCATTTTGTGCCCAACGGAATAAAACTGCGCGGGCACATCGGCTCGGAGCTGCAGAGAAAAGCGGCAGCCATCCTCTCCATTGAGAAGGATGAGAATCCTGTCTATTCCGTAGTCAAGGCAATCAAAGTCCGTGACGGTAGTCCGTTGGATGTACCCATGCTGCTTTTCACATGGGACAAACAGAAAGATATGCACGTATCTGCCGGTGAAAAGCCGGCCGAAGACAAGGAGAAACGGAAAAAGGAGGAGTTGCAGGGTATCATAAAAGAAATCTTCCGAAGCCGGAAGAAAATCACGTACACTGAACTCGTAACCGAACTGATGCAGGCGATGGACATCAAGGAAAGGACAGCCAAAAGCTATATCAGCTACATGAAAACGAACGGTATGCTGAATCAGGACAGTTCGAACAACTACCAGCCTTGATGCTTCCGCTATTGGGAATAGTCAATCTAACAATTTAATGCTTATGAGAGAAATGAAACCTACATGCGACCCGAACGGGGTCTATTCCGTCAAACGTGTATGCGCCGAGCTGGGCATAAGCTACAAGACACTCCGGAAATACAGGGAAAGCGGCTATATCAAGCCGTTGAATCCGGGCAATGTCTATCGGCCTAAGTATTCCGGACAATCCATCATTGATTGCTGGCATGTCCTATGCACCCTCTGAAACAACCAGCAGACTTGGACTCCCACCACACCAGTCCAAGTATGTTTTCAGAAAAAAGACACAAAGCGAAATTCTATCTTTGGTTTTCAGATAAGGATTCCGCTTTGTGTCATCTATAAATAACCCGTGAGCAGACTCATGGGTCTTCATCTAAAACAATCCCGTCATGTATGCAGGCAAACAGAAAATATCCTTGTCTTTTCTTACATCTTTTGTGTAGAGAAGATACCTTTGCAGGATTCTTGAAGAAAATTTCTCCTGGAAAACATCAAGCGACTTATGGGACTTATATCCGGAGGACTTCACTTCAATAGGACATATCTTATCTTTGCGGGAAAGCAGGAAATCCACCTCATAGTTACGGACAGTCTTGTTCCCGTCTTCGTCCTTGACTATTTCTTCCTGGAAAGTATAGTAGAATAATTCATTGCCGGCACTCTTGAGCATCTGGGCTATCGCATTTTCATATACATACCCCAGATCCACAGCAAGCTTATCCGAAAGAAGTTTCTGGTATATCACATTTTCTGTATAATCGCGATCCATAAAAGCGAGTGTAACGAACAGTCCTGTATCGGCAAGGAACAACTTGAAACAATCATAATCGGCATGAAGGGAAAAACCTACACTGGGGTCATTTGCATGATAGGAAAAATTTACCGTCATCGAATCCGCCATATCCATCAGCAACTCACCCAGTCTGGAGGCAGTTGCATTCTCAATCACGCTTCCCACCTGATAACGCTTCGAGTTTCGGGAGAGTTCTGCAGGTATTGAAGTAAACAAGCGTGAAGCACGTCCTGTCGGGTCTATTTTACGGAAATCATCAATATAGAGTTCGAGAATATTACGCTTTACCGCATCTATGGCTGAAAAATCATTCGATTCCAAATAAGCATTTACGGCCTGCGGCATACCACCTATAAGCATGTAAAGACGAAAATTACGCATAAGGTCACGATTGACAGCATCACCCAATGATTTTAAGTTTTGGTATGAGTATCTAATCAAATCGTAGGTTTGGGATTTATTGACAGCCCATAAAAACTCTTCGAAATCCAACGGGTACATAGAGATACGTGTTTCTTCACTCGGAATTACGATTCCTTTCACATTCTTTTTAATGGAAAGAAGTGACCCTGTTTCAATATAGTCATACCTCCGGTCCTTAACCAAGTGCTTGATGGCTTGTCGGGCCGGTGGATACAGTTGCACTTCATCGAAAATGATAACCGATTTTCGTTCATGCAATGAAACATTGAATAGTGACTGAATCCGCAGAAAAAAGTAATCCAAATCTGAAATATGGGAGAACAATTCTTTGACTGCTGCATCAGCTATTGAAAAATCGATGTTGATATAGGAGTCATACTCTCTACGGGCGAACTCCTCAGCAATGGTTGATTTTCCGATTCGACGTGCACCTTTTATCAAAAGTGCAGTCTGTCCATCACTTTCCTGCTTCCATTGGAGCATTCTTTCATAAATTTTGCGTTTGAATATTTTTTCGGACATATACTGAGAGTTTATTTGATTACAAAAATACACAATATGTCGAAATCAGCAAAATGTTTTCGGCAGTTTTTGTCGAAATCAGCAAAATGTTTTTAGCGGTTTTTGTCGGAATCAGCAAAATGTTTGGCATTAAAAGAGATTGACGACAGTCATCCCCCTCTTCCGAGCCTCACGGCAAGTATAATAAGTCCCTCCTTTCTGTTTTCCGTCATAATAGGCAATCACATAGTTTGAATGCTGCAGCATGAAGTCATTCCGTTTGAGCAAACATCCTTTATAATAGGTATCACTCAACACAATCACCTTGTCTGCCTTGGCAAGTATATGGTCATATCGTTGCTGTTCTGCCAAGTCCCAACGGCTGTTTTGTCCTCTGAACGGCACAACAGCTATCAGTTGCAGATAAGGAAGGCGAGCTTTGAGGGAAAGAACTTCCTCCGCTGCGAGCATGTCGAAACCCAAAGCCATCCCACAGATACATTGGTACTTTCCTTCCTTGTAAGCAAGAGAAACGGCCTTTCTGAGCCGTTCTCTCACCTTATCTTTCTGTTCGGGTGCAATATTCCGATGCCCTGTAAAGGCTATGGAAGCCTCCTTTATCGTAAATCTTTGTTTCATTGTCTGTTTACTTTATAGTGAGTTTTAGCCAGGAAGATGCCCCCGATAACATGTGCGCCCAAATTCTCCAACTGGTCAGCATAGGTAGCCCATGTGATGCCGCGAGTGATAACATCATCAAATGTCACTACGGATTTTCCACTGAACCAATCTTCATCAAAATCGATGATATGCACTTTGCGGATTTCCTTTTCCATCTTCCGGTTTTCATGAATGGCAAGCCGTCCGCCGATTACCCTTACATGCTCATAGCCGTTGATAGCTCCGGTCAGTTCACAAACCCTTTCACAAAAAGCCTTGTAACGGAGTTCGTTCTTTGAACTTGTGGATGCCGGAACTTGAACGAAAACAATATTCTTGCAGGATTCGCCGTATTGTTCCTGCATGTTTGCTGCGGTCATTTGCGCTACCGCTTCAAAGTTTCTTCCGTCTTTGAAATCGTACACCATCTGTCTGTCGGAAATTTCCTTTTCACCGACGTTGCGAATACGCTTGGGAAAATACTTGCAGAACCATGTCTGAGGTTTTGCCAACTGCTTCTTGAGGTTATTGTCAATCTGTGCCATACGCTCTGATTTTTTTCCCTTCTGTTTTGCTGTTTTTCAGCTTGTCCGAAGGGATATTTTTTGCTTTTATCAGAGTGCTGGCAGCCCAATAAGGCAAATTCAGGGCAGAAAATACGCTCAACTTGTTTGAGGAAGATTTTCTGCAAGGGATTTGACGTTTGGTGATGACAGCAATACCTTTGCAAAAAAATATCCTCGCAGGCAGAGATGACAAAATAGAACTGTCACCGTCTATACCAATCCTGTTTCTGAACTTATACATTCCATAAACAGAAATCGCAAGTCATTCCCATATAAATCATTCAGGAAAGACCGAACTCACCTTGGCAACAAGTAATGAGTAATACAAAGTCTTTCAAAACATCACAATATCCCTCATTATCAAAGATTTTACCTATTGTAAGAATGGACCTGCATGAGTAACTTTACACCCAAAAGAATACTTATGAACTATATACAGCAAATACAAACGATTGTGATACTCCCGGAAAAAAGATATTCCGTGAAGGAAGCCTGTATCTTCCTCGGCATCCACCGGTGTACCATCTATGACTACATCAGACATGAGGAACGTCCGCTTCCTTTTATCCGGATCCATACCGATAAAAGAGGCATCGTATTCCAGGGAAGCGACCTGCTTGCCTATAAAGCGGCAGGTCTCCCCAAGAAAGGGCGCAAATTCAAAGACAGCACATCTCGGTAGAAGGCTGTCTTTGAATAGTAGTAGAATGTGGGGTCAGTTCCATTGGTTCCAGGGCAAGCCTGCCAGCAATGACTTTCCGTCAGCTTCCCTCAGTTCGCAAGCCAGCAGCCACGCATCAGTCCGGATGGTATCCATGTCGTTTACCGCCTGCTGATACCGGGAAGGAGCCATAGCACCTGACTGAATCATCCATTCCCCGGCACAAGTCTCAGGGTCAATGGCATCCACAAAGGATTCAATCTCCTTGATAAGGTTCTCCAACTTTCTATCTTTCATTTCAGCGGTGAAGGAAAACGGAACACCGCTCAAGGTTTTCCGATGGAAGTCAAAGAAAAGACTGCCATCTACATACTTTACAGAAACAGTCCAGCCAAGCAAGGCTGCAATGCTGAATACATTTTTATTTCTCATAAGACATAAAGCTACATACAGACCTGCCAAGTCCGTGATGGATATGGCAGGTCACTTTCTTGTTACAAATCATACGTTCAATAACCCATTCTTGCAAGGAACTCCTGCAGACGGCTGTCACGCAACTTTTTCAGTGGCACCGGATGGAAGTTTTCCTGCTGCCTTACTTGCAGCTTGCCGAAGCCTTGTTTGGTCAAATCCAACTCAATGTCCGAAAGTTCATTCAAAGAAATGTAGCCATACTCATCCTCCATCAGTCCGATGACGATACCGAACAGAATGGTGTCGTTGCCTTCCTTTTCACCTTCAAGAATGAACCACCGCACACCACCGAGCGCAAAGATGGCACGGCAAATAGCGTCCTTTCCCTTGCCGTCCTGGGAATAGAGAGGAAAGCCTTTCAAGGCTTCCTCCAACTGCGTTGTCATAAGTCTGCACATATCAATCCAAAATTATTTCGTCTTTATAAACATCTATTTCTGCACCACTGCTGAACTGAACCACAAAACCATGTTCAGAGAGGGCTACGATAGTTCCTCGGTGGTAGCCTCGCCAAGGGGTTATCAACTCACATTGTCTGCCGTATTCGGGAAAATCATATTCGTCCATAGTCCTGTCATTTAGAGGTTGGAAATTCGGGGTCAAAAATCAAGTCACACTCAATGAGCCGTTGATAGGCTTCTGCAGAAAGCCGCGATGCCCACTCATTGCGGTCATCGTATCTTCCCTGCTGATAGTTGTGTGCCAGCTGCTTCATGAAGCCGAGGAACACCTTGAACATCTGCTGTTGCAGGTAG
>CALADS010000033.1 GCA_937890825.1 uncultured Bacteroides sp. | reverse complement strand
ATTGCTACGATGCTCAAGTGTGAAATGGATACTTCGGCTCACGACATTAATCGGGTTTATTTCACTACCACATCGGATGACGAAGATCTGCTCTTCCTTTCGCCACGGCTCTTCAAGGATGAATACGATGAGGCTGCCGTGGCTGCTGAAGGGAAGGTCCTGGAAGAGCGTGAAAGATACGGACAGGAGGAACTGCCGGAAGGAGCGCACAAGGCAAACAAGCATTATGAGCCTTGGAAGGAAGAATTCAAGAAGGATTCTCAAGGGGTTTTAAAGGGGCAGGAATTTAAAAATTCGAGAATTTCTACTTCTGCTGCTTCAGCCTCTACTGCGTCAACTTCTTCTACTTCAACTACTTCTGCTGCTCAGGACAATTATCTCGGGATTCCTTATGGGGAAATCATTAAGAAGTGGTGGCAACTGTATAATGATGGGCAGGAGCCGATGCGCTCCAACCGCAATACGCTGACCTTTGAGCTGGCTGTGAACCTGCGCCACATCTGTGGCTTTGATGGCAATCTGATGGCTCAGATTATTCCCTGCTATGATGGTTTTTCTGAGCAGGAGAAGATGGCTTGCATCAAGTCGGCACTCGGAGAAAAACTTACGCAAATGCCTAAGCGACTGAAAGATGTACTGGCTGCGCTGAGACAGGAAAAGTTGAAGCAAGCTACTCTGAAAGGCATAACGCTTAAGGAGAACGAGGAACTGATCAATGCACTGGACGAGGCAAATGCCCAGGACGAACTGTTCTATTTCAAAGCCTTGCCTAAATTGCCGCAGGGAGTACGCGACTCGGTTCATGCAGTAGGGCCGACACTTGCTTTACCCGTGATTACCGCTATCTGTCCTGTCATCGGAATGCTGGCTACTGGCGTGAAAATCTCCATTCACGGCAAGATGAATTCGCTCAACCTCATCTCTTACATTGCCGGTGATTTTGCATCAGGAAAGGGAAGCATTGACCCGGTAATCAATGTATGGACTTCAGAAGTAAAAGCAATGGACAAAATGTACCAGCTGAAGGAGGATGAATGGAGAGCCAAGAAGCGTGCGGCTAAGAACAAGAAGGAGCAGCCGGAAGAGCCGAAACTGCCGGTAAGATGCTTGACACTGAACAATACGGTGGCGAATCTTGCTGAAAGACTGGCGAATACTGAAGGCAAACACGCCTTCTCATTTACACCGGAAGCTGACACCGTAGCACAGAAGTGGAAATCGGCGATGAGCGACTTTTCCGTCATGTTAAGACAGGCTTACGACGGAACAAGCTATGAGCGCGAGGCAAGAAGTGCAGATGCGGTGAATGTCCATATAGACAGACTGTTATGGAATGTGGTGATGTGCGGCACTCCCGATGCACTTTATCGAGTAGTGAACAATTATACGGATGGTTTCCAAAGCCGTATTGTCGTGGCGCGAACGCCGGACAACACGTTCACCCCGCTCACTGATAACCTCTTCGTGCTTACACCTCGCCAGCAAAGCAATATTCTGCAGATAGCACATCTGTTACCCATGATGGCAGGCGAAGTAGAACTGCCTAAGCTGGAAGCCAAGGGCAGGGAATGGCTGGAGCAGATAAGACTGGAGACGATGAAAGATGATGACAAAGTGAAAGCCCGCCAGCGTTTTCGTATCTGTCCTACCACGATGAGAATGATGGCGTGCATCATGCTCTGCAAGGTGGCAGAATCGCTGATACAGAAACTTGGAGCGGAAGAGGCAGAAACAAGATTGAAGGAGAATCCTCTCTTGTGGAAGGAAATGATTGTGAAAATGCAGACACCGAGCATGCTTTCAGCCTTTGATGTTCTGGCTAACTATCAGCTGGAGAATGCACTCTATTTCTTTCGCAGTCGTATCGAAGCTGCTTTCTCATCCAAGGATTATTGCGGACAGGCACCTGCTGACCGTATACGTCGTGGAAGAAACGATACTATCTTTGAGCGGCTTGACGTAACCTTCAATTTCGAACAGGCTCAGCAGCAGAGTGTTGCCATCAAGGGCGCTAACGTTACGCACGAGGCTGTAAGACAGATGCTGAAGAACTGGAAGCGCCAGGGACTCATCAATATTCTGCCCGATTCACGTTATCAGAAAGTAGCATCTACGGTTTAAATCCGGTCATTTCCGGTCATTAAGGTCAAGGTCATTAAGGTCATTAAGGTTTTCGGGTCTGAACCCAGCCTTAATGACCACCCCTAAACCAATTATTCATTATTAATTATTAATTGTAAATTATCATGCATATTTGTATATTTCGCCGCCGTTTCACTCCATGGGGAGTTGATGGCACAATGGTTATCAACGGTAAGTTTTTCTGCGGAACATTGGAGCGCCCTCAGGGTTATCTGAAAGCTGATGCTTACAGACTGGCACTTGTGCCGGTTTCCAACCCGAAGTTTCTGAGGGATGATGAGAAGAGCAGAATCATGCCTGTTATTCTGAAGGAAAACGGCAGAGTTCCGAAGTCTGTTATCCGCAAGCCGTTCTTTGTTCCGGGTAATGGTCCTTATAAATTAATGTATGGCAGCATCATTCTGGGCAGATCTTACATTTCGGGACTTGTGCTTCATTCTGAGGAATACTTCTCGGAGTTTTGCGAGAAGGTGGATGAGGCAATCAGGAACAGGGAGCACATCACGCTCGTTATCAGAGACTGGGGCTTTGATGCGATTCCGCTTAAGTATTTATCACCTTTCAAATCATCCGTAAAATCATTATCATGCGTAAGATAAAGGAAATCATCATTCATTGCAGTGCGACCAAGGAAGGTCGCAACTTCACCGTAGCGGATATTGACCGCTGGCACCGGGAGCGCGGAATGCGCTGCATAGGTTATCATTTCGTGGTTTATCGTGACGGCAGCATTCATGTAGGCCGTGCGATAGAGGAGGTTGGCGCCCATTGCAAGGGCCATAATTCCATCAGTATAGGCGTCTGCTACATCGGCGGTTTATCGAAGAAAGGCAAGCCGAAGGATACAAGAACCCGAGACCAGAAAGCGGCAATGCGCTCGCTCATCGAGCAGCTGAAGGAGGAATATCCATTAGCCACGATTCATGGGCATAATGAATTTGCCAACAAAGCCTGTCCCTGCTTTGATGTGAAGAAGGAGTGGGGCTAACAGATAGGGAACGCGCTGCGTTCCCTATTTATACTTATTTTCCGATGCAACATGTGGATGTTGCTGATAGTTAAGCTTTTATCTTTTAAACGGTACAACTACCCTTTTTACAAGTGCAGAGAAAGTGGGCGACAAATGCAATGTGCTTATTCTCAGCCTGTTAGCGATAAAGTTGTACCGCTTCTTTTTAGCCTTTTTTGTAAGATTCTGGAAACAAATGCAATGCATTGTTTCTCAGCCTCTTCCGTTTCTTGTGTTACAGAACGCTTATCTGGTTGCAAAGATACGACTTTATGTTGGAATATAGATGGAAAGATATGCTAAATAATAATAAAATTGCGATGAAGATTGCCTATTATTAAATATTTATCATTATCTTTGCGCTGAACGCAATAAAAAAGATAAACGATGAAAGATATAAATCGAATAAAAGTCGTGTTGGTAGAGAAGAAACGAACCAGTAAATGGTTGTCGGAACAGTTGGGAAAAGATCCTGCAACTATCTCCAAATGGTGTACTAATACCTCACAACCAGATTTAGTAACATTGACAAAGGTAGCAGCTTTACTGGATGTTGATGTTCGTCAGCTTATCAATAAAACAAAAGGTAATAACGCTGATGATTGAAAATCATTAGCATAAAATGACTAATAATGAATTCAAAAGCAAAACCATTCGTCAAATGGGTTGGTGGTAAAGGACAACTCATTGAACAACTGGAGCAAAAGCTTCCGGCTGACTTTGATAATTGGGAAAATGCGACATACATAGAACCATTCGTTGGAGGTGGTGCTATGTTGTTTTACATGCTGCAACAGCATCCTAATATCAAACGTGCAGTAATCAACGACATCAATTCGGACTTGATTACTT
>CALADS010000032.1 GCA_937890825.1 uncultured Bacteroides sp. | reverse complement strand
CTACTGATCACGTATATAAAACAAAAAACCGTCTACTGAAAACAGGAAAAGACAAGGAATTGTTTATTGCATTGTTAAGTTGCGACTTTTCGAAATTGATTTGATTGTCTATTTCTTTTTTGGCTACCCGGTCATCCAGGGCTACGTTATCAATAAGGTATTGCAGCTTAGCTATTTCATACAGATGTTTTGTAATCTTTTCTGTGTCAGTGAATACCACATAGATATTTGCATAGGGTGATTCTTTGGAAATAGCTAACGTGTGGTCTATACCCTTATCATCTAAGGGGAAAACCAATTCTATGTATCCATCCACATCATTCAGAGGTACCATGGCTTCTGCTTCATTCTTGGCAATATACTCAAAATATCTGGGTGTACCCTTGCGGTAATACTCTTCAGATACAGCTATAGCCTTTTGTTTGAGATAGGGCATTAAGTTACTTATTTCAACAGTAGGCTTTTGCACAACATTAGCTGCATTAAACAGCTCATCCTCCAAATTTAAATCTGTACCTTCAAAGAGGATATACGAGGCTTTATAAGACGCAAATCGGATGATTTTTTGTGCAGTTAGGGTATCTATGATTTTATCAGGATTTTTGATAGCTAATGCTTTTTGGGCATAAGTTACCAAGAGTTCTTTGCTAATGGAAGCAGCCGAACTGCCAAACAAACTGAGCAACCCAATGGTCTTCACTATCTTTAAAGCATCTGTTACCTGGGTAGCATGTATCACACCGCTTTCTACGCGTTCTATAGCCACACGCATAGATGTCCAGTTCATGGAATCTGCGTTCGCCTCTGAAAGGAAGGAGTAGAAATTATAAATCAAATAGTCATAGACTTTGGCCAGATTATAGGTTTCGTTTTCCTGTGGAGTAAATTCACTGAATGAGTTTGTTCCTTTAGCCATTAAAAACGAAAACAATGTTCTTTCATTTTGTCCATATCGCTGTATAGCTTTGGTCATGCACATGGCCGAGAAAGCATCCAGAGGAAATAATTTCTTTATTGATTTACCATCTAGTTGCGGTGATATGAATTTGGTACGTTTGGCCAGGGCCAATAATTCAACAATGGCCGAAGAGTCTGATGTAAATTTTGTGGAGGAGATCTGCTCTGCTGCAAGATACAATAATTGCTCCACAGGCTCGCTGAAGACCAATTCCTTATATCGGCCTTTCACTTTCAACCATTCATTTCTTTGGCTATCGTTTAGTTTGCCAGCATATGCACCAAAACTTTGGTGGAGTGTGGTAATGAGAATCATGTTTCTGCTGGGAACATTTACATACTCGGCCAGTTTTTGCAGGAAGTATAATTCTTTCTCCGGATTGTTTTTGGCAGCATGCTCCAATACCTTACCAAATTCATCAATGACAATCAAAAGTAATTTGTTTTCTTTCTTGGCTCTGCTGTATAATTCACTTAAAGCAGTGAAGATGTTTTTGGTGTCATCGGATTGGTTACAGTTAAGCCTGTCTGCCATCAATTTAGATAGGGTGCTATAATCTCCTAATATGTTAAGACATTCGAACCCCTCTATGGCATTTCCAAAAACATTTTGGTTTTGTATCAGGCTGTGCGTTCCTTCCAGCAAGTCTCTTTCTAAAGCCATCAAGAAGCTAGACTTACCTGTTCCATACGTTCCGATAATAGAAAAAGAGTGAATACCGGAGTGAAAACTAGCTAGTAATTCCCCGGTTACCGCCTGCGCATTGGGAGTAACGATGTATTGGAAATCTTTATCTATTCCATATTCTATGTTGATTGAGGGATTATATTTTATCATTGTAGTACTTATCAAGTAAATCTATACTGTAGAAATTCTCTTTAAAATATACATTGCGTATACCGCTGTTGTCTGAGTAGGTTATATGTTCAGGGTATCGCTCTGCAACGCTTCTTACTTTCTCTAAAAATGCTGCAATAGGAATACTAAAAATCAAGCTTAATTCTTGTAGCTTATCAAAAGAGAGCAGGGTATCTTCTCCTTTTATGTTGCATAGTGTATAAAGCACAACAACATCTGGCACTCTATTGGGGCTGATTTCCTGAAAGCGGTATATTCCTTTCTCTGTTTCTCGGATGAGTCCTAAGTTGATGAGTAGGGCAGAATATTTTTCTAATTGCTTTAAATCATTAGGTTCAACATAATTTTGCAGGAACACACTGATATCTTTTGCTACAGTATTTTCGTTATATACATTTTTCTGTTCAGGATGATTGCACTTTCTTTTGATAAAAGTCTGTAGTTGCGTTTTATCGAATTCTTTTCTTTCTCGCTGAAAGTCGACAAATGTAAGTGGGTATATACTTGCAATTTGCGATGCAACTAAGTTGTAATGCAAAATCCATAAGGTTGCTAAATCTTCGCAAAATGGGTCTCTGCCGGTATTTGTATTGAAAATATATTCAGCAAAATCGGTGAGTGTATCTTCTTTGGTTAATGAAAAAGCCTTCATCCAATATCTAATAGCCGAAACCATATTTTTACCGACACCCAGTTCTACTACAGAATCTGAATTGGTAAAATGTTTGTTATTGCAAATGAAGTCATAGCCTTTCTTTAGCCACAATGATTTGCAATGAAAAGACTCATGTCCGGAAAAACTATATCTCATACTATTACTGTTGTTGGTCTGATTAATTATCTAATGCTTACATTTAAAGCAAACTGCATCTTTTATGCGATGATTTGCCATGCTTTGATGGTATGTTTTTCATATAATTATAATTTATGCATCAAATATAGCAATTATATTTCAATAGTTAATACTATTATACAAGTAGATTTATAGATTTTACTCTTTATAAGTAACTCAAGATGGATTTTTTGATGAATAGAGGTCAAAACACAGCTCTGTTGGTACTTCTGTTTGAAATAGTTATGTGCAATTTAGCGGTGGCTGTATGGGTGGCATACGAAAGAATGTTTCATTCATTTTTCATGGAAGCTCTTTTCAGTTGTTCGGAATTTCCGAACAACTGTTTTGTAGCACTCAAAGTGTGCGGGTGTGCCACTTGCTACTGAAAAGAGAATCATGTAGTGGGGTTGAGGGTAAGGAAGCATGGGACAGCCTGGGGCCACTTGTCGGAAAATCCGACAGGTTGAGAGCATACCTATCCGTATGGGGTGCCGTTTTTATTGTCACTATCGTCACTATTGTCACTGCTGTCACTGCCGGTGGTTGCCGCCATTGCGCCGTTTTTATTGTCACTATTGTCACTATTGTCATTATCGTCACTATCGTCACCGTTTTGGGGCGGAAAAAAAGGACTCCATAAAGACTTAAAACAAACAAAACGAGCCGGCTCAGTTTTTATTTAGCTGATACCGGCTCGTGTCTTTTAACTCCTATATGCTTTCCTTGCGCTAGAGTCCCACGATGCAGGAACTTACTCCAAGGGCGGTGCCCAGTGCGGTGAGAATGGCCAGCAGGCTCTGCACCACAAATTTCCAGATTTCCTTCTTACTCATAGTCGTTTTGTCTCCTTTCTTTTTTACTTTCTTGCTTTCTTACTTTCTTTCTTGCTTTCTTTGGTTTGTTACCCCAACATGCCGCCACCGCCTTCCTCCTGGCCGGAACCCGGATCTTCGGTAGAGCCCGTCTCCTTGTTGTAGGCCGTCAGCTCTTCCAGGCGGCACTGCTTGCGCAGCTCGGCATTGCTCCAGGTCTTCGTGTTGCGCACGTTCAGATGCACCCCCTGGATGTTGGCCGACGTAAAGTCGGCTGCCGTATCGGCCGGCTTGGTGCGCATGCCCAGCGAGATGAGGCCCAGTTCGCCCAGACGCACCGCCTTGCCGTCGAGCACTAGCTCCTGCAGACAGGAGAGCATATCCATCAATACACCGTTGATTACACCCCGCGAATAAGGGCTGTTATGATTCGCCATGTGCGTCACAAAATCCGCAAATTCCACTGTGCGGTCCTGCACCGCCCGTCCATACCACTTGCCGCTGCTGGGAACCCCCTTGCGCTGGTCCTGATACTTTCTGTACTTCAATACTCCGTTTGCCATAATCGTGTTGTTTTTTTGTGTGATACATTCGTTTGTGTTTTCTCTCTCTTCATCGATGATGACACAAAGGTACTGCGAGTGTCTGCGAAAAGCAAATTCTATACCCCGCTAAGCCGTTAAAATCTGTAAAAATGCCACCGGTATTTTTCGGGGCTCTAGAAAAACGTGTATATCTTGAATTATTTGAAGTTTAAATATGGAAAATGAATAAGAACCTCTTTTGCTTTCTAAAAACTTACGGCTGTAAATGTTACAGCTGTAAGTTTTCAATATCAAATTTACGGAAAATCGGATAAAGTCTAGTATTTCATCAAAAACAGCTCATGTTTTCAGGATGTAA
>CALADS010000031.1 GCA_937890825.1 uncultured Bacteroides sp. | reverse complement strand
CCTCGCTTTCCACCCAGTGGAGCGGACTCTCGTGGTTTCAGCCCAAACTCACGCTAGCCGGCAACCTCAGCTGGAAGAAGCCCGATGTCTTTTCGGCGACTGACAACCTGCTGAAGAATACCTACTACTCCCTGACAATGGACTTTTACCCCATCAGCAAACTGCGCTTGTATGCCGACTTCTCGCAATCGGTCTTCGAGATAGCCCACAGTCATTACTCGGTAAACAGTTTCCTGAACGCCGGACTGCGCTACGACTCCCATCCGCGCTGGACGGTGAGCGCCGACCTTAGCAACCTGCTCAACCGCAAGGATTACGAAGTATCGCTTTATCAGGGAGCCAACTTCCAGTATTACCGCGTGCCCTTGCGTGGCCGCGAGTTCCTCGTGTCGCTGCGGTTCAAATACTGAACATGCTGCACTGAGTATAAAGACCTGACAAACGCAAATACCCTTCAACGACTGCTGTAACAAGTAGATGTTGAAGGGTGTTTGCTGTATTGAACGTAGAGCATAAGCCGATCTCTTGAAGCTGTGGTAGACAAGAAAAAGAAATGGAGCAATTAGGAAATGCCTGGATATGGAATGAGAATATTATGATGAAAGGAAGCTATGGTTTATACTCTATTAGAATAATGAACTGAGATATTCCGGTCGGTGGTTTGTGTGTTCATAGGAAGTGAATACGAGCATCAGTGGAAAAGGGTAAAAGGTCAAAAAGTTCATTAAGGTCAAAGTGTCATCGTGTCATTGGGATTTTTGAAAAGTCATAGGATGGGGGGATGAAGAAGGCAAAGCGAGTTGAGTAACTTAAGGGAAGGTGTGAGATAGTAACTATTGGGTGTAGTGACTAAAACGAAAAACTCCGAAACGCTTGATAATGAAGCATTTCGGAGTTTTGCAGGTGGTGCCACCAGGAATTGTAACTTTTAAGCTATAACCCTGGTAATCAACACCTCATATCTTTTGAATCGTGGAAGCACCACTGAATCAGCCATAGGCTATCATTCACCAATTTACAATCGTTTGCATAATCATCTCAATGACTATGCAAAGTTAATCAATCGCTTTGATTTTTGCAAGCAAAAGAATCATTATCCTTTTGCCGGCAGTTCAGCAGATATGCAAGCTGTTTTTCCATATCGTTTAAAGCAATGGTGTCATATATAAGGGCAGGTACACAATGCCTTCTTCTTCCTTCACGTCCTTGTCGTGAAGGACATAGGGTGTGGCCAGCTGGGGACCGTACTTGGCTATGCACTTTCTCAATGAAGTCAGCGTATAGCGTTTTCCCGATTTCACTTCTATGGGGGATATGTTGTGCCGACTGGTCGTGACAGGCTTGGCTGTCAGAAAATCGATTTCCATACGGTCATCTGCCGATGTCCGGGAACTGCTGCTGAAGAAATAGAGCCTATGTCCCGCTGTTCGGAGCATCTGTGCCACGATGTTTTCAACCAGCATCCCTTCGTTCACTTCCAGCTTGTCGAACATCAGTTTCCGGTAAAGGTCCGCACTTACAATCCCCCGTTCATCAAAGGCATGGCTGATGAGCAGTCCGGTATCACCCATGTAACACTTCAGCGTTGTACGTTCTTCATTCAACTTCAACCCGATACTTGGCTCTGTCGAATTATAGCAGCAGTTGATGATCTTGGCATCACTCAGCCAAAAGAAAGCCTGCGAATAATCCCGCATGCGGGCTTCGCTCTGCAGTGCAGACAGGAGAAACTTCTTTTCATGCTTCTGCAGTTGTCCCGGAATTTCCTCAAAGATGGCGGCAACCTTGGTTTTCTGGTTGTCCGCATATTTGCGGATGTCATTGCGGTAAAGAGCCAATATGTCGCGTTTCACTTCATCTACCTTATCAAAATCCCGTGTTTCCACATATTTGGAAACGGCCTGCGGCATCCCCCCGACAATCAGATATTGCCGGAAATAATCCATGGCCCGGCGGTGGAAAGTGCCCATCGGAAGCCGTCTTTCAAACTGCATCCGGATATAAGGCATCAGCATTTCGTCACCCATGGCCCATAGGAACTCCTCAAAATCCATCGGAAACATTTCGATGGCATGCTCCTCCGATGGCAGCATGATGTCCTTTACATTCTTCTTGATGGAGATAAGGGAACCAGTCTCGATGTAGTCATACCGCCTGTCGGCTACCAGATGCTTGATGGCAGCACGGGCACGGGGGCAGAACTGCACTTCATCGAATATAATCAGGGAGGCTGCTTCCCCGTCCGGCATTTGCCGTGGGGTAAGTCTCTGCTTGAAATATAGCTCCAGGTTCATGAAAAGCATGTCAAGGTCATCCATATAGAGGTTGAAGAACTCCATCACCTGAGTATTCACCTTGCTGAAGTCCACCAGGATATAGGATGTATATTCCTTGCGTGCAAACTCTTCAACGATGTAGCTTTTTCCGATACGTCTGGCTCCCTCTATCAGAAGGGCGGTATCACCTTTGTGGTTCTGCTTCCAATCCAGCAGTCTGTTGTATATCTTTCTTTTCATAATTCACGTATTCAAGATTAGTGTTTTATACATATTGCACAAATTCTCCCGAAAAGAATCCAAATGCAGCTGGCAAATGGGGGAGGGATTACCTTTGATGGAAGGGATAGCTGACATAACCATAATTTACAGACTGAATGTGTCCACCTCTTACATGACAATTTGAGTAAAGGTATCCTCACCCCAAAAGTATACTGTGAGCAAGCTAAAGCGTGCTTAAAATTATCTTTCGTTTATCGTAATTTACTTTCAAAAGAACATGCATATTTTCCCAAACTGTTTGTTGAACGAGAATTTCAGTTTATATTTGCTTTCAGAATCAAATTGATAAACTTATGAATGGGAAAATTACGGTAGCGGGCATTGGACCAGAATGCTTTGAAGACCTTACACCTGCTGTTCAAACTGCACTGCATCAAGCCAATGCAGTAGTAGGATATAGCTACTACTTCCAATTTGTCCAACCTTATATGAATCCGGGCGCCATTTCTATTGATACCGGAATGAATAGTGAAGTGGCTCGTGCCGAACAGGCATTTCTGTTGACCGAAATCGGTCAGCACGTGTGTGTTCTGTGTGATTTCCTTGAGCGATTTACCCACTCCCTAGGAACGTAACGTACAAAGAACTGATGGATAATTTGTTTCACAAGTCCATTATCATGGTGAATACGTTATATCTTGTATAGGCAAAAAGTGCATTTAGATGATGAATATCTATAGCTTTCCTTACTTGATTTTTGAACAAATCGAAATAATTTTAGCTAATCGAATACAATATGATAGATGTTTTAATAATAGACGACGAAGATCCGATTCGCAACCTGCTGGCTCGCATGGTTGAATTGGAAGGCTACCAAGTTTCTAAGGCTGCAGATTGCCGTTCATCCTTGGATTTGTTGAAAACCCATCACTTTGAAGTAGTTCTTTGTGACGTATTCCTCCCGGATGGCAACGGAGTAGATTTTATTTTTGACATACACCGGATGCAGCCCGATGCAGCGGTCATCCTACTTACCGCTCATGGGAATATTGCCGATGGTGTACAAGCCATCAAAAACGGGGCATTTGATTACATTACCAAGGGAGATGATAACCGCAAAATTATTCCTACCATCAGCCGTGCCATAGAAGAGAGTGAAAAGAAAAAAGGGAAGAATGATGCTCCTCTAACATATTCTTTTCAGTCTATCGTCGGCCAGTCAGAGTGTTTGCAACAAGCAATCAGTCTGGCTCAAAAAGTAGCCAAGACCGATGTCCCGATTTTACTGACCGGAGAGACTGGAACAGGCAAGGAAGTGTTTGCCCATGCCATTCATACAGCCAGCGCCCGATCACAGTATCCTATCGTGGAAATTAACTGTTCGGCTTTCAGTAAGGATTTGTTGGAAAGTGAATTGTTTGGTTACAAGGCTGGCGCCTTTACCGGTGCAGTTAAGGATAAGAAGGGATTATTTGAAATCGCCAATCATGGTACCATATTCTTGGACGAAATTGGAGAGATGGCCTTTGATTTGCAAGCCCGTCTGCTGCGCGTTTTAGAAACAGGAGAATACATCAAAATCGGAGACACGAAGCGAACCCAAGTAGATGTACGCATCATCTCAGCTACTAACCGTCATTTAAAGGAAGAGATAGAGAAAGGAGGATTCCGGGAAGACCTTTTTTACCGTCTGTCAGTCTTTCAAATTCACCTGCCGGCTCTTCGGGAGAGAAAAGAAGACATCGAGAGTTTAGCCCGCATGTTTCTGCAGCGTTATGCTGCTAAGTTCAACAAACACATTGAAGATATAGATCCGGATGCCTTGCTTACCCTTCGGCAGGCAGAATGGAAAGGCAATGTGCGCGAATTGCGCAATGTCATTGAAAGAAGTGTCATCATCTGCGACAACCAGATAACCTTGGAAGACCTTCCCATTGAACTTCAGCATCATCCATGCTCACGCAGTGACGATAAGGGGGATGAGTTTGAATTGGCAGCTATTGAACGAAAGCATATTCTCAAAGTACTCCAGCATACCCATGGAAACAAGACAGAAACAGCTCGTCTACTGAAAATCGGTCTTGCCACTTTATACCGAAAAATAGACTCCTACGGCATCCAATAACATAAAACATCCGTTTCTTTACCATTTCATTTTAAGAGAGCGACCTTCTCATTCTGAGAGGGCCGCTCTCTTGCTTTATAGTCAGTTG
>CALADS010000030.1 GCA_937890825.1 uncultured Bacteroides sp. | reverse complement strand
GTAAGCAATTAGTAAACCCCGTCTTGCAAGGTCTATAAACATAAAGAGATGCCTCTTAAAAATTCCGACTTTTCTCTTAAAAAGTCCCTATTTTTACGAGACATCTCTTAGTTTTTACGAGATTCTTAAATGATACCTTGTTTCTTTAAAGAGTGTGGCAACAGATTTACCAGATCCTTGGAGTAGTCACTGTCATATTCATGGACATGGTTCAGAAAATAATTCATCCACTGCTTGAAGTCCACGTCTGCTGCTTTGCAGCATCCCATCAGGGAGTAGATGACGGCAGCATCTTCAGCAGCGTCGTGATTGCCGCAGAAGAGATAATTCTTGCGTCCGACAGCCACGGGGCGCACACTGTTCTCTATCAGGTTCGTGTCTGGGAGATACCTTCCGTCCATCGTATACCTCACCAACCGGCGAGAGTTGTTCAGGAAGTAGCCGATGGCTTTTCCTATGGGACTCTTCGGAAGCACATTTCCCTGTTCACAGATACACCACTTCTCAAAAGCGCGTATGATGGGATAGGCAAGCCGCTTCCTCAGCTCCATGCGCTGGAGGGTATCCATATGCTGGTCGTCTGCCATGCTCTCCACATCATAAAGCATGCCGATCTGGGCCAAAGCGTATTCCGCCCTCGCCTTGTCATGGGTTAAAGCCCTGTCAAAGTACCTTCGGGTATGTACCCAGCATCCCAATGTCGTTATGCCTTCCTGTTTTTCCAGGATGTTGTATCCGGCATAGCCGTCTGTCTGTATGGCTCCCTGATAATCCTTGAAGAGCTGCAGGACCACCTTGGCTCCCCGGGAACCTTCATTATAGGCGAAGAACACCAGACCGTTGACCATGCTCCGTACCAGCCACAGGTAACCTTTTACCGTCCGGTGCTTCTCGTTGTCGATGATGGGAACCGTCGTTTCATCGGACTGGATGTAATCGGTGGACAGGACGAGTTCCCTCAACCGGTAGTAGGCTGGCCGCATCAGGTCAGCCACATCGTGGAACCAGACTTCGATTGTGGAAGGGGGTATGCTGACTCCCAACCGCTTGAACATCTGTACCTGGCGGTAGAAAGGGAGATGGTCCACATACTTCCCGACCATCAGGTCGGTCAGCAGCGATGCACTGGCATAGCTCTTGGCAATGGGTTCATTCTGTACGGGCGCTGTAACGATTTCCTTCGTCTCCTTGCGCATGCCTTTATGCCGGATGGTCACCCGGACGTACAGTTCGGCAGGCTGGAGTTCCAGGTGTTCGGACGTTTCGGCATCCTCGAACAGGATCCATTCGTCTTCATGCCCCAGATAGCCGTCAGGATAGATGTGCTCTTCCACGCGGCGGAGGTTGTCCGGCAGTTTCTGACGGACCGGAACCCGTTTTTCATGTTCCTTGACCGTCACCTTCCTGTATTCATTCACCTCCTCGACAGCCTTGCGGACCGTCTCTTCCTCTTCCGGGGTCATTTCCAGCAGGTCAAAGTCCAGTTTGAGCTGGTTGGGGTCATCGGGAATACGCCGCTTCTCGGACATGGCACCCCACATCTTGCGCTCCAGATAAAGAAGTTTCTGTTCAAGTTGTGCTATCCGGCTTTCCTTGGACTCCAAAGCCCGGTCGCGCTCCTGGATGGCCTTCTCCTTTTCAGCCAGTCTGGCTTCGTAGTCGGCCTGCATCCTTTTGACGTCCGAGAGTTCCTTCAGCTGCCGTTCCGCTTTCACCGCCCGCCGGAACTCGGCATCACGGTCGCTGAGCAGCTGCTCGATGAGGGCTTTCTGGTTGGAGGTTTCTGACATGGTTTCCTGTTCTTTTCTTACACTGCAAAGATACGAAAATCAGACCGTTTTACCTCATTTTCAGCCCATAAAAAACGACTTGGAACACTACTTTTTCTTGGGCTCCCATCGACTGCACCGATGAACTTCCGAAGGGGATATCCCTTGTACGATCATCATCAGGTCAGCCCATTTTATACCCTTTGAAGTGGCAGGGTCATCGGTGTCAATATCGGGGAGTTTGAAGGCTCCCCGTTCAAGTTTCATGTTGTAGATGACCAGACCACCGTACTCGGCATGGAGTATCTTCAACCCGGTCAATGATTTGTTGATAAAGATATAGGCATCACCGTCCTGAACGTTCATGCCCATGAGGTTGGTCACAATGCCACTCAGCGAATAGAAGCTTTTGCGCATGTCCGTAGGATACGGGTACAGGAAAAATCGGTTTGAATCATTGAGGTTGAACATGGGCTACCGACATAAGAGGATTAACGAACGGAGCGCTTCCAGAGACAATTCACTCTGGATGCGCAAGACGACACCATTGGGATAGACCACTTCACAGGGTACATGATCCGTTGCTTCTTTAGCGGAGCCGGTGACAGACATGCCCAGCTTGCCGTTTTGGTCAAACATGTTCACCGGAACAAAACCGCCCGCCTGCGGCAGCATGGCTTCTGTAAGTTTCTTACGCCAATAATAAAACTTGCTTTCTTCAAAGCCGGTGTTGTGACAATAGTCACGAATGGAAAGTCCCGTTGACTTCCATTCTTCATGAATCTTTTTAAATTCTTCTAATGTCAAGTTCTTCATTGTTTCACGTTTTAAATTCACGCAAAACTAAGAAGAACTTTCAGAGGGG
>CALADS010000029.1 GCA_937890825.1 uncultured Bacteroides sp. | reverse complement strand
TGCACTTTCTGGATTCTATTACGCTTAAAAATTCCGCAAAATATTGCTCCACGGGTGCAAGGTTCATTTCATCCAGACATAAAAAGTGAGGAATATTGATATTCTCCCATGCCCGAGCAACAAACTTGAGGAACTCGCCCGGCACATATTCTGGTTGTCCGCTAACTCTGCTGATATAGCCAAACAACTCGCTTGAATCGTGCCAGTTGGGTTTCACTTGAATCATTTCAAAGTTGCTGGGCTTTTGTGCTGTATATTCTTCTGACCCTTTCTCCCAGCAGGCACGAGCCAACTCACGCACAATGCGGCTTTTTCCTGTACCAGAGATACCGGCAAGAAGCAGAAAAGGCTTGGATTTTATGGCAGTGATGTAAGGGCGATAAGTACTGGAATTCTTTGTATGGTTCTGCCTATTTGCTTTTCTTAACCCCTGTTTGTGTAGATATTCCACAATAAAGCTATTTTCACCCATTAAATTCCCATAAGAATTATACATTTGCCAATGCCCTTTTTTATCTAATTCAAGGAATAGAAATTGATTTTTATAGTTTTTGCACAATGCCGCCCATCCATCAAGATATTTTTCAATTGGCGTATCTGAGGAGTCATCACAATATGCGATTATGTAATTTGCCATCTTCCATATGGAATTAGCTCGTGTACCTAATCCGTCTGCTAGTAAAGAGGATCTCTTTTGCATTCTATATGTATGCAAATAAGTTTGTGATGTTAGTTCTTCAACAAATTGTTCTAGTCCTCTTTGGATATCTGATTTTTCCATTTGTTGTAATTATTAATATTTATAGGATATGGAGAAGAAGCCCCTAATGGAAATCCCATCAAGTATTCAGCATGCAAAGCAGTCGGTTTACCAAATATTCTTACATATTTAGCACATGATGGGTGTTTCATCATTGATTTATAATGATAATTACCCATTGTTGTTGGGGTGTGAATATATATAGGATCGTTAGGGTTTTGTGACTGTATCCATGTCTCTTGTTTTACAAATACTTCATCTACCTCATTTCCCAAGGGATTAATATTATCCTTTAGATTGCTCAAAAATCTATTCGCTAATATTCTAAAAGCGACAGCAGCTGCAATAGGGGCTTGAGCATTGCCAATACCTCGCTTTTGTGGTGCCAAAACAGGTACTTCAGCAGGATAAATTAAGTTGTGAGGATTCTCTAACCAAAAATCTGCAGTAAACTTTTTTAGTTTTGCAAGTTGGTTTGCAACAGAGTCAAATATAGATTGATCTTTTATTGCTAAAAGCCAGAATCTCGGCCTTTTATGATCTGCATGTAAATCCATACATGCCAACCTGCATCTTTTCACATTGTATCCTATAGATTCCAAATCAGTTTTTGCCTTTTCTATTGCAACAATTGTCACGTTCTCAGCAAAAACAATAGGAGCATTAGAACGTTTTACAAATTCAAACATATAAGGCCACAAATTCTTCTCCTTAATGTTATTACCATGAGCTGCATAGCTAAAAGCTTGACAAGGGAATCCACCACAAAGAATATCAAATTTTCCTATGAAATCCTTTCCGTCTATATTAGTAATGTCATCATATATTGGAAATTGGGTCATCCATCCGTCTCTCTGTCTTTGCCTAAGCACATTTTTGCAATAATTGTCAATTTCAACTCCCCCACAACATTGATGACCTAGTAATTCTCCTCCGTAAATACCACCACCTATTCCAGCAAACAAATGGAACTCTTTTATAATTTTCTTATTTTTCATTATCTGTTTTCAATCTTACTTTTTATAATTCTAATCTATGCTTAAGAATTTGGCCAATTAAAATTTGCCTGTATTAGGCTGGGTATACCATTTTGATGCTGTTCCAGAATCCTTGTGGGGTTGTTCTGCCGACCATTTGTTTGTAAGGTTCTTTTCTGCTAAAACAACTTTTATCCGATTCATGTTTTTAGTCATATGTGTTACTTTTATTATAGGCAAAGATACAAGCTTCTTTTTAATTCTGCGAATAATATCTTGTAATAATATGAACTAAAATGTTGTATAGTGCTATAAATTGGAATATATAGTATTCTCTCATGTCTGCTTGACTATCATATTTCATGCCGAGAAGGCATTGATGACACTCTACCGAACGTAGGCTAGCGCTTGCCTAAGTGGAGCCATCGGATGGTTTGGGCTGGTGTCTCACAGATGTCAGTCGTCACTTCCGACCTTTTGGGAAAAACGCAATAGGCTGCATCAAGCCATGCAACAGGCTGCATCGTGCCACGCAAACGCTTGCATGATCACTTGCAAGCGTTTGCTCTGCCAGGTGCAAGCGATTGCATCTCAATTCGACAATAGCTATTTAGGGTTAGGGTGGCGCTATGACGCTAATCCCCTAGAGACTGGTATGGATTCCCTCCTGGTCTTCTCCGTGTCTAAGTAGTAGGAGTTGGTAGGGAGTTGATACGGAGAGGGTAGGGAACTGGTAGGGGGCAGATGACGACGGAGGCGGCTGGGTGTACACTGGTTGAAGCAAGGATACTTTCTGGGTAAAAAATTAAACAACTTCTTCTTCCTATGCGTTTTTTTTACAGATTTTCTGAAAAGCGTATAACGGTATTCTGGAATCTGCTTATCTTTGCGCTGAAAAACTGTTTAGATTATGGGTAATCAGAAAGAACAAGCGATAAATACAGCAGAAAGCCAATCAGCGAATCAATCCCCAAAATCCGGCAGGGGAGGTAAAAGACCGGGCGCAGGCCGACCGAAAGGGGATGGTACCAGCAAGCTTTATGCGTTTCGGGCAGATAAGGAGGTGGCGGCCTACCTGGACAGTCGGGAGAATAAGACGGATTTCATCAAGGAATGCATTATCCGACAAATGGAGATTAGTGAGAACCGGCCCGGTGATGAGGTCCTGGAGTATTTCGGAGAAGTGATGCCGGCCAACTGTATCAAGCCGATGACTTTGCCGTTTTTTGACGTGAAGGTGGTGGCGGGTTTTCCCATTCCGCTGAACAACGATGAACTGGCGCAGGACATTGAGGTGCTGAAGATGCTGTGTCCGCACCCGGATTCTTCTTACCTGATTCGTGTACAGGGCCGCTCGATGATTGAAGCCGGGGTGAACGATGGCGACATACTTATTGTGGACAAGAGTGAACGAAACCCCACCGAGAAACAGATTGCGGTCTGCGAACTGAACGGAGAATATACGCTGAAGCGGGTCTGGAGGAGGGAAGGACGCCTTTGGCTGGTTCCGGCCAATCCGGAGTATCCAGAGATAGAAGTCACCGAAGGGGATGATTTCAGTGTTTGGGGCGTAGTGACGTATATCATTCATAAGCCTGTTTACTAATACCTACAACTGCCTGCTAAGTTCCTATGATTGCTTTGGTCGATTGCAACAGCTTTTTTTGTTCGGTGGAGAAGGTCTTTCATCCCGGACTGAACGGGAAGCCTGTCTGTGTGCTTTCCTGTAATGATGGTTGTATCATAGCCTTGACTCCGGAAGCCAAGGCGCTGGGCTTGCGTCGTGGAGACCCCATCTTCAAGAAAAAGGAGGTAGTGGAACAGTATGGCGTCAAACTGTTTTCTACAAACATGATGCTCTATGCGGCCATGTCGAAGCGGGTGAACAACATTTTGCGGTCGTCTGTACCTCGTTCGGAAACTTATTCGATAGATGAATCCTTTCTCTACTTGGATGGTTTGGAGAAATATTATAATCTGGAGGATTATATGCGCAGGGTGGTAGAGAAAGTGCGGCTCTATACAGATATTCCGGTCAGTGTGGGCATTGCATCTACCAAGACTTTGGCGAAGGTGGGTAGTAGATTTGCCAAACAGTACAAAGGTTATCGCTCGGTGTGTATGATTGATTCCGAGGAGAAAAGAAGAAAGGCTCTGGAACTTGTGAAATTGCCTGAGGTGTGGGGAATTGGCAAGCAAACTTTGGCAAAGTTGAATTACCTGGGCATCACTACACCGCTGGAGTTTGCCGACAAGAAGGAGAGTTGGGTGTGCGGCCACTTTGCGAAACCGGGGGTGCAGACATGGAAGGAACTGAATGGTATTCCGTGTATTGATACTGCTGAAGTGGCGCAGCGGCAAACCATTTGTACCAGCCGGAGTTTCGGGAATATGGTAACGGATTATGACGAACTGCAGGCGTCGGTAGCCAGCTTTGCTGCTAGCTGCGCAAATAAGTTGCGCGGACAGCATTCTTTGACTTCTGCCGTAACGGTCTTTGTCTCGAGCAACCGGTTCCGTGAAGACCTTCCTCTGTATGCCAATGAACAGACGAGGATGCTGTTCATACCCACTTCGGATACAATCGAGATTACGCAGGCGGCGCTGGCTGTGCTGAAAGAAATTTATCGGGAAGGTATCTGTTATAAGAAAGCGGGTGTGATACTGGGTCATATTACGGATGCTTCCTGTATGCAACAGCACCTTTTTGATGAAGTAAAGAACCGACCAGAGCGGATGCAGCTGATGAAAAGTATTGATGCGCTGAACCATCGCTTCGGCTTGAGAAAGATACATCTGGCAGTGGAGGGGGAAGAAAAGCAAACTTGGCATGGCAAGAGTGAATACCGGAGTGGCAATTACTTGTCGGATATTCAGGAAATCCTGACGATAAAGATATAACCGCAAATACGAGGCTTTTATATTTGCGCGCAGTGCGATCGCTACTGCAAACGTAAAAGGATATCCTGCTGATTAGAGGAAAGATATGTACGCATTCTTTGTGGTCATGGGTATTCTGTGTATCTTTGCAGCAGGTAAAACTAAAATTAGTATGAAATATCTTATCGTTTCTGATATCCATGGGTCGCTGCCCGCATTAGAAAAAGTATTGGCATTTTATGAGCGCGAGCATTGTGATATGTTGTGTCTGTTGGGCGATGTCCTGAATTACGGGCCTCGCAACGGATTGCCCGAAGGGCTGGATCCGCAGGGAGTGGCCAAAGCCCTGAATGCAATGGCTCATCAAGTGGTGGCGCTGCGGGGCAATTGTGACTCCGAGGTCGATCAGATGTTACTTCATTTTCCGATTCTTTCTGATTATGTGCTGCTGGTGGATGAAGGATGCCGTCTTTTTCTGACTCACGGGCATGTATACAATGAAGACCGCTTGCCGATAGTTGGTGTGGACGTCTTTTTTTACGGCCATACACATCTGCAGCACATTACATTGCCAGACCAAGGGCGTCCGATGATTGTCAACACGGGATCGCCAACTTTTCCCAAAGGGGGTAATCCACCTACCTTTGCTGTGTATGAGAAGGGGCGAGTCACCATTCATCTGCTTACCGGTGAAGTCATAGCGTCGGCCAGTCTGTGTGTAAGATAGCTGAATAGATACTTACTTTTCTTCTTTGAAGAATAGCTGGTAATAATGCATTTTTCTTTCTTCATCGTACCCGCGTACGATGTTTTGTTCGCCGCCGTGAATGTTGATGTCAAAGTTCTTGTCAAGTTTGATGGTCGTCATTGTGCCGGTGGCTATACGCTTTAGGGCCTTGCTGTCCGGCTTGAATGAATTGTCTATTTCAATAGCTCGTTCCGTTTGGTAGGTATCTTTATATCGTTTAAATTCTGTAGCCAATTGGGGCGTTTCAAAGACTTCTTCTGCAAAGCAGTCCAAGTTCACGGCTTCTTCTTTTAGTGCTTTCATGCTGCGGTTCATGTAGACAGCTTTTTTAAGTTTGCCGTCTTCGCTGGGCAGCTGGGCTACAAAACTTTTACACAAGAATAGCATATGCTGTGTCTGGCTGTAGTTATCTTTCCTGGCGCAGACATGCAGAAAGTTTTCGGTCCAGTATTTGGCTTCTGCGCCTTTGTTAGTATTATCAACAATGGCTGCTATATATCCCCATTCACTTTCTGTGTTGAATATTAGGCATCCTTTGTCTAATTTGTTGATATTAATTCCGGTTTCGCTTGCTATTTCAAAATTGTCTCCTTTGGGGTATATCTTTAAGAATGTGTCTTTATTCTCTGATTTAAACAGCCCGATAGCATCTACCGGCTGATTGTTTATCAGGCAGTTTTTGAAATAGACTACGTAAAATTCTCCGATTTTAATTTTGGGGTGTGTGCTGGTATTGTACAGATGTTTCGCCAATTGGATGGACTGTTCATGCAGACAGTCGGGGGATTGGAATATCTCTGTGCAATAGTGGTACACCTCATTCAGTGAGATGTCGCTGTCGTGGCAGAATGTATAGAGTTCTTCAGTCCGAAAGGAGCCCATGAAATAGCTCAGAAGGATGCTTTTTATTTCATCTTGCAGGATTAATGCTTGTCTGGAAAGCCGAATACCTTCGTTGGCGGTCTTATTGCCTACTTTATGCAGGCAGATAGATGCTACCTGGGCATCTGAATAGGAAAAGTTCATTCTAATAATTTCTTTATGTTTTCAGTAGGGGAATGATAGTTGGTTGAGGTCGCAAAGGTACGATAACTTTCTGGAACAGCCATCTGCAGTTGGCAGAAAATAACATCGATCGGCTTGAAGAAGACAAGTATCAATATTTCTCGGCTAAGGAAATGAGCACAACTAAATGATATTTCACTATATTTGTGTTTTCGAAATGATTCTATTACTGGTATGGATATTATCTTTGCCGAGAGTATTAACCCCTTTATTAGTAAAAAGAAACGATGAAAACATTTTTATTATCTTTAATGGTGTTTGCCATGCCCGTAGAAATGCCTAAGCTTCCTTATGCCAATGATGCATTGGAGCCTGTTATCAGTGAGGAAACGGTGAATTTTCATTATGGAAAGCATTTGCAGGCTTATGTAAATAATCTGAATAATCTGGTGAATGGCACAGATTTTGAAAAGAAATCTTTGACTGAGATTGTGGCTACTGCGCCTGACGGTGCGGTGTTTAACAATGCAGGACAAGTGTTGAATCACACGCTCTATTTTTTGCAGTTTACTCCTAATCCCGCTCAAAAGGAACCTTCTGGAAAATTGCGTCAGGCTATTGACCGTGATTTTGGTAGTTTTGAGAATTTCAAGAAAGAATTCAATGCGGCATCGGTCGGGCTGTTTGGGTCCGGATGGGTGTGGCTGGCAGCCGATAAGGAAGGCAAGTTGCATATTACGAAGGAAGCCAACGGCAGCAATCCCCTTCGCAGTGGGTTGACTCCTTTGTTAGGATTTGATGTTTGGGAGCATGCTTATTATTTGGATTTTCAAAACAAGCGGGCTGACCATATACAAGCGTTGTGGAATATCATCGATTGGGAGGTGGTAGCCGGCCGGCTGAAATAGATAAAAAAAAGCTGTTCCTAAGGGAGCAGCTTTTTTTTATCTATTTCAACCAAGTGGCTCGTTTCCATACATATTCCAATGGACCGTGGGAATGGTGACTCATCCACCAGCGGCAACACGCAAATTGCAGCAGGAAAAAGACGATGCCGAACAAAAAACTGGCGGTGATACTCAAATCGTCGTGCATTGAGAATCCCCAATGGTAGAATACTAGCGAACCTACTATACTTTGAGAAATATAGTTGGTGAGGCTCATCTTGCCGTAGGGGATGATGCGCATCAGCCGGTCGTGCAGTTGGGTGCGATAGAAAGCGAAGAGTATACCCGAAACCAAGATTAGCATAAACGCAAAGTTCGACAGGGAGGTGATGATGAGCGAAAGCGGTTTCAGAATTGATTGGTTGCTGATAAAGTCTGGCAACAAGTTATTTAATCCATAAAGGGGGAAAAAGGTGATGAGTGCACCAGCCAACACTTTACTCCATATCGATAGGTTTTCTTGAAGGAAAAGACCGCGACGGCCGATGAGCATGCCTAGTAAGAAGAGGGCCGAAGTCTGAAACACACGACCGTGGTCCCATGCCCATGCCAAACTGGCCAACTGTCCCTCCCATAGGTTGACTCGCAGAGTTTCCAGAAAGGAACCTTGGCTTTGAACTGCATAGGTAGCGCTCCAAAAACTGCTGGTAGGGATAACAGGTGTTACATAGGTTGGGTCGAAGGTGGCACGTAGAGTGTAGTAAAGCGGTAGGGGCTGTATGAGTAACATGCAGGCCAGCGCAAATACCCATTTGTCTTTCAGCCGACAGGTAAGAGGCAGGATGAAGCCTGTTAGGGAATAGAGTACCAGTACCTCGGCCGTAAAGAAACTGGCATTGAGGTTTCCGATAAGAAACAATAATACTAGACGCCAACAGAACCGCAGGCGGAAATCATGGCCGCGCAGACGCTGGTTGTCGTCCTGGATAAAGAAACTGAAACCAAACAGCAGCGCAAAGATGGCATAAGCTTTCCCGCCAAAGAGGAAGAATAGACCGTTCCAAATGGATGTATCGGCAAAGTTGAGCCAATTGCTTTGTGTGGTAGTGTCTGGAAATGAATAAAAATTAAAATGTTCGATAGAGTGTAGCAGAATGATACCCATTACTGCTAAGCCGCGCAGTACATCAGCTACGTCTACGCGGATATGTTTTTGAAGCGTTTGCATGTGTTTTATTGATATTTCAGGGGTTGTTTTTTAGACTTTGCTGATTTCTCCTGCCAACGAGAAATTCATCTGTTGCCGTATTTCATCGGACGACATGCCGTGTCCTAAGAGGAACATCAACTTGGTGACGGCACATTCTGGAGTACTGTCATACCCGCTGATGATACCAGCTTGTAACAGTTGCAACCCAGTTTCATAACGTCCCATTTCTACGGCTCCACTAGGGCATTGGGTGATGTTGACAATGATGATGCCTCGTTCGGTAGCTTCTTTCAATTCGTTGATAAACCATTCCTTACGAGGAGCATTGCCCGATCCAAATGTTTTCAGTACAACGGCTTTTAACCCGGGGGCATGGAGCACGGTATGGATAATGCTTTCCTGTATACCGGGGAAGAGTGTAAGCATTACTACGTTTGAATCAAACAAAAAGTGGGGTTTCATGGGCCGCGTAGGGTCGGGGTGATGAATAAGGTGTTCGTCGTAGCGGATATGGATACCAGCTTTGGCCAGTGGGGGGTAGTTGAATGAGCGAAAGGCGTTGAAATTTTCCGCATTGATTTTAGTGGTACGGTTACCTCTAAGCAGTTCGTTCTCAAAGAAAATGCATACTTCGGGTACGATGGGGGTGCCGTCCTCGTGCTTGGCTGCGGCTATTTCGATAGAGGTTATCAGATTTTCTTTTCCGTCGGTGCGTAGGGTACCTATGGGCAATTGCGAACCGGTCAGTATGACGGGTTTCCCCAAATTTTCCAGCATAAAGCTGAGTGCGGAAGCGGTATATGCCATGGTGTCGGTACCATGCAGAATAACAAATCCGTCAAAGAAATCGTAGTTGTAATGTATAATCTTGACCAGCGTAGCCCAAAAAGCAGGCTCCATATCTGATGAGTCGATAGGAGGGCTGAATTGATAGGTGGAAATGCGGTAATTGAAACGTTTCAATTCTGGCACGTGTTTCAGCAGGCGGTCGAAATTGAAATTTTCCAGCGCACCGGTTTCTGGATTCTCTATCATGCCGATAGTTCCTCCTGTATAGATCAGTAAGACTGACGGGCAGGTAGTATTCATGATGCTTTTTTGATTTTTTAGATAAATTTGCAGCAAAGTTAGAAAAAAAATGCAATCGAGCAAGTATATGATAGGTGCTAAATACAGAAAGCTTTCCTGTTGGTAAGCTGATTATTCGTTTTAAGTCAGCTTAGACAGGAAAGCTTTGTCGTTTTAGAACGATTGTGTTCAGCTGCATTTCAGAAACTGAACTGTTCTAGCTTCATGGCTGCCAGTGATTGAATTTTCGGTACTAGAGTCACGAAGTGTTCAGCTTTCATGTGAGCATCGAGCACAGTTTCATCTTGCCACGTTTCACAAATCATCAATACATCTGTGCGGGTGGAACTCTCAAAAATATCATAGGCGATGCAGCCTTTGTCTTTTAATGATTTGGACACCAATTCCTTGGCAAGCTCTAATACGGCAGCCCGTTGTTCAGAACCGACTTGAATAAATACATTTAATCGAATCATTTTTTATAGTTTAAATAGTTGATATGTGGCAAAAATAAGCTCGTATGTCTGATTGTGCAAATTCCTTTGGTTAAAATTATGGAATGAGAAGTGGGGCGTTCGAGAGAAAATGGCAAGGAACTGATGTGTTTTCAATAAATTGCTGTATCTTCGCAAAAAAACAGAGTAGTATGAGACGTATGAATTATTCTTTGTTGCGCGCAGTCAGTGCGCTGGTAGTGGGATTGGTGCTGGTGTTCTTTCCCGACAAGGCAGCGGATTATTTGGTTATTACGGTAGGGGTATTGTTTTTAATACCTTCACTTATCAGTATTATTGGTTATTTTGCTCAAGGGGCAGATATGCGCGGCCATTTTCCGGTAGAGGGAGTGGGCAGTATGTTGCTGGCTTTGTGGCTGATTATCGTGCCGGGATTTTTTGCAGATTTACTGACCTATATTTTGGGCTTTATTCTACTGATGGGAGGTGTGCAGCAGTTGTCTTCCTTGATGGCTGCTAGACGTTGGACGGTGGTCCCGGTAGGATTTTATGTAGTGCCTGTGCTGATTTTGCTGGCTGGTCTGATTTCGTTATTTAATCCGATAGGTGCTCGTTCTACGGTCTTCATGGTGATAGGTTTCACCAGTTTGGTGTATGCGGCTTCCGAATTGGTCAATTGGTTTAAGTTTAGCCGTCGTCGTCCGCAAGATTCTTTGTCCCATCAGACTACCGAGATAGAAGATGCTCAGGTTATTGACTGAGCCATCGTTCTATTTCTTCTGTAGTGGTGTCTTTGAGCAACACTTTTTTGCTTTTGTCAAGTAGGTAAAGGCTGGGAATCGCTTTCAGGTCATATAGGTTTTTCTCCTGTATGACCTGTTTTTTATCGTATCCGTTGATCCATTCCCGAGGGTAGCTATTAGCAAAAGCTTTCCATTCCCGAATGTCTTCGTCTGGATATAATGACAGTACTTTCAGTTGCTTGTGTCGGATGGCATTGCGTATTACTTGGGACGTTTTCAGTGCGTCCATTACTTCACCGCATGTATGGCATCCGGGGTTATTGAAGAACACTAGTGTATAGTTTGCTTGGATATCATATAGTTGTCCGCTGGTGCCTGAAATAAGAGTGTAGCTAAAATTTTGGGCTGGAGTACCTATACGGTTGCGTTGAGCCAATACTCTTCGTTCTTGGTAGCGTATTTTTTCGGTAGTGGTCAGTATGGATGAGTGGATTATTGCATCTAATACAGTGATGTAGTATTCTTCGTTGCGTAGCGGTGAGTTAGGGTCGTATAAATATTTATCTGCCAGTTGTATCAGATATTGGTAGCATTTCTTTTCTACTTCTGCTGCAGCAAACGTGTTTTTCAGCGCATTTTCTCTTTCGGTGGTCGGGATTAACTTTAAAATATCTATGAAGTTGGCCCATCCTTGTTCTGATATTTCCGGGTGATGTATGTAATTGGTATCTGCCCAGTTGATATGCTCCCAGTAATGTTCAGCCAGGTATGAGGCTCTCTGTTCTGGGGTGTTCAACATTACCGGTATCTCCGGCAGTCTGAGTGTGGTGAGCGTATCGGTAGGCTGCACAGCAGTGGCAGATGGTTTGTTGGTAGAAGAACCGCACGCCGTGTGGAGAAACAGTATAATAGCGGTTATAAACAGAGGTTTCATCTGGTATGGTTATTATAAGTTTTGGTAATTAGGAATACTTTCTGGGATATCTTAAAATAATAGCCAGCAGGGCAAAGGTGCCCATACAGAATGGATAGTAAAGATTACCGATGATGCTCAAGGGTGAAACTCCAGCTAAGCCGGCGGCTATCAGCATTTGTGCGCCATAGGGTATGGTACCTTGTATGAGACACGAGAACGTGTCGAGTATGCTGGCCACTTTCCGGCGGTCCAAGTGAAAGCGCATGGCAATACCTCGTGCTATGGGGCCGGTCGTGATGATAGCGATGGTATTATTGGCTGTGCAGAGATTGGCAATGCTCACCAGAGCAGCTATGCTTAGTTCGGCACCGCGCTTTCCGTTCACATGCTTGGTGAGTCGGCAGATAATATAGTCTATGCCGCCATTATAGCGGATAGTCTCTAGCATGCCGCCAGCCAGCAATGTTACGATTATCAGTTCTCCCATGCCGATGATACCTGAGCCCATGGCTCCAAACCAGCCAAACACGTCGGTGCCTGTGAAGTATCCGATAGCACCTGTCAGCAAGATGCCGAGAAGTAGTACTAATACTACATGTAGACCCGATACCGCCAGAACCAGTACGGCTAGATAAGGGATGATTTTCAACCATTCGATAGGGCCGGTAGTTACAGGCGTGTTCAGGTTCAGTCCCTGCAGAATGTATATAGCCAAAATCAGGAGGGCAGCTGGAATGACTATCATCGAGTTGATGCGGAATTTATCGCGCATCAAGCAGTCTTGTGTCTTTGTAGAGGCGATGGTGGTGTCGGATATAAACGAGAGATTATCGCCGAAGAATGAGCCGCCTGTTACGATACCCACCATGAAAGGCAGGTCGATGCCCGTCTTTTGCGCCAGCCCCACGGCCACCGGTGTCAGGGCTACGATGGTGCCCACACTGGTACCAATGGCCAGCGATATAAAACAGGCTGCCAGGAAGATACCAGCCAGCAATAGATTCTCGGGTAATATTTGCAGCGTGAGGTTTACCGTGGCGTCAATTGCTCCCATCTGTTTGGCGCTTTGGGCAAAGGCACCTGCCAAGATGAAAATCCATATCATCAGCAGGATATTTTTATTGCCGGCTCCAGTAGAGAATAGATGTAGCCGTTCTTCTAATGACAACCCTTTGGTAATGGCTATGGCATAGCAAGCAGAGCAGAGAAAGGCCACCGTGATAGGTACCTTGTAAAAGTCGTTCATCCAGATGGATGTAACCAAATAGAGACAAAGAAAGACAGCTAACGGGCTCAGCGCCCACCAGTTGCCTTTCTTAGTGTAAGTATTGTTATTCATTCTTTTTATTATCCTTCCGTTTATTCGCTGCAAAGGTACAAATAAAAAATCGATTTTATTACAGAGTAACTCCTGTTTTGAAGATTGCTATTTCCTTGTAGCCTTTCTTCTCATTGTTGACAAATTCGCCACTAGCTACGCGGATAATATATTCAATAAAGTGTTCACAAGTTTGTTCCATTGATTCATTTTCTACAATTACACCGGCATTAAAGTCTATCCAACCAGGTTTATGGTGTGCCAGAGCAGAGTTGGTGGAAATCTTCATGGTGGGTACATAGGTGCCGAAGGGGGTACCTCGTCCGGTGGTAAAGAGTACTATGTGGCATCCGCAAGAAGCCAGCGCTGTGGCAGCAACCAGGTCGTTGCCTGGGGCTGACAGCAGGTTTAGTCCTTTCACTTGCAGGCGTTCGCCATAGGCCATTACACCTTCCACATAGCTTTTCCCGCATTTCTGTGTACATCCCAGCGCTTTATCTTCTAAGGTGGAAATTCCTCCAGCTTTGTTGCCTGGAGAGGGATTTTCGCCTACCGGCTCTCCGTGGCTCAGGAAATATTCCTTGAAATCATTGATGAGGCTTACGGTCTGGTCGAACAGAGTTTTGGTTCGGCAACGGTTCATCAAGATGGTTTCGGCTCCGAACATTTCGGGGACTTCGGTCAGTACGGTCGTCCCGCCTTGGGCTACCAAGAAGTCGGAGAACATGCCCAGCAATGGATTGGCAGTGATGCCCGAAAAACCGTCTGAGCCGCCACATTTCAGCCCTACACGCAGTTCGCTCAACGGAATGTCCGTACGTTCGTCTTTGCAAGCTTGCTTATAGATTTGGCGAAGCAATTTCATGCCTTCTTCGTATTCATCGTCCACTTTCTGCACCACCATGAACTTTATCCGTTCTTCATCGTATGTTCCCAAAAAATCGCGGAATGCGTCCGGCTGATTGTTTTCACAGCCCAGCCCCACTACCAATACTCCTCCTGCATTGGGGTGCAGAATCAAGTCTCGTAAAATCTTTTTAGTATTTTCATGGTCGTCTCCCAGCTGTGAGCAGCCATAGTTGTGCGGATAAGCCATAATGGCATCCACCCCTTTGGTGCCCGTCTCCTGTCGCAGCCCTTCAGCCAATTGGCTGACAATGCCATTTACACACCCCACGGTGGGCACAATCCATATTTCATTTCTCACGCCTACTTCTCCGTTTTTGCGGCGGTATCCTTTGAATGTGAGTTTGCGGTCTGCTATATCCAGGTCAGCATTTACCGGTTGATAGGTGTACTCCAACAGTCCTGCTAGGTTGGTCTGGATGTTGTGTTCGTTCATCCAATCGCCTGGTTTTTGTGCTTTTCGAGCATGTCCGATGGGGTATCCATATTTTACGATGTTTTCTCCTTCGGTCAAATTGGTTAAGGCAAATTTATGTCCTGCTGGAATATCTTCATTCAGCGTGATTTGCTGGTTGTCTATTCTGACAGTTTCGCCAGCTTTCAATGTTTCAATCGCTACGGCTACGTTATCGGCCGGATTGATTTTCAGATACTTTGTATTCATTTTAGTCTCTGTTAATTGAAAATTAATGTTGATTCAATAATGATTAATAAACAGTAACTAAGAGGTAGTATTCAAAATATTAATTTTCAATTATTTATTATAGTAAAAGTCAATGTTTTCTTTGGTCAGCAAATCCACAGGCATGAAATTGTCACGTGTGACTTCTTTTTTTAGAATCAGATAGTCGCACAGTGTTTTGATGCCATTGAATCCTTGTAGGGTAGGTTGTTGCGCTATCAGAAAGAATATACTGCCTTCCTTCAGACATTTAACATTCCGCTTTAGCAGGTCGTATCCCATTAGATTGAATTTCATTTCAGAGTGTTTCAGTAGATATTCTCCGATTATATAGGCTTTGGAGTTAAACGTTATACCGTTTTGTACCTGTGGATACTTTTTGAAAAATTCATCCAGCATCTGTGAATCTTCTGAATCTCTTTTGGCATGAAGATTTAACTCTAGAATGTGGCAATCCGGATGGTGCTCTTCCATGTATTGTCTGAACCCTACTTCTCGTTTCTCCTGCTGGTTTGAACCTACTATACCCTCGTTGATTTTTCTGAAGATGACGATCTCCTTTACATGTTCTCCAGCCAGTAACATTAGCATGCGTGCGGCAAAATATCCACTTCGGTGAGAGTTTTGTCCAAAGAAAGCCAGCGCATTCTCATCCTTGATGTTTGAATCTATATATATATAAGGTATATCATTCTCTTTGAGGGCATCCGTGAATGGACGTGTGTGCTGAGGTAAGGTAGGGGCCATCAGAACTCCGTCGGGTTGTAGTGCTAAGATATGTTCTGCCTCCTGCTTAAAAGACAAGTAGTCATAGGGGTCGTAATAAAAACAATCTACGGTGATATTAAAATCCGAATAAGTCTTCAGAGCCTCCTGAATGCCGCTTTCTACTTCAGTCCAGTATTCACTTATTTCATGTTGCGGGAGCATACAAGCAAAGGTGTACTTTTTATTTGATGCCAAGGCACTGGCATACATGTTGGGCTGATAATCCAATTGTTTAAGGATTTCTTCCACTCTTTTTTTGCTGCTTTCAGATACGCCGCTTCTACCGTGTATTACCCTATCTACAGTACCTACCGAAACGTCTGCCATCTTGGCAATATCTTTGATTCTTATTCTTTCAGCCATCGATTTCTTAATCAAATCACACAATTTTGTGTGCGTACACAATAATAATCTTAAAATTTTCGACACAAATATACGATAATTTTTTGTATTTCAAAAAAAGTGTTACCTTTGTGCCCGCACACGATAAGAGTGCGGCTAAATGCTATTGAGTATTATGGTTCAATTATTCAGATGTTTAGCCTTATTTTAGTTGAAAAATGATAATTTGTAAGATTTAAACACATTTTATATTCAAAATAAAAATAAAGAAATTATGGGAAAAAAAGTTGTTACATTAGGTGAAATCATGCTGAGATTGTCTACTCCTGGAAACACTCGTTTTGTACAGTCTGATTCTTTTGACGTGGTATATGGCGGTGGTGAAGCCAACGTGGCAGTGAGCTGCGCTAACTACGGACATGATGCTTATTTTGTAACGAAATTGCCGAAGCACGAGATTGGTCAGTCTGCAGTCAATGCCCTGCGCAAGTATGGTGTAAAGACCGACTTTATTGCCCGTGGTGGCGACCGTGTAGGTATCTATTATCTGGAAACCGGTGCTTCTATGCGTCCCAGCAAGGTAATATATGACCGCGCACATTCTTCAATTGCTGAGGCTGATGCTTGCGATTTTGATTTCGATGCTATCATGGAAGGTGCTGACTGGTTCCACTGGTCTGGTATTACTCCTGCTATCTCTGACAAGGCTGCCGAACTTACTCGTCTGGCTTGTGAGGCTGCAAAGCGTCATGGTGTTACGGTGTCTGTTGACCTGAACTTCCGCAAAAAACTGTGGACCAAAGAAAAAGCACAATCTATCATGAAACCTCTGATGCAATACGTAGATGTATGTATTGGTAATGAGGAGGATGCAGAACTTTGCTTGGGCTTTAAACCTGATGCTGACGTAGAAGGTGGAAAAACGGATGCGGAAGGTTACAAAGGTATCTTCAAGGCTATGGCTGAAGAATTTGGCTTCAAGTATGTAATCTCTACATTGCGTGAATCATTCTCTGCTACTCACAATGGTTGGAAGGCAATGATTTACAACGGCGAAGAGTTCTATGAATCAAAACGCTACGACATTAACCCGATTATCGACCGTGTGGGTGGTGGTGACTCTTTCTCTGGTGGTGTAATCCACGGTTTGCTCACTAAGGCTACTCAAGGCGAAGCTCTTGAATTTGCTGTGGCTGCTTCTGCATTGAAGCATACAATCAATGGCGACTTTAACTTGGTGTCTGTAGAAGAAGTAGAAGCTTTGGCCGGTGGTGATGCCAGCGGTCGCGTACAGCGCTAATTTTAGAAACGGGGAGGTCGGGTGTCCGGCTCTCCTCCTTATTCAATCATTAATTAAGTAACAGAAAATGGCAAGATTTGATAAGATAGCCGTATTGAACAAAATTGGTTCTACCGGCATGGTACCTGTATTCTATCATAAAGATGCAGAAGTGGCAAAGAAAGTAGTAAAAGCCTGCTACGAGGGTGGTGTGCGTGCTTTTGAATTTACCAACCGTGGTGACTTTGCACACGAAGTGTTTGCGGAAGTAGTGAAGTTTGCTGCTAAGGAATGTCCTGAAATGGCCATGGGAGTAGGTTCAATTGTAGATCCTGCTACGGCAGCTCTTTACTTGCAGTTAGGTGCTAATTTTATTGTAGGTCCGTTGTTTAATCCTGAAATTGCAAAAATCTGTAATCGTCGTCTTGTAGCTTACACTCCAGGTTGTGGTAGTGTGTCTGAAGTGGGTGCTGCTCAAGAAGTAGGTTGTGATTTATGTAAGCTCTTCCCGGGTGATGTACTTGGGCCAAAATTGGTAAAGGGATTGTTAGCTCCGATGCCTTGGTCAAAGTTGATGGTAACTGGTGGTGTAGAGCCGACTCAGGAGAATCTTACTTCTTGGATTAAGGCAGGTGTATTCTGTGTAGGTATGGGTTCTAAACTCTTCCCGAAAGATAAGGTGGCTGCTGAAGATTGGGCTTATGTAACTGATAAGTGCAAGGAGGCATTGGCTTACATTGCAGAAGCAAGAAAATAATGATAAGATTCATTTTGTTTAAAGGTGTTTAAAGGGAACGACCACTGGGGCGCAAGTTTGTCCCAGTGGTTTGTTTCTTTTTATGAGATGGGTTCTATATTGTTTTTGTTGGGTGATATTGTCATTCGGTAGACATTGGTTTCTTTTCGTTGAAATCCTAAGGCTTGATAGAGTCCATTGGCAGGTATTCGTTGAGGTTTTGAAGTAAGCTGTATTTCTATTGGAGCTAATAGTTGAGCTTCTTTCAATAGATGATTCATTAATAGCCGTCCTAAATGTTTCCCTCGGTAATCGGTTGATACTACTACATCTTCTATGCTGGCTTTGCATCCGGTGGGTGAATGGAAGATGCAAAGAGTGGCGCATCCTATGATTTTCTCCTGGTCTCTGAGGGTGTATAAGTGGCTGTTTGTATCTTTTAGTACTGCTTCTAATGCTTTTTCTTCTAAATTGATTCTTTCCGTCAGTTCTGACATTAATCGTTTTAGTTCAGTAAATTCTTGCTGGGTGTACTTCTTTAATTCTCTGATTTCCATATTGGGCGATTTTAAATGATTTATGGCAAAAATACAAAACTTTTTGTATTTCCTATTGTTTTGCTATATTTGTGTACTAATATAAAAAACAGGTATACGTATGGTGAGAATAAAGATAGGTTTGCTAGCTCGCATAATTATAGCTATTGCATTAGGAATAGGTTTGGGTAACCTGATTCCTGCAGCATGTGTTCGCGTATTCGTAACCTTTAACGGTATTTTTAGTGAATTTTTAGGCTTTGTTATTCCTTTGATAATTTTGGGCTTAGTGACGCCTGCTATTGCTGATATTGGTAAGGAGGCAGGGAAAATGCTTGTTGTGACGGCGGTTGTAGCTTATGTTGCTACGTTATTTTCCGGTTTTCTGGCTTATTTTGCTGGTGTTACCTTCTTTCCATCTATGATTACTCCTGGTGTTTCTATCGAACAAATCAGTGAGTCGCGAGATATTCTGCCTTTCTTTAGTGTGGCTATTCCGCCAGTGATGAATGTGATGAGCTCATTGGTTTTAGCTTTTATGTTGGGTTTGGGGATTGCTCACCTGGACACTCAGGCTCTAAAACAAATATGTCAAGAGTCTAAAAAAATAATTATACAGGTTATACAGAGTGTTATATTGCCGCTATTGCCTGTCTATATATTTGGTATATTCTTGAATATGACCCATTCAGGACAGGTCTATGGCATTCTCTTGGTATTCATAAAGATTATAGGTGTGATATTCTTGTTGCATATCTTGTTGCTATTGTTACAGTTTATGGTAGCTGGATTTTTTGTGCGGCGTAATCCTTTCCGTTTGTTGGCACGTATGCTTCCGGCATATTTTACGGCTTTGGGTACTCAATCTTCTGCTGCTACTATTCCGGTTACTTTGCGTCAGACAATCAAGAATGGCGTTTCCGAGGGGATTGCTGGATTCGTAATCCCGTTATGTGCTACGATTCATTTGTCGGGCAGTACACTTAAAATAGTGTGTTGTGCCATGGCTTTGATGATAATGCAGGGTATGCCGTTCGATTTTCCTATGTTTGCTGGTTTTATTTTTATGTTGGGTATTACTATGGTAGCTGCACCTGGTGTACCTGGTGGTGCCATTATGGCCGCATTGGGTGTATTGTCATCTATGCTGGGCTTTGGTGAAAGTGAACAAGCTTTGATGATTGCTTTATATATTGCTATGGATAGTTTTGGCACGGCTTGTAACGTAACGGGTGACGGCGCTATTGCTCTTATTATGGATAAGTGTTTTCGGAAGAGTTAAGTTCGGGTAATCGTAAAATATGGTATATAAAAAAGGATATATTTGGTATCACAAATATATCCTTTTTTATATACCTAAGTTTGTATTATTTATACCTATATAATCATCTGTAGTACAGGTTAATATAACGTATAATTTGACATGTAACAAAAAAAGGCGACTACCGAAGTAACCGCCTTTTGTGATTCCGAAGCGATTCGAACGCTTGACCCACGCCTTAGAAGGGCGTTGCTCTATCCAGCTGAGCTACGGAACCATCCTTAATTGCGATGCAAAGGTACGGCTTTTTTTTGAACTTACAAACTTTTCTGCACTTTTTTTTGAGAAAATCTATTTTTTAGTGTTCTACAACATTTGTTATAGGCTTTCTAAAAACCTCAAAAAACCAAAAAAGTTTTTGATGCTAACGGATAGTCGTTTAATTTTGGCTATCATTTAAAATTTTTAAAAGCAATATGAAAAAATTAATCTTATCTCTTGCACTATGCTGTGCAGCAACGCAATTTTATGCTCAGGAAGCTAATCCAGGCGCTTTGGTAAATGAAGGAAAGGCGGCTTTGGAAGCCAAGAATTATCAGGAAGCTTACACAAAATTCAGCACTTACTTAAATCAGACCAACAATCAGGATTCTGTTATTGCATATAATTGTGGTGTATGTGCCGATAAAATAAAAAAACCGGCAGAAGCTGCCAAATATTTTGGCATTGCTGTCGAAAAGAAATATAATCTGGCGAATGCTTACATTGGTTTGGCTGGCGCTTTGAAAGATCAGAAAAAGAATGCAGAATATGTAGCTACCTTGAAGAAGGGCTTGGAAGCTAATCCAGGTAACAAGACTTTGACTCGTATGTATGCTACACATTACGTAAACCAAGGTGTTATCGCATTGAAGGGTAAAAAGACTGCTGCTGCTGAAGAAGCATTCAAGCAGGCGCTGGAGATTCAGCCGAAGAACGTGAATGCGTTGAACAGTCTAGGTTCTTTGTATTATACGCGTGGTGCAGCTGCTTTACAGGCAGATGCTGAAAAGGCTAAAGCAGACTTTAAGTTAGCCAAGGATTGTTTGGATAAATTAATGCCTATGCTTTCGCCTGACAAACCTGCTCAGAAAAAGATGCAGGCAAACGCTCAGACCATGCTTGATTTTATCAATTCTCAGTTACAGTAATTCTTGTCCATCTTATGAAGGTTGTGCTGTAATTAATAGCAGTTATTTGTGGTGGCAGTACCTCTGTTAACTACATACCTTATAAATAAGACTTCCTCTTTTCTGTTGTATATTGACAAAAAGGGGAAGTCTGTTTATTTACGGTAGAGAAGATTATCTTTCTGTAGGGATAGTAAATTCCAGCCAGTCATATTCTCGATTCTCTGCATCACCTATGGAAATACGAAATATTGCTTTGCCTGTTTTTATCTTTTTCCCAGTTCTTACAGTTGCTGTATAGCGGATGCCACTGTAGGGTGCCATCCGCCATTGTTGTCGCCTATCAGCCCTCCCACGGCGCTGCCCAGCATATTGCCTACGGCTGCTCCGGTGTTTATGCCTGCCATGCTTCGGGTGTTTACCTGTGTGGTGCTGCATCCGCTGCATAGCAATGTCAGCGCTAGGGTTAGTGAGCATACACGTACATTTGCCATGGTTCACTTAGGTATTATACGGTTTGTTTAGCATCCGGCCAGTCGCCTTGTTCCAGCCACCAGTCTATCAATTTGCGCGCTATGCTGAGCTTGCGGGGAATTTCCGGTAAATTGTTGCGTGAGAAGAAAGCCCCTGAACTGAGCTCATTGTCTTGCAGTTTTATCTCGCCACCTGCATAATCTGCGATGAAGCCTACCATCAGCCCGCTGGGATAAGGCCAAGGTTGACTGCCGAAGTAGCGTATATGATTGATGCGTAGTCCGGTTTCCTCCCATACCTCTCGCTCCACGCATTGCTCTAATGTTTCGCCTGCTTCCAGGAATCCAGCTACCAGTCCGTGGAACGTACCTTTAAAATTCCGTGCATGTACCAGTAGAATTTCTTCTCCTTTCCTAATCAGCACGATGATGGCTGTAGAGATGGGCGGATAGGCTTCGTAGCCGCATTGTGGGCATTTTTTCATGATAGGTGTCTGTTGTTCCATGGCTGTGCCACATGCCGGACAAAATTGGCTGTGTCTGTCCCAATGTAGTATCTGAAACGCTTTTCCGGCCGACTGATAATCCTGCAGTAACAATTCATCGTACGATGCTCTTAGTCCTACCATTAGCCAGTTGGCATCTTCCTCCAGCGGCTCGGGCAGATCGATAGCCTGCACCCGTCTGCTATCGGTAAAATGCACCATCTGTATTTTGCAGCCCTCCATCATGTCGCAGGGTAACTCTTTTCCTAAAGGTATTCTGACTTCTTTATTTTCTGTTTTTTTGAGCAACAATTGGTCTTTGTAGAACACAAATTGCTGTAAGTTCATCTCAATATCCATATCTCTTTTCAAATAATCTTCCAGAAGTTTCTATTTCATGGCCGAAGCATCGAACGAAAGTGGCAGCAGTGCGCCTACATTTTGCAGTTCATAGATGCCCTGAGTTCCATAGAGCAAGATCTTCATCGGCTGTCTGTATCTTTTTTCTGTTTCCAGCATCACCTGTCTGCAGGCACCGCAGGGCGGTATCGGGTCGGCTAGGAACTCTCCTTGCTCATTGCGTGCCGCTATCGCCAAGGTGGTTACAGCTTGCTCCGGGTACTGAGCGTTGGCATAGAACAACGTAGTGCGTTCGGCACAAAGCCCCGAGGGGTAAGCCGCATTCTCCTGATTGGCTCCGGTTATGATTTCGCCGTTGGCCAGCCGTGCGGCAGCACCTACTGAAAAATGAGAGTAGGGTGCATAACTCCGGAAGGTAGCCTCGCGAGCGGCATCTATCAGTGCCCGGTCGTCTGCATTCAGTTCGTCGTATGCGTAAATTCGTACGGTAATTTGTAAATCTAACTTTTTCATATGCAGTACTGAACATGTAAATTTTGTTACAAAGATAAGAAAGGAATTGGTAAATCCAATTCTTTTGCCCAATTTTGTGGGCAAACTCAATAATGAAAGCATGAAACAATTCATAAGACTGGCATTCTGTGCCTTTTTTATTCTTCTTTCAGGCACAGTCTATGCCCAGCGGCGCAATGCAGCCTATAACGCCTACATCAAGCAATATGCCCCTTTGGCAGTAGAGCAAATGAAAGAACATAAGATACCGGCTAGCATTACGTTGGCGCAGGGGTTGTTAGAGAGTGGTGCAGGTAGAAGTGTATTGGCTCGGAAGAGTAACAATCATTTTGGTATCAAGTGTCATCGCGATTGGCGTGGTAGGCGTGTATATCATGACGATGATGCCAAGGGTGAATGTTTTCGGGCTTACCGTCGTACTGAAGATTCTTATGAAGATCATTCTCTCTTTTTGAAGCGTGGCCTGCGCTATGCTTTCCTGTTTAAACTTCCCATAACCGACTATAAGGGGTGGGCGCGTGGACTGAAGAAGGCTGGATATGCCACTGACCCTTCGTATGCCAATCGTCTGATTACCATTATAGAAGATTATGACCTTTATAAGTACGATTCCAAGGGATTGAGCAAGCGTGCTGTGCGTAATTGGGAGAAACTGCTGAAGAAGAAACCCTGGTTGGCCAATCCGCATAAAGTATATCTAGCTAATGGGTTGGCCTATGTGGTGGCCCGTGAGGGTGATGATTTCCGCCTGCTGGGTAAAGAAATGGATATTAGTTGGAAGAAACTTTTGAAATACAATGACTTGCATCGCGATTATACGTTGGAAGTTGGCGATATTATTTACTTGAAAGAGAAGAATAAGAAAGCAGATAAGAAATATCCGTATTGTATCGTACGTGACGGCGATTCCATGCATACTATTGCTCAACGTTATGGTATTCGCTTGAAGTATCTGTATAAGATGAATAAGAAGGATGCGGATTATGTACCTGAGGTAGGAGATCGTTTGCGTCTACGCTGATATACGGGCGTTTGCTGTTGTGTCTGTTTTCTTATTAAAGAAAAACAACTTTGTGCTTGATGCAGTTTTTTGTATTTCAGAAGTGGATAGAGGCTTTCTTTTCTAACGTATGCGGAACTTTAATTCTATGTTTTTATGGATATACAACGAATATCGAACAGAAGGAGTAATCAAAAATGTTGGTTGCTCCTTTTTTTATTCCTATTTTTGTGCCGCCTAAGTAAATAAAGAATCACAGACAGGTATTTCCCAAATGAATAAAATCTACGATTTGTATGTCAAAAGAAGAAAAACTGAATATTAAAGAACAAAATGACACAGCGATGGGCATTAAAAAAGTAAAAGTAAGAATCGTGTGCAATGATTTCTTACGGACAATTATTAAGTATGAATGTCGAGGCTTTGCAATTTTACTCTTATTACTATTTGTGAGTCTTAACGTTTCGGGGCAAGCTGTCTTGCTTGACAAAACGACCGGTCAACGTATATCATACACACAGATTCTAAATAGCAAAGGGGCAGTCATAGGTACGACGGATATAGATGGTAAATTACCTCAAGACTTGAACGATAAAGTTGTTACTATTCAGCATATTGCCTATAAGCCTAAAAGTGTTAAATCATCTCTATTTAAGGAGGATATCCCTATTTATCTAACCCCCATTGAGTATCAGTTGAACGCAGTAACAGTTACGGCGAAGAATAGAGAATATATTCATCTCAAGGCTTACTTCAGAAGTTATCAATTGAATGATTCCTGTATGAAATATTTCAGGGATGGATATTTGGATTTCTTTATTGACACAAAACATAAAGATGCGGAAAGATTTGCAATCAAGATTCGTAACTTCCAAAACGATTCATTGATAGATATGGACAAGGAAAGAGCAAATACTCTTGTAGATAAATACATTTACACACCCAGTTTGGATGGTCTCACTCTAATGGAAACGTTGAAAAAAGAAGGTTGGAATTTTACTACTGATAGCATAGATAGCCGACTTCGATTAAATAAAGTGGTTGGAGGCGCAATAAGGATAGATACAATACAAAGAGTTTTACGAGTGGAATACGATGTACTTGCAACTAAAAAAAAGACTCCCAAAACACTTTTTGGTTACACTACTCGTCTCGAAAACTATTACCAGACAGAGAATTATATCTATAACCCGGAATATCAGTCTTATATGGATTTGATAAACAGAAAGAATTATAGAAAGTTGTTCTTTAGTCACAAAAAAGACATAAAAGAACCGATGATTGAAATCATTGATGAACTGTATGTTTTGGAACATGAGTATATTACAAAAGACGAAATGAAACAGTACAAAAAAACTTTGAAGTCAAAATTAGCCTCCCAAGTTGAGTGGAATATAGATAGTACAATAGTAACCCCATTAGCACCACAATTAGAGCAAGTATTAATAAATGACTTGTCGCAAGTTGAATAAAGATAGGGTCAGATAAATCGTCAATACCGAGCGGAACTGTTAATGCCAAAATCAAGATAAGGGGCAAACTCAAGTAAGTTAAGCCCCTTTCTTTTTGCTTCTTGATGAAAAACACCCGACTTTACATCTTGGGTGTAAAATCGGGCGTTTAACTTGTAAAACATTGATTTCCAATGTTTACTGCGGTGCGTACGGGACTCGAACCCGTGACCCCATGCGTGACAGGCATGTATTCT
>CALADS010000028.1 GCA_937890825.1 uncultured Bacteroides sp. | reverse complement strand
TCAAGCCAAGGATGTAATCCTTGTATTCGTTTGCCTCAATCTTTGAGCGCATACGGTTGGCCGAAGCCCATATTCTATTAGCTAATTGCTGCTTATTCATATATTTATTGTTGCTTATTAGTCATCAAATCTTCCCAAAGGGTTATTTCATTAATTTCTTTGTCATTGTGAGCTAAAGCTGTTGTTGCGAACCACTTTATCACATCTATGAGTATATACGCTACAGAACGAAGAAGCATAACGTCTTTGGTCTGCTTATAGTATTCGTCAACCTTGTACTTGAGCCCTTCTTTGCTATGACTTGCATCTTGCGTAATATCGACCATGTAATCCAAAGCAACTGCCATAGGCTTGGGCATCAGAGGAGTGCCAAGCATTCTATATTGCACGACCTTGTCTTTCTTATACTCCCCAAATTTGAAGTATTTGCTAGTTCCATTAATATTGTCATTAATAGGGGGAATGAGTTTTAGTTTTGCACACTGGTCAAATAGGCACTCTGTTATCCTCCTAATCATAACAAATGGTTCAACAATTTCACCAAGTGTATTCGTATAATCACGTACCAAGAAATCCAAGATAGCGTCTTCAGCGTCAAAGAGTGAAGCTGCATTTAGTTCAAAAGTGTATCTGTTGCGTAGGATAAATCGTGGTGATTTTACTTCATCAACGACCACCTTTATCTTATTAAGCATCTCATCATATTCCTCACGATGATTTTTGCTAAACCATCGCTCATGACGAGGAAAGTCTGATAGGAACGCTTGGTTAAACTGATAAATCTCTTTGAGCAACTCTTCACTACGTCCGGAATAGAGAAAGAAAGGCAATTTCTTTTCATATCGATGGTAAAGACTACGAGCGTAAGTTAAGCCTGATGTATCTCTCTCACTAACGATTCGGGTGTCAGTTTCATTGAAATTTGCATCGACAATAACAGCGTCAATATTGTTATTTTCCTTCATGCGAAGCTTTAGTTCGATGCCATTTCGAGCTACACCGAGAAGATTGAATCCCTTTTCCTTCAAAGATTCAATCTCTTGTTCATCTATGAGCGTGTCGATTTCATCGTCTGCCCAGATAATATTATATACATTCGTGCTCATACTGTATAATATTTGAAGATGAAGTTTCTATTGGTAAAAGCACTTCTACCACAGTATTCCACATCTTGTTAGTATCTAAATATAAATAGCCACTATGCCCTTTTGCTACTTGATAAACATGGTAGCCTCCCAATCCAGAACGGCCAGTTGATGCAGTGAATCGCCCTTTTGAAATATAATCATCCAAATTAAAAGATTCATCGAAGGGGTCACCATTATTGCATACCTTAATGCAAACGAATGCTTTCTGGCTGTACTCAACCATTGAAAGTTCAATTTGTACAGTGTTATTATCAGTATGTCTCTTATCCTTATGAAAACCATGAATGGCTGCATTGTTTAGAATAGAGTCAAACATCACTGTTAGTAGTGTCTTATCGAATGATATGGCATATTCGTCGGCTATATTGTTCACGACCTCAAGTGTAAACACATTTCGGCCGTAATTTTGCCATCCTTCTATATAAGTAGCTAAGAAGTCATTTAGATTTCCCTTGCGTATATTGAAGGATGTTTTATCAATCATGGCATTCGTAAAACTTATAATCCGGCTCATATAGTCAAAGTTATCCTTCAAGGCTTTTAGATCGGATTGATAGTACTTATCACCTGGATGCATTGACTCTAATCGGCTGATGATACGACCTATCTTGAATTGAGGAGTACCCAACATGTGCTCCAAATCCGAAATATTTCGTTTGATACCCAAGCGTTGTTCATTAGCTTCTTTTTCAGCATTCATCTTAACGCTATACTCTCGAAGAAGGGAATCAACAATAATCTGCTGTTTCTCTAAACAGTCAATAACAACCTTGCGGGCGAAAAGACTGTCAAAAGGCATACCTCCTTTACAGATAGCCTCATTGTTGAGAATCGTCCACAGTAAATATTCAGGAATAACTTCATGAGTGTTAATACAATAGAATTTCACTCCATTAGAGCATCTAAACATACCCTTGTCGTACAAGCCAAGTCGTAACGAACTAATTCCACTCGACATAACTGCAAGAAAGCTTGAACCATCCTCACAAGAACAGGCATATCGTGAACTTGGAATTCGAGAGTTTCTTTTACCCGTCGCAACATTCCGATGCAGAAGAGATTGAATAAAATCTACACTCAAATCTTGCGGAGAGACTATATCGCATGCATCCGAATCTATTCGTTCATAATCATGTTTGAATAAATCACCTAGACGAACTACTTTTTGACCATCATGAAGTGTGGTGGTTTCATTATAGTATAGTTGAGGGCTTATATTATAGTCGTTCTCTACAATTGAGTCTTTCGGTACATTAACACAATCAATACCGTTAAATAGTTCAATAGCAGCAATGACTTTAGTTGCATCAAGTTCTCGATTCCTTAAATTGGAACCACAGTAGTATTCTTCGGCATGAATGAATTTGATAGGTTCATCCGCTTTTCTGCCTACTTTGCAAACTACAATGACACTAGGAATGCTAGTTCCAAACAATATGTTTGCAGGTAAAGCAATAACCATATCAAGTAGATTGTTATCTATAAGATATTTGCGTATAGAATAATCCCCCCCCTTTCTAAAACAAAATCCTACCGAATCAAGTAGAACAGCGACTTTAGCTTGATTTCGATTGAATGCACGACAAAAATAGAGCTCTTCAAGAGTTCTGAAATTCCAGTCTTGAGACTCAGCATCAAACGCAATGCGGTCTTGATTTATTCGATATGCAAAAGGAGGACAAGCTACAACTGCATCAAAGAGTCTGTTATCCCAATCACTAATAGAATCAGCACAACGAAATTCAGGATTGCTTAAACCGTACGCATCCGCTAATACTTTTGAAATAAGTATAGCTTTGCTACTTAAATCTTGACCAACAAATAAATCAAGAGAATCCAAATAATGTACAATAGCTGATGTACCACAGAAAGGATCATATACAGAATTGCATTTATGGCTATTGACAATGCAAGCCAAAACTTTAGTAATGGCTGTAGGTGAAAGAAATTCCCCTGCAGATTTGCCTGCATTCTTAGAAACAAACAACAATAGTAATTCTATTGTTTCTTTGTATATTTGTTCGTATAAATCATAAGGAATGCAGGCCAATTGCTGGTATAATTCCCATGACAAAGCAGAAGAACCATCTCTATATATGCTTTCTTGAAAGAGCTGCTGAAGTAATTCATCTTCCTCATTCATAAACCGCACTTCGTTTTGTTCTACACGAATGGCTTTATACTGTTTATGTATACCATAGAGCAAATAGAAAACACACGTGTATTCATCGACAGATAAAACACGACGTACATCCTGAAGCATATTCCAAACCAAATTTTCCGTACCTACGATAGTCTGCATAGTCATAAAATATAAAAATGAATGAAACATTTTGTATTTCTGAGTGCAAAGGTCTTACATAACTGTGTAGTCTTGGTACACAGTTTGCAATAATCTTTAGATTTACCAATATAAATCCTCAAACTAAGCCTTTTTCTGCATGCAATGAGATTCCATTCATGTTTTTACTCAACTAATTATAATGGATATTTTTGTTAATTACTTTTTAGATGGTTCTCTGTCAACAAGTAACTCCCTGATGTTTACCCCAAGCGCATCTGCAATTTTGGATAACATTGTTAGGTCTGGTTGGATAGTGTTGGTACACCATTTAGAGACAGTTGCCTTGTCACGACCCACTTGGTCTGCCAACCATTTTCCAGTATTACCTGTTTCAGCAAGAACTGCTTTTATACGATTTATTCGTTCCATATGTCAATTAAACTAATTGATGTTTTATGCAAATATATAAAAATAGGATGAAACTAAAGAAGAAACTCCCATAAATCAGTCTTTTTGAAGATGGCTATCACTAAAAAGGCTTGTTAGATTTGAGTGCGATTAGCGACTCTATTTTACACTCTAAGTATAGGTTCACTATTCGGCTTTACACATTCTGCAGATTGAACTAAATCGGTTTACATTCAACCTTGTTTGCACTGAATAGCTTTACGGTTTTTAGGCTATAGACCAAAATGTAATCTGAGGGTTTGGAACTCTTAATCCAAGAATAGGTAAACTTTATTACTTGTAAGTAAACAAGATTACTGCTTAGTAATACGTATGACTAATCATATAGTAATATATTTCCATTGTTTATCATCCGCTTTGCTCCGTGCCAGTGACACCAAGCAAAACTCGGCTGATAGGCTTTTGAAACAAATAGGAACTTCAGTCCATTGCCACAGAGAGAAGCAGCAGGGTTTCACTTCGCTCCACTCAGCTGTTTCTCACAGTGTCAATGAGGTTGGAAAACATATCTACAAATGATGACTTGCTCGATGGCTCTACCGAACGCAGGCTGACACTTGCAGAAATAGAGCCATCGAAAGGTTTGAACGGTTGGCCCACAGATGTTGGCCGCCACTTCCGACTTATCGTATTAAATGCGATACCGGAAGTGACGACCTTTTGGGAAGAATATGCCATCCGGTTTGCTCCGTGTCTGCAACACCAAGCAAAACTCGGCTGATAGGCTTTTGAAACAAATAGGAACTTCAGTCCATTGCCACAGAGAGAAGCAGCAGGGTTTCACTTCGCTCCACTCAGCTGTTTCTCACAGTGTCAATGAGGTCAGGCAGCTGGTCTTCAAACGGTGATTTGGTCGATGGCTCTACCGAACACAGGCTGACACTTGCGGAAGTAGAGCCATCGAATGGTTTATACGGTTAGCTCACAGATGTTGCTCACCACTTCCGACTTATCGTATTTCATGCGATGCCGGAAGTGACTACCTTTTGGGAAGGATGTACCATCCGTTTTGCTCCGTGTCCGTGACACCAAGCAAAGCTCGTCTGATTGGCTTTGGCTGCGAATGGAACTCTAATCCGTTGCCATAGAGAGAACCTGCAAGGCTCCACTTCGCTTCACTTTGTAGGTTCTCACAACGGCAACGGTTTTCGGGTAGCTCATCTTCAAGATGGTTAGAATATTGGGTTACGCGGACTTTCTGAGGAATATATTTGAGATGACCTGTTAGAACTAATTCTTTCCCTTGGAGTCCTAGTCGGGAAAGTCTTGAAAACCATTGGAGCTTCTTGGTCCAACTCGTTTTGTACGTGCAAAGGTACTGCGGACGGGAGAAACATCAAGTGCCGCTGAAGCTTTTGGACGGAGAACTTTCCGGCAGCCTTCCACAATTTGTACCAAATTGGGTATTCCGTAAAGTTCTCTGTCCTCACACTTGCCTTATTCTCCCCGGTGTCCGCAGTGAGGGGATGCACGTAAAACGGTTTTCCCGACCAAGAAACTCTAAAGGGCTTCACAAGAGGGAAAAGAATCGGATTCGTAACCATCTAAATTGTTTTGACTATGGATTATCCCGAATTATCCGGAGCTACCATCTCCGAACGTGACAAGGCTTTTGCCCAAGAGTTCGCCAACTTTGTAAATGGCAGTATGTGTTCACCTGACCAGACTGGCAGGGAACTGACCAAAGCTCACCGCTACCTGCAACAGCAGATGTTCAAGGTGTTCCTCGGCTTCATGAAGCAGCTGGCATACAACTATCAGCAGGGAAGATACGATGACCGCAATGAGTGGGCATCACGGCTTTCTGCAGAAGCCTACCAACGGCTCATTGAGTGTGACTTGATTTTTGACCCCGAATTTATGAATTCTAAATAATACAGCTATGTGCAGACTTATGACAACACAGTTGGAGGAAGCCTTGAAAGGCTTTCCTCTCTATTCCCAGGACGGCAAGGGAAAGGACGCAATTTGCCGTGCCATTTTTGCGCTCGGTGGTGTGCGGTGGTTCATTCTTGAAGGCGAAAAGGAAGGTAACGATACCATCCTGTTCGGTATCGTCATCGGACTGATGGAGGATGAATACGGCTACATTTCATTGAATGAACTTTCGGACATCGAATTGGATTTGACCAAACAAGGCTTCGGCAAACTGCAAGTGCGGCAGCAGGAAAACTTTCATCCGGTGCCACTGAAGAAGTTGCGTGACAGCCGTTTGCAGGAGTTTCTTGCAAGAATGGGTGAATGAATGTGAGAATGGAGTGATAACAAAATGACCTGCCTTATCCGTCACGGACTGGGCAGGTCTCAAATAGTAGGTTTAGTCTGAGATATGAGGAATGGAAATATAATCAGTATCGCAGCCCAACTCGGTTGGACTGCTTCCGCTCAGTACAAGGAAGGCAGGCTCTTCTTTGACTTCCAACGGAAGACCTTGAGCGGTGTGCCGTTTACCTTCACGGCAGAAATGAAGGACGGCAAGGTAAGTAACCTGGTGAAGGAGATTGAGTCCTTCGTGGAAGCCATCGAACCGGAGACCTGTGCTTCGGAGTGGATGGTTCAGTCGGGTGCCGTGGCACCTTCCCGTTTCCGGCAAGCCGTGAACGATATGGATGCCATCCGCACCGATGCGTGGCTCTTGGCTTGCCAGCTTGCCGAGGCGGACGGCAAATCCGTGTTGGCAGGTCTGCCCTGGAACCAGTGGAACTGAGTTCCGCAAGAAGGCAAGTTCAAAGGCAGTCCTCTATTCACGAGGGCTGTTCTTAAACTTGCGTCCTCTTCTCGGGAGACCTGCTTCCTTGTAGGCAATGAGGTCGCTTCCTCGGAAGAGGATGCCCCTTTTATCGGTGTAGATCCGGATAAAAGGCAATGGTCGTTCGGGATTGTTGATGTAATCGTAGATGGTACATCGGTGTACCCCGAGATAAAGGCAGGCTTCCTTAATGGTGTAATTCCGGTCGGGGGTTACTGCTATCGGTGTGTTCTTCAAGTTGGTCATAATCAGTTGTTTTATGCGGTAAAGTTACGAAGAAAGGCACAGCACGGCAATAGCTCATCCGGTCGGCTAAGTGGGATTTTGGGTGACTTTGTGGGATTTTGTGATACCCATTGCATAAGGTCAGACAAACATTCATCCATCTTTCATCCAAGAAAAGGCAGTTAGTGAGAATGAGCCACAAAAAAACCACCCTGTGCAGTTTCCGGCGGTATAGTTGGGGTGGTGACAAGCAAGACAGGGTGACACCGCTCAGGAAGCCTTGCAGCCGCTTTCAAATCCTCCTGTATATCAATATCTTTCTTTTCTTTAGAAAAAAGAGAATAGATAGTGATAGGCGGAAGCTGTCAACCGATGGCTATATTTTTTCTGTTGATGGATTTCCTGTCAACGCTTGTCAACGTTTGTCAACGCTAATGGATTTATCGAAGTATATGATATTCAACGAACTAAGGTGTGGCTATCTTGTCAAGGCGGAAATGCCCACATCTTATAAATAAAGGTATCCATTTGCGAGGATTTACGCAGGTGAAAATGCAGGTGTAGAAGAGGGAGTATAGGATGTCTGCAAGGTGTTGCAGAAGCACTTTGCAGTAGTGAAACAAGGAATATCCGGCTCTGTGAAGTATGAAGGCAATGACCGCTCACCGTTTTCTCATCTTGCCTACGATGATATTTTTTTGCAAAGGTAGGCTGTCCCCACCAAACGTCAAATCCCTTGCAGAAAATCTTCCTCAAACAAGTTGAGCGTATTTTCTGCCCTGAATTTGCCTAATTGGTGGCTGCCAGCACTCTGAGAAAAGCAAAAAACATCCCTTCGGACAAGCTGCAAAACAGCAAAACAAGAGGGAAAAAAATCAGAGCGTATGGCACACATGGACAATCACCTCAAGAAGCAGTTGGAAAAACCTCAGACATGGTTCTGCAAGTATTTCCCGAAACGCATCCGCAACGTCGGCGAAAAGGAAGTGGCTGACAGACAGATGGTATATGACTTCAAGGACGGACGAAGCTTTGAAGCAGTGGCACAAATGACCGCAGCAAGCCTAAAGGAGCAGTATGGCGATGGCTGCAAGGACATCACCTTTGTTCCGGTTCCGGCATCCACCTCCGAGAAGAACGAACTCCGCTACAAGGCATTTTGCGAGAGAGTCTGCGAACTGACCGGAGCCATCAACGGCTTTGACCATGTAAAGGTAATCGGTGGGCGCCTTGCCATCCACGAGAACCGCAAGCTGGAGAAGGAAATCCGCAAAGTGAGCATCATCGAGTTTGATGAAATTTGGTTCAAAGGCAAGAATATTGTTACCTTTGACGATGTAATCACTCGCGGCATCACTTGGGCTACCTATTCCGACCAATTGGAGAACTTGGGCGCACACGTTCTCAGTGGCATCTTTTTGGCAAAGACCCATTATAAAGTAACAACGAACTGACAATGACAGACAATAGAACAATGAAAGCAAAGGCAACGGCAAAGGCGGTTGCCTTTACCGGACATAGAGAAATATCCCACATCCATCAAGAACAAGTAAGGGAACGGCTGAAGGAAGCCGTTCTGCAAGCCATCCGTCAAGGAGCGAACAAGTTCTACTGCGGCATGGCACTCGGTTTCGACATGATGGCAGCAGAAGAAGTCCTTTCCCTCAAGTTGAGCATCCCCATGCTGAAACTGGTAGCAGTCGTGCCCTTCAAGGGACAGAGCGCTTCCTGGTCCATGGTGGAGCAGCAGCGCTATGCCTATATCCTTTCCAAGGCGGACGATGTGGTGCATCTGAGTGAAGGCTACTTCAACGGATGCTATTTCAAGCGGAACGACTACATGCTGTCGCATTCCGGCAGTGTGATTGCCTACTTTGACGGCAAGCCGAAGGGTGGCACAGCCTATACTTGTCGCAAGGCAAGGGAGAAGCGGATGCCTGTCGTCAATGTGTATTAGGCAAGCGGTGTTATACGCTTTTCATATATTTTCTGAAAAGCGTATAACATTATTCGGAAAACTGCTTATCTTTGTGCTGAAATAGTGTTTAGACCATGGATAATCAGGAAAAACAAGTGATAAATCAAGCGGAAAACCAGCCCAAGAAACCCGGCAGAGGAGGTAAAAGACCAGGTGCAGGTCGCCCTAAGGGAGATGGCACCAGTAAACTCTATGCTTTCCGGGCCGATAAGGAAGTGGCTGCCTATCTGGACAGCCAGGAGAACAAGACGGACTTCATCAAGGAATGTATCATCCGGCAGATGGAAGTAGCTAAAAGCAGGCAGGAAGACGAAGCCTTGATGCAGTTGGGAGAAGTGATGCCTACCAGCCGTATCAAGCCGATGTCGCTTCCTTTCTTTGATGTGAAGGTAGTGGCCGGTTTCCCCATTCCTTTGAACAACGATGAACTGGCGCAGGACATCGAGGTGTTGAAGATGCTGTGCCCACACCCGGATTCTTCATACTTGATCCGTGTGCAGGGCCGTTCGATGATTGAAGCCGGAGTGAATGATGGCGACATCATCATTGTAGATAAGAGTGAACGGAACCCTACGGAAAAGCAGATTGCGGTCTGTGAACTGAATGGAGAATACACGCTGAAACGGGTTTGCAGGAAGGGAGGAACCCTTTGGCTGGTTCCGGCCAATCCCGACTACCCCGAGATTGAAATCACTGAGGGCGATGATTTCAGTGTTTGGGGAGTCGTGACGTATATCATCCATAAACCTATCTTTTGATAATTCTTTATGATAGCATTGGTTGATTGTAACAGCTTCTTCTGTTCTGTGGAGAAGGTTTTCCATCCCGGACTGAACGGCAAGCCCGTCTGTGTGCTTTCCTGCAACGATGGCTGCATTGTGGCCTTGACTCCGGAAGCCAAGGCACTGGGACTGCGCCGTGGAGACCCAATCTTCAAGAAGAAGGAGATAGTGCAGCACTATGGGGTGAAGTTGTTCTCTACGAACATGATGCTTTACGCGGCCATGTCCAAACGGGTGAACAACATTCTGCGGTCTGCTGTGCCTCATTCAGAAGTCTATTCGATTGATGAATCCTTCCTCTATCTGGATGGTCTGGAGAAGTTCCATAACCTGGAGGACTACATGCGTGGAGTGGTGGAGAAGGTCCGGCTCTATACGGACATCCCGGTTAGTGTAGGAATTGCACATACCAAGACTTTGGCGAAGATTGGCAGCAAGTTTGCCAAGCAGTACAAAGGCTATCGCTCAGTGTGCCTGATTGATTCAGAGGAGAAAAGACGAAAGGCATTGGCGCTTTTCGATTTGTCGGATGTGTGGGGCATCGGCAAGCAGACCTTGGCAAAACTTCAATATTTAGGGATTCAGACTCCGCTGGATTTTGCCGACAAGAAGGAAAGTTGGGTTCGCAGCCACTTCACTAAGCCGGGACTGCAGACGTGGAAGGAACTGAACGGCATTCCGTGCATTGATACTTCGGAAGTAGCGCAGCGGCAGACCATCTGTACCAGTCGGAGTTTCGGGAATCTGGTAACGGATTATGACGAGTTGCAGGCTTCGGTAGCCAGCTTTGCCGCCAGTTGTGCCAACAAGTTACGGGGACAACACTCGTTGGCTTCTGCTGTGACAGTCTTCGTAGCGAGCAATCGCTTTCGGGAGGACCTTCCTCAGTATTCCAACGGGCAGACTAGGATCCTGCCCATGCCGACCTCGGATACGATTGAGATTACACAGGCGGCGCTGGCTGTGCTGAAGGAGATTTACCGGGAAGGAATCAGCTACAAGAAGACGGGAGTCATTTTGGGAGACATCACGGATGCTTCCTATATCCAACAGAACCTCTTTGATGAGGTAAAAAACCGGCCGGAGCGAATGCAGCTCATGAAAAGCATTGATGCACTGAATCACCGCTTCGGCTTGCGAAAGATACATCTGGCCGTGGAAGGCGAAGAGAAGCAGGCCTGGCATGCCAAGAGCGAGTTCCGGAGCGGAAACTACCTGTCGGACTTGAAGGAAATACTGACTATCAGGATATAAGGTAGTAATATTCACTTCTTATACTTAGGTAATAATAAAAATAATTGATAGACATGAAGAGAATAAAATATACTAGTTCAAGATTATGCTTTAAGGCTGATGAAATAGAACCATTAAATGATTCCGATGTATTTATTATACAGACTCCACAGGGGACTTTTCAGTTTACAAAAGCTGAGTTTTACAGGGAATTTTCTAATGTGACAAAAACAAAGAGTTATAGAGAAAATGGAGTCTATCATTATTCAGTAACCCCCAAACGGGCTCTATCGTTTTTGATTGATAATACTTGTTCGTTAGGATGTAAGCAGGTACCCTCCAATGATTTGGTTGGTGAGGATATAAGGTCAAAGATACGTGAGATTGGGGCATTATGGCGTTCTTCTCCCAATAATCCATCTATAGACCAGGAGGTGGTTAATCAGTGGGAGAAACTTATAGATGATTGGATTGAGGATTCGAATATGCCATTGGTTGTCCGGAAGGAAACAAATAAACGTGGACAAGCTTTTAGACATAGCACCACCGGACGCGAAATAATTATTGCTGACAATTCGGTAGCTCTTTGGGTTTATGGGCATGTGTTGAAGGGAAAAGTGTTTACATTAAGTCAAATCAGAGAACTGCTGCAGAACAATGAATTGCCTGTTGTTTTTATGGCGACGAAAGAGATTAGGAAAAATGCCAAATATGCAAAAGCTCTTGGGAAAAATCCCTTGTCTAACTGGAAACTTTGTCATATTGAATCTATAGGGTTAAATACTAATACCCCAATAATTGATTTAGATATAGAAGTTGTCAAGGAGCATTTTAGGAAATATGTTAACCCTAAGAATATGTTTGTTTTACCAAAGGAAATTGGAGATTTGGGTGAAATAGAAGCTTTTATAGAACAGCAGAAGTGAAAGACTCTATTTATGAAAAGAAATGGTCTCGTTGAATATTCGGAGAAACTAAGTGTCAGGATATAAAATAAGGGCACCGATATTCGATACCCCCAGCTTACCTTGGCTTGGATTTAGTCTGCCAAAGAAAAGAGTTCCACAGTCTTGCGTCCTTTCTTGGTTTCTTCTGACTGTACTTTGCCTTCTCTTGCCAGCCATCCGATAGCTGCCACAATTTCTTTGTCGGTCAGTTTGGTTTCCTTTTTCAGCTGAGTCAAATCTATTCCACCTTTTTCATGCAGTACGTTCCATACGGCACCTGCATGTGTGCCAATCAAACTAATGTCCATATTGAAGATGTATTCTAAAAACGATGCAAAGGTAGTGCTTTTTATGCTGATTTACAAGCAAAAAACGTAGTAGTTTGATGTTTGTTTGAAGTACATTGCGTATCTTTGTGCGTTTTTAAAGATTCTAGAAATGACGAAAGCAGAATTATGTAAGAGTATATCCGCAAAGACCGGATGTGATGTCCAGACTGTGCTGGCAGTAGTGGAAAGTTTGATGGTGGAAGTGAAGGAATCGCTGGAAAAGGGAGAGAATGTTTATCTTCGTGGCTTCGGCAGTTTTATTGTGAAGCAGCGTGCGGAAAAGACGGCGCGTAACATCTCCAAGAATACCACTGTGATTGTGCCGGCTCACAACATCCCGGTATTCAAACCTGCCAAAGAATTTGTGAAACTGGTGAGCAAACTGGAGGATTGATGACGTGTTTTTAAATAGAAAACCATAAAGGCGAGTCAGTAGGTGGCTCGCCTTTATGGTTTATTCTTGCTAATGCATCTGTACTACTCTACTTCAATAACTTCCAGAAACGAGCTTTGGAAGGACCTACGTATTCTTTCTGGTGTTTAAATTCTTCCATATCACGATGAATGGTATGGATTTTCATGCCGAGTTTTTCTAAGCCATTTATTTTCTTGGGACATTTGTTCGCTTCTTGGGACATTTTCCTAAGTTTCTTGGGACATTTTCGAGTTTTCTTGGGACAAAAAACTCGGTTTTGACTGACATTTTCCTGTAAGTAATGGAGAATTTGGACTATGAACCATTGGTGATTTTCGTGTTGTGGTCGGGATAACACAAGGGGGCATAACGCAAGATGTAGCGGATGCCGGTATCTTAGTTTATAAAAAACGACCCGCCGATTTAAGCATTGTGAAGAGGCTTGGCGGGTTCTTGTATTGTAAAAGTGACAAATAATTTTCCTCAATCCGATAAGGATTCACGGGTTATTTCCGGATGGCAAACTGCAATGATGGGCTCACCCAGTACATTCTCGATGGCAATCAGCGTATCGATGGTGAAGTGGTGCGTGCCACGCATCCATCTGCTGATTTCGGACTCTTTCTTTCCCAGACGCAGTGCAAGATCTTTCTGTTTTAGACCTTTCTCTTTCAGTATCTCGTGTATTCTGTCCACGATTTTGAAAGACAAATCGACCATGCGCCTGATTTCAGGATTCACCTTCTGGCGTCTCGCTTCGATTATATTACTCGTTTTCATATCGTGTGATATTAAATGGCTATCAGTTCCTTGCCATAGAAGTTAATTGTATTGCAAATATACGATACTTTCTCTCCAGCACCAAAAGTTAACTTCTAAATCAATCATTGACATGTCCCAATTCGTAGGTAGGTATGGCTGGTTACTCTACATCTTCCGTTATCACTTCCG
>CALADS010000027.1 GCA_937890825.1 uncultured Bacteroides sp. | reverse complement strand
CGCCATGAAAAAGTTTTATTTTGCATTAGTGACCCTTCTGAGTGTAATGTTTGCCTCCTGCAGCAGTGACGATTCTCCCGTATCAGGAGAAGAAGGCCATCTCTACAGCATCACCTTCAAGGTGACCGGTCATTCACCCCGTGGAAACGCCCATCTCATCAATCTGGATGGGGTGAAGTTCAAGTGTGAACAGACCGGAGTCAGCCAGTCATCCGTGGATGAACCGTTTAGCGGAACCGCCACCTATACGACCGAAGGGCTGGTGAAGGGAATGACGGTGCAAGGTGTATTGTACTCTACGGAGAACGGCACCCTGTCGATGCGCATCACCCAGGACGGCAAGGAAATCTATCATGAAACTAAGGAGCTGGATGTAGCCAGCAATCCCGAAAAGACAATTGACCTGACCTTCACTACCATGAAGGGAAACTGAGAATAGCTTTTTCCCCTTCTTTCCGGTCAGCAACGCTTGGTGATGGCTGGAAGGAAGGGGAAAGTGTTTAAAAGTATTGACAAATAGTAAACCTTATGCCTATGAAAGTGGATTTCAATCAGATCAAGACGGCCATCTCGCTGCCGGATTTTCTATATGAGCTGGGATGGAAATTTGTGAAGGGAAGTTCGAGAGCCTGTCCGAAGATGAGCAACGGGCAACATACCATTGTCATCAAGCGCAATGCGCAGAACCAATATACCTATTGGGATGTGCACAGCGACAGTGTGCGTGGACGCACCATCTTGGACCTGATGCAGGATCACTTGATGGAAACGACCGGCAAGCGGCCTACCCTTCGGGAAGTGGGTGAGATGCTGCAGGGGTATATCCAAACGAATCAGATTGTGACTCCGGAGCAGAGCAGCTATCGCGTGGGCAGTTCATCAATCACAACCGATGAACTGCATTTTTACTTGGGACAGCTGAAATCTTACCGTGGAGACTATCTTCAGAACAGGGGAATCACCCGGGAGAGCATCGAAAGTCCGACGTTTAAGGACACCTTCTATGTGCGTGAGGTAAGGAAAAAATATAAGACCTATCAGAACCTCTGTGTGAAGATGTACAACGAGCAGGGAGTGCAGGCCATCTCGCAGCGGAGCGAATCCTTCAAGGGAGTCATCGGAGGGAAGTACGACTGCCTGGCTCTGAGCGCCCATGACCGGAGCCGGCCGATAGACATCCTCTATGTCGGTGAGTCTATCATCGACTGCATTTCGCATTATCAGCTCCATCACGAGAAGAGCCCCAGGAACCTGGTTTACCTGTCCAGCGAAGGAACATTGACGGAAGGTCAGATGAATCTGCTGCAGGTTATTCTGGAGCGGAACTACATCCGGGAAATCCGTACGATTTTTGATAATGACAGGCAGGGGTATAAGTACACGCTATGGATGTACAACCGTTTCTTCAACGGTCGGGAAGATGTGGAAAATCTCAGTGAAGAAGCGATGAATCAGAAGGTTTCTTCACTCTCGTTTGTGGACTTGCCTAATCAGAAAGACTGGAATGAGGATTTGATGAAAGATGGTGATATAAAAATATATAAATAGTCTGATATACAACGATATAAGTATAACATAACCGTGTCTAAAGTTGCATATATATAATAATTATATTATCTTTGTTATGTGTAAATCAAACATATATGGAAAAGTATTTATCAGCCAATAATATCAAGATACCCGTACTGTCAGAAGACAGCAAAGAGTTTGTACGCTATTTGGAGGACAAGGATGTGGATGAGGAATTCATCCATGAACTGAAGCATGACAACATCAAGGTTGTTTACATCGATAAGTCTTTGAAAAAACTGACATACCAGACCAAGGAGATGTTGTATGACACCCTGCTGTTCAATAGGAACGTCCCGCTTAAACAGGGCGATTTGGGAGTCTTTGATGTGACTCGGAAAGATGCAGCGTGTTTCCAGAACGATGGTGAGAAAATAGCTGCTGTTTTTGGAGTCAATATAGGCTATCGATACATAGAAGAAGAAAAACTGTATGTCAAACCATCCAATCAGTCAAAATGGAAAGCTGTTTCGGCGGAAGAAGCCGATGTAAGCGTGACCATTACGATTGAAGGGGAGATGAAAGGAACCTA
>CALADS010000026.1 GCA_937890825.1 uncultured Bacteroides sp. | reverse complement strand
GTGCAAAGGTATTTGCCGATTGTTTCTCATCCTAAAACGCTATTGAGTGCTTACAACACATACTCCGACAAAGCGCCAGCCATCTTTTCCTTGGTATAGGATGTAGGCAACGACAAGCCTACCCAATCAGCCGCACTGATGATATCCTTCTTACCAAGATGCATCAATTTACTCGCATAAGAAACGGAAGTATCGTAGGTAGTTGAATGAAAAGCAATATAGGAATAAGTTTGTGTAGTCATAGATTTCAGATTTGCTTTTTACAATTTGGCCAACAAATTGTCCAACTGTTTGCAGTATATGAAGTAGGAACGGATGTTATTCATGCCGGCTGTCTGTTGCTGAAACCGTTTAGAAAGGTGCTGTGCACAGACTGTTTCCCAATTGCTAGAGGTAGATGCCAACATATTCAACTGTTGTGTAAATACGGCTGCTGCGTTGATAGTAGGGTCTATATCTGTAACTAAAATATAGGCTACAGGCATATACAGCGGCAGATTATTGTTCTGTGACATCTCTTCGCAAACTTCAATACTCTTCAACAGCTTGTCTTGCAGTTGGTAACTGTTTGTTTGCTTCTCTATTTTTTGGGTTAGTTGGTTGACTTGTTGAGGGGTGGAAGCCGATTGTTGTGCAATGGGCTGATGTTTTAAAAACATCTTCCATCCTTTTATTTCTATCATGCAAAGTGTTCTTCCTGTATGCGACAATGCGTCTACAGAGGCGGTACTTTTCATTCCTTTTTGTTGATGCCACCGTTTCTCTACTTCATCAAAATCAAGCATGGGATGATTTTGAGGTTGAACGCAAGCAGGTGTAGCTGTGCAAGGTTTGTGCAATTGGCAGATGGAGGTATCCGCCATTGTCATCTGCTGCTTGATGCTGTTGTAGAGTTCTGCTGGTGTCATGATATGGGTAGTTTTCAAACTCCAAGGTTGATAATTTGATTCATAGGCTCAGCCAGCTTTAGGAACAGGCGGTTGAGGTCGTCGGTAACTTCTTCCAGATTGCTACCTCCGGTTTCAGTTTCTTCTGCCAGGTAGTAGTGCACATATTTCTGCAGTTTCTCTTCATTGCTGAAGTAGCGGATGGCCTGTATGAAATAGGGACTGTGCGAACTGATGAGCACCGGTATTCCGCTCTTGGACAATAATACCAGAAATTGGGCAAATTTGATCTGCCATTCGGGATGCAGGTGATTCTCTGGTTCATCCCAAATCAAAAGTTTGTTTTCATTGATATGTTGGGTTTCAAGCAGCATCTGCATCACACCGAAGGCTTTGATGCCGGAAGCTACATTTACCGGAACGTATCTTTGGCCGTCTTTCTCCCAATACAGAGTGCGGTCGGGCGAGTGATAGACAAATTTTCCACCGGTGATGGAGGTAATGTCTATCTTCTGCTCAGGCCGTGATGCGGAAGAGTTATTTTTTTCGATTCTAAAGGCATCGAGTTTTTGCGCCAGGTCTTTTACGTGATAATTGACCAATGGGCGAGCCAATATACTGCTGAAAGAATCATTCTCTTCTTGAAGTGTTCGGGCATTCACCAAGGTATTTAATAGGTGTATGTATAGGGGCGATTCGATAAACGTGGCATCTATGGATGAAATATCTTCCAATTGAGAGGCGTTTATATGCTGAATCTGGTTGTTCTCAAGGCTGATTTCCAAATGAGCACCATAGGAGTCATCGGCAAATACAATGAGCGATGAGGGGGTGTCGTATCGGCAGATGGAGTTTTGGAATTCTGCCTCTAATACAGAGGAGAATTCTTTTTTTAATTTCAGTGCAGGATTGTTCAGCACTTCCACACTTTCTTTTAGTTTGGCCAATGTCTTAAGGACTTTGACTCGCAGTTGGGGAGTCATTTCCTTGTTCTCTATCCAGTGCTGGCAGTCTGCCAGTAATGACAGGGTAGCTGTTTCGTCTTCCAACAGCATTTGTGCCTGTATCCGGGTGGGGAGAGTGGTAAAATAGTCTTTTAAAAAGGACAATTCCTCTTCATTATGTCTGTACAGTACATTGAGTCTCTGTACTGCTTGGGTCACTTTGGCACGTCGCAGCTCATCGTTATGTGTATTGATGTTTCCGATGGCTTTTATCAGTGAAAACAGAGTTTTCCCTACCGTACTTTTTCCGGTATCGTTTACACCGGCTATGACGGTAAGACCCTCCAAATTAATGGAGGCTTGCTGAATCTTGTTTATATTGACCAGTTTGAGTATCATAATGATGAACGTTTTCTATCTACAAAGATAGTGAAATAATTAAGAAATAGTATGTATTCTTTATACATTTCTCAAACTCTTATGCTCCGAGGTATAGTAGTCGCCCACCACGTAGGGGCTTTCGTTCAGCTCCGGAGTGATGTACGAGGTGGTATAGATCAGTTGGTAGCTCTCGTCGGGGTATTCCTTCAACTTCTCTATCAGGGTTTTCTGAAAGTGCTGGGCGCGGGGTGTCTCGATTCCTTTGTCTTCCATGTTGTCGGCAAAGATGAAGCGGGGGAACCGCATCCAGGGCAGCTCCAGCGAGGCGAAGAACAGCGAGAAGCGTGTCACCAGCTTCAGGAAGAAGGTGGACGAGGCGCTGTACTTGGTGTGTTCGCTTTGCAGATAGGTGATGTTCTGCGTGAAGTTCACAAAGAATTCTTCAGTACGGGCCAGGGTAAAGGCTTGCTCTCGCTGAAGGTCGTGGTGCAGAAAGTACACGGCAAAGCGGCGGATGGCTGCCAGCACGGCTTCGCGGTGTTCTTCCTGACCTTTCTGCTTGGCGAGGATAAAGCGTTCGGTCCGGTCTTTGTCGGCTTCCAGCTCTTGCTGTTTGGCTTTCAGGCGTTCGTAGTAGAGGGCGCTTTCCAGCAGGGTCTGGTATTGCAGCAGTTCGCCCTGCACTTGTCCTTTCCGGTAATAGAGGTCTTCCAGTTGGCGGTCGGCGGTGCCGGTCACGTCTTTCAGCAGGCGATCCAACTGCCGCTGGGCGGTGCGTAGCCGGGTGCGCAGGCGAAGCACTTTCGTATGGGTTTCTGCATGGCTCTTTTCGTCGTTGGCCAGGATCTCTTCGGATTCGGTCAGCTGGAAGCTGATTTCGGAGAGGAGCCGGCGGACGTGGGTGAGGTCGGACTCGTGTTCCGTGGGCGACTTGCACAGGCGGCAGGTGCCGGGGGGTACATGGTCGGGCAGCGGGTTGAGGCATTCGGGGCAATAGGTGAGCCGCAGGGTGCCCATGAGTTGCCGGGTGCTGAGGGTCTGGCGCAGGGCGGCCTGCTTGCGGCGCAGTTCGTTCAGAAAGAATTGGGTGTCGGTGATGCTCTGCCCCAGGCCGATTTCCTGCTCTTCTGCCTTTTGCAGTTCCAGGGTCAGCTGCTGTACTTCTTTTTTCTGTTCGTTGATTTGTGGTTTGATTTTGAGGTCGGTTTGCTGGCCTGCGCGAAGCTGCTGCACGGCCAGATCGTACTTTTCTTCTTCCCGGAGGAGCCGGTCTATCTCTCCCTGCAGAAAGACCGAGGAGCGTTGCTCCTTGGTGAGGAGTTTCTCCAGCGAACGCAGGTTGTTTTTGGTGTCTTGGATGAGGCTCTCCACCTCGTTCAGATGGATTTTGGCCTGGTAGAGGGCTTCGTCGAAGATGCCCATCAGGAGTTCGGCTACGGTTTCGCGGGTCTGCTGGCTATCAAACTGTTCGTAGTAGAAGAGCGACGAGGTGGGCGACTCCTGATCGATGTAGAGCAGGCGCAATAGCTGGTGCAGGGTGAGGTTGCTGTCGGCCTGTGCCTGGGGGATGTCCAAGGCTTCGAAGAGTACGGACGAGAAGCTGCGCCGGTGAGGGGTGTGCTTGTAGCCGTAGGTTTGCCCTTGTTCGGGGTGTGCCAGGGCTTCGTCGAGCGTACACCAGTAGAGGGTCATGCCCTGCTGCTTCTGGATGTGTCCGTGGTCGTCTTTCCGCAACAGGCGTTGCAGGGTGAGGGTGGCACCGCTGATGCAGGTCTGTACCCACACTTCCGAGCAGTGCTGGGCCTGGCGCACAAAGCGGGTGTAGTCGCCGCCCAAGCCGTAGAACAGCAGGTGGGTGATGGTGGACTTGCCGCTGCCGTTTTCGCCCCGGATGATGTTCACGCCGGGGTGGAAGCGTTCGTCGTAGGCCACCTGTCCCGATTCAGTGAGCACGTAGAGGCGTTCTATCTTCAAGTTAGCATCCATCGTATTTATATTCCAAGAGGTTGGTGCGTTGTTTCAGTCCGTCGGTGCCCCGCAGGGGGGTGAGGCGGAAGCTGAGGCTGAGCCAGCTCAGCACGTTCTGTTCTTCTTCGGACAGCGGTTCGGTGTGGCGAATCAGTTCGTTTATCTGTTCGGGCTGCGTCAGGCGGATGCGGTGTTCGCACAGGCTCTGGGGGCAGAGCAGGCCGTAGGCAGCCAGGTGGTTCAGGGCTATCAGCTGGTAGGTGTGTATGCGGGCATAGAGCCGGCGGTTCTGTATATAGGGGTTGTACGGGTTGCTCCGTCTTTTCACGTATTTCGTGCGCAGGGTACGGAGGTCGGTTTCGTCGGCCTTCAGGTGGATGGCGTAGGTCCGCTCCGGAAACAGCAGGTAGAAGTCGAAGATGCAGACGCGATCCACTTCCACGCTCTCGTCGCCCTGAAAACGGGTGAGGATGTGGAGCAGCCGGTAGATGGCATGAAAGGGGTCGAAAGCCGGTACGTACATGGTTCGTATAGGGTTATTCGTAGTCTTTCCAGTTGATGAAGCACTTGCCGGTGAGGTAGTAGACCATTCCGTAGAGGTGGTCGGCGGTGTAGTGCAGCAGGGTGTCGTAGGGGCCGCAGGTGTTCAGCTCGGCCAGTACGGGGCTGATGACTTTCTCTTGTACCAGTTGGCGCACAGTGCCCAGGGATTCGCCTCGTTCAATGGCGGGCAGGGCATAGGTGTTGAAGGCATAGAGCAGCTGGGCCAGCAGATAGGCATCGATGCGCTGGGCGGATTCGTAATATTGGTATTGCGTGGCGCGCTTCACGTAGGCTTGCTTGCTGCGGGTGGCCTGGCTGATGCCCGATTCCTTGAAGCCGCCGTCTTGCAGCTTGACTTTCAGTCCGGGGGTGTGGCGCAGCTTGGTGCGGTAGCGTTTCAGGTCGTCGAGTACTTGCTGCAGTTGCTCGTTTTGCTGAAATTCCCGTTCCAGTTGCTGGAATAAGGCTTCCAGGCGGCTGGTCTGTGCGGGTAGCTGCTGGTGGTACACCTGAATGCCCATCTGGGCCTGGGGGAGTACCTGGTTGTTGCCGCCGGTAATCTGCGTGGTGGATGTTTCTGTCATAATCCGTATCTTTTTATGCAACCGGCTGCATGAGCCGATGCAAGCGGTTGCAAGTGCGGATGCAACCGCTTGCTAGGACTGGTGCAACTGCTTGCTTCTGCGCAGGGCTTCTTGCCGCTTTTCCAGGGCGTTGTTGATGGCGGTGCGCAGGTTGCTGATGGATTTGCCTTTGTTTACCTGGTTCAGGAAGGGCTGCAGCGTTTCGATGAAGGCTTGCTGCACGATGACCTGGTCGTTCAGTGACGGGGTCTTTTGGCCTTGTTCTACCACGGCCCGTCCTGCTTCGGCTGCGGTGGTGCAGCTTTGCAGGGTGTGGAGGAAAGCGGTGAGCTGTTCTTCCTTATTTATATAGAGGGCGAGTCGTTCGCGGGCCTGCTGTTCTGCCGAGGTAGGCTCCGGGGCAGGGGTGACGCAGTCGTTGCCTGCGGCTGGCGGGGCATCGGTTTGCGGCTGCGGGCGGTACTCGTCGCCGTAGAAATTCTGTATGCCCTGGGTGGCGTTGGGAAGTATCTGATTGTTCCCTCCATGGATGTTGATGGTGACTTCGCTCATGGTTTTGGAATGGTTTTGCAACGGTTTTTGAACGGTTTTTGAACGGCTTTGAACGGGCTTGGCCACGGCTGAAAGGCGTTCTATATTTGCAGTGCAATCACCGATAAAGGGGTTGCAGAGAGTTTATTCACTTATTTTATGTAACTGTGTCGGGCAACGGCAGTAATCTTGGAACTGCCGGATATACAAAGTCCCATACCGACGATGGGCAATTGTATGATTAATTATTCAGTGTATTTGATGAAGAATCCTCAGAAGCCTGAAGATGAAGTAAAGGCGTATGCCAGAAATCAGGTTTCAGAAGTATGGAACATGGACAAGTTTGCCAAGCACATTGCCGACCACAACGGGGTGTACAGCCGAGGTACCGTGAAGGGGGTAATCTGCGACATGTGCGAGTGTCTGGTGGAGCAACTGCTCAACGGCAACAAGATTGTGCTGGGCGAACTGGGTTCGTTTGTGGCTTCCATCAGCAGCGTGGGGGCGGTCAGCATTCCGGAGTTCACGACAAAGAACATTAAGGCGGTGAACATTGTGTTCAAGCCGGGACCGGACTTTGAGAACTTGCTGGGCCGGTCGGACTTCAATCCGGTGGCCAGCCGCATAGCGCAGGCAGCTACCCTGAAGGCCGAGAAGGCGGGCGAAACGACCGTAGACCTGGCGGCTGCCAAGGGCGGAAGTACGACGGATACGCCGACCGGTCCGGGCAACGAAGGCGAGGACGGCGGTGGCGGTATGCTGGGCTAAGCACGGATGCATGGACGTTATTCTTTGAGTAACTGAATGTATTCGGGTTCTACCAGGATGGCGGCTGAGATGAAACCGGCCAGGTCGATGATGATGCGTTTGTGCCTGGAGCCGCGTTTGCTCAGCAGCCTTCCTTCGAATCCGTTGAGGCGGCCGCCGATGATGCGGATCTGCTTGCCGTAGAGTTGGGGCGAAACTTCGTCCAGGGTGTAGTATTCTACTTTCTCGGTCTGACTGACGGCTTCGATGAAGCGGGCCATGTCGGTGTGACGCACTTTCATGGGGTCGTGTTGCCGGCAGCCTTTCACAAAGCGGTATTGCAGCGTAGGGATGGAGTCGATGATGGGGTCGAGTTGCTTCCGCTCTTCGTGTACAAAGAGGAGGTCGGGCATGTAGGGTACGTCCTTGATGACTTTCTTCCCGAACTGGGTGTAGACGCGCTGGGTAAGCGGCACAAACAATTTGTCCTTCAGGTGGTATTTTTCTTCCTGTAGAACTTTGTAGGCCGGGTCTTTGGCGTTCTGCCGTTTCAGGTCGCGCAGTACATACCAGTAGGTTTCTACCTCGTTCGATTCGGTTTCCATACGTTACTCGGAGGGGCTGTCGGTTTGAGTTCAGACAATTAGCTTAAATCCTGCCTATTCGCTCAAATGGTTGATGAACAGGTAGTTAGGATTGGTTTTCGGATAAGTTGGCATCGTGACATTGGGTCTGTTTGGTTTGGTTTTTGCCATCTTGCCTTTCATACATTCGTTTTTATTACGCTGGTGAAGTGTGGCTTTCTTTATAAGAGAAATATATATAAAGTAGAGAGTCTTATAATCAACGAGTTATCGGCCTAGAAATATAAAAAACGTCCTAAAATCCATGTCATTATTCTGGATTTCAGGACGTTTTTTCGTAACTCTTCCAAGAGAGCGGGCTAATAATAAATGGTTAATTTCTAGTAAAATTGAGAAATAATTTATACATTTGTCCCGTGAATCGTCGTTTTCTTATAAAGAGAACGACGAGCGAGAAGAACTAGCGGGCGGAGGAAGTGTGCAGACACATTCTCTGCTTTTTTTGTATCCGGAGGAGGGGAGAAAAAGAAAAGGGCGTATCGCCGAGAAGCGATGCGCCCTTTGTCTCTTTTTTGGTTTGCTACGAGTAAGTAGATTACTTACGCAAGCCGAGTTCTTTGATGATGGCACGGTAGCGGTTGATGTCGCGGTCGTACAAATAGTCGAGCAAAGCGCGACGCTTACCTACCAACATAGTCAAAGCTCTTTCAGTGCTATAATCCTTTCTGTTGAGCTTCAGGTGCTCAGTCAGATGAGCAATACGGTATGAAAACAAAGCAATCTGAGATTCTGCTGATCCAGTATCAGTGTTAGACTTTCCGTACTTGCCGAAGATTTCTTGCTTTTTAGCAGCGTCTAAATACATAATGTTTTAATGAATAAATGTTAGTAAATAGTCCCATTCGGGGCCGCAAAGATAGGTATAATCTTTTATATGGCAATGATTTTCAGTAAAAAAATACGTTCCACTGCGCATATCTAATCCAAAATCACTAACTTTGCATCCAAATAAGTAGGTATTATATGCAAAACATCAGAAACATTGCGATCATTGCCCATGTGGACCATGGCAAGACAACGCTCGTAGACAAGATGCTGCTGGCCGGAAATCTGTTCCGTAGTAACCAGAGCACAGGTGAATTAATGTTGGATAACAATGACCTGGAACGGGAAAGAGGAATCACGATTCTCTCGAAAAATGTTTCCATCAATTACAAGGACACCAAAATCAATATTATCGATACTCCGGGACACAGCGACTTCGGTGGAGAAGTGGAACGTGTGCTGAATATGGCAGACGGCTGTATCTTGTTGGTGGATGCGTTCGAGGGACCCATGCCGCAGACACGCTTTGTGCTGCAGAAGGCGCTGGAAATCGGGTTGAAGCCGATTGTGGTGGTGAACAAGGTGGATAAACCGAACTGCCGCCCGGAAGAGGTGTATGAAATGGTGTTCGACTTGATGTTCAGTCTGAATGCTACCGAGGAGCAGCTGGATTTCCCGGTAATCTATGGCTCGGCCAAGAACAACTGGATGAGTACGGACTGGCAGCAGCCTACTGAAAATATTTATCCGCTGCTGGATTGTATCCTGGAGAATATTCCGGCTCCGGAACAGCTGGAGGGTACGCCGCAGATGCTGGTGACTTCGCTGGATTATTCATCGTACACGGGACGTATTGCCATAGGCCGTGTGCACCGCGGTACGCTGCGTGAGGGCATGAATGTGTGCCTGGCCAAGCGCGACGGCAGCATGGTGAAGACGAAAATCAAGGAATTGCATACGTTCGAGGGCATGGGCCGCGTGAAGGTGCAGGAGGTGTCATCGGGCGATATCTGTGCACTGGTGGGTATCGAGGGTTTTGAAATCGGGGATACGATCTGTGACTTCGAGAATCCGGAGGCGCTGCCGCCGATTGCCATCGATGAGCCGACCATGAGCATGCTGTTTACCATCAATGATTCTCCGTTCTTCGGCAAGGAGGGTAAGTTTGTGACATCGCGCCACATTCACGACCGCCTGGTGAAGGAGCTGGATAAGAACCTAGCGCTGCGGGTGCGCAAGAGCGAGGAGGATGGTAAGTGGATTGTGTCGGGCCGTGGTGTGCTGCATCTCTCGGTACTGATAGAGACCATGCGCCGTGAGGGGTATGAGTTGCAGGTGGGACAGCCGCAGGTAATCTTTAAGGAGATAGACGGGGTGCGTTGCGAGCCGATAGAGGAGCTGACCATCAACGTGCCGGAAGAGTATGCCAGCAAGATGATTGATATGGTGACGCGCCGCAAGGGGGAAATGGTGAAGATGGAATCGGCCGGCGACCGGGTGAACCTGGAGTTTGACATGCCGTCGCGCGGTATCATCGGTCTGCGTACCAATGTGCTGACAGCCAGCGCAGGTGAGGCGATCATGGCACACCGCTTCAAGGAGTATCAGCCGTATAAGGGCGAGATAGAACGTCGTACCAACGGTTCGATGATTGCCATGGAGAACGGTACGGCTTTTGCGTATGCCATCGATAAGCTGCAAGACCGCGGTAAGTTCTTTATCTTCCCGCAAGAGGAGGTGTATGCCGGTCAGGTGGTGGGTGAGCACTCGCACGACAATGACTTGGTGATTAATGTGACGAAATCGAAGAAACTGACGAATATGCGTGCCAGTGGTTCGGATGAGAAGGCTCGCCTGATTCCGCCGGTGCAGTTCTCGCTGGAGGAGGCATTGGAGTATATCAAGGAGGATGAGTACGTGGAAGTAACGCCGAAGTCCATGCGTATGCGTAAGGTGATTCTGGATGAGATAGAGCGGAAGCGTGCCAACAAGAATGCGTAAGCGGCAGCTGACGGAATATAAAAGAAAATGGAGCGGTCTTGAAAAAGATGCGCTCCATTTTTTTTCATGTGATCAGTCTTCCAGTCCTTCCATGAAGCCTTCGATGGCTTTGCCGGCTTTCTTCATGGTGCTTTCGCTGCTCTTCTTCAGCTGCACGCCCAGGTATTTGGCTTTGGCCTTGGCCAGCTGGGCTGCTTCTTCGGCACTCCAGTCTTCCAGTTCATCGGCCTGGCGGCAGAATTCTTCGAACTTTTCATTGGCTTTCTCCCATTGCTTTTCGGTGTATTCGGCTCCTTCTTCATCGATGGTTTCTATCAGGTTGTCGATATCGGCCAGGACACCTTCCTTGGTTTGCTGGCAGGAAGTGAACAGCAGGGCCAGAGCCAGGGCACATACGTAGGATAGTTTTTTCATAAGTTCTTCTGTTTTTAGTGAATGAATCGTTTATCGGGGGCAAAGCTACAAAAAAAAGACGGCTTCCGCCAAACGGAAGCCGTCTTTGTGTATAGGGGTAAGCAGAGAAAGGGAAACTCCCTTTCGGCTGCATTAGAGTGCAGGACCTGCAGCAACCAATGCCTTACCTGCTTCGTTGCCAGTGAACTTAGCGAAGTTCTTGATGAAGCGGCCAGCCAAATCCTTAGCTTTTTCTTCCCATTGGCAAGCGCATTCGTAAGTATCACGCGGGTCGAGGATCTTCGGATCTACACCCGGCAATTCAGTAGGAACTACGAAGTTGAAGAAAGGAATTACCTTGGTCGGAGCCTTGTCGATAGAACCGTCGAGGATAGCGTCGATGATACCACGAGTGTCGCGGATAGAGATACGCTTGCCTGTACCGTTCCAGCCAGTGTTTACCAAGTATGCCTTAGCACCTACTTTTTCCATCTTCTTAACCAGCTCTTCTGCGTATTTAGTAGGATGCAAGCTCAAGAAAGCAGCACCGAAGCAAGCAGAGAAGGTAGGAGTGGGTTCAGTGATACCACGTTCTGTACCAGCCAACTTAGCAGTAAAGCCTGACAGGAAGTAGTACTGAGCCTGTTCGGGGTTCAGGATAGATACCGGAGGCAATACACCGAAGGCATCAGCCGACAGGAAGATTACCTGGTGAGCGTGAGGACCCTTAGAAATAGGCTTCACGATGTTTTCGATGTGGTAGATAGGATAAGATACACGAGTGTTTTCTGTAACGCTCTTGTCTGCGAAGTTGATCTTACCATCAGCAGCTACGGTTACGTTTTCCAACAGAGCGTCGCGCTTGATAGCAGCGTAGATATCGGGTTCGCTTTCTTTATCCAGGTTGATAACCTTAGCGTAGCAACCACCTTCGTAGTTGAATACACCTTCGTCGTCCCATCCGTGTTCGTCGTCACCGATCAACTTACGTTTCGGGTCGGTAGACAAAGTAGTCTTACCTGTACCAGACAGACCGAAGAAGATAGCTGAGTCTGTACCTTCCATGTTGGTGTTGGCAGAGCAGTGCATAGAAGCGATGCCACGCAACGGGTTCAGGTAGTTCATGATAGAGAAGATACCTTTCTTCATTTCACCACCGTACCAAGTGTTCAGGATAACCTGTTCGTTGGTCTTCAGGTTGAATACAGTAGCTGTTTCTGAGTTCAGACCCAGTTCCTTGTAGTTGTCAACCTTAGCTTTGGCAGCGTTGAAGGATACGAAATCGGGTTCACCGTAGTTAGCCAGTTCTTCTTCGGTAGGACGGATGAACATATTCTTAACGAAGTGAGCCTGCCAAGCTACTTCCATGATGAAACGCACTTTCAGACGAGTAGCAGCGTTAGCACCGCAGAAAGTATCCATCACGAACAGACGTTTGCCGCTCAATTCTTTTACTGCTTTAGACTTCAGGTCAGCCCAAGCTTCTTCAGAACAAGGCTTGTTGTCGTTCTTGTATTCTTCTGAAGTCCACCATACAGTGTCTTTGCTGGCTTCGTTCATTACGAAGAATTTATCTTTAGGAGAACGTCCGGTGTAGATACCAGTCATTACGTTGACTGCATCCAGTTCTGTTACCTGACCTTTTTCGAAGCCTTCCAAACCAGCTTTGGTCTCTTCAGCGAACAATACTTCGTATGACGGGTTGTGGAGAATTTCCTTCACGTCAACGATACCGTACTTGCTTAAATCTAAATTTGCCATTTCTTTTAAGATTTTAAAATTGGTATTTGGTTGATAATCTCTTACTGTGTAAATATTTCTTTTTACCTTATTTTGCGACTACAAAAGTACGATTTTCTTCGGAAAGTATAGTACGATTGGAGAAATTTTTCTTTAATTGGATTTCTTTTATGACTTACTAACAATATCTGCTAACTGAATGTTGCAAATCGATTGAAATTTACTTCCTTTGTAGCTTTGAAACCAAACTATCTGACGAATATGAAGATTGTCAATTTTGCTGAAACGAATTCGGTGCTGAATCAGTATATGGCCGAGATTCGGGATGTAAACGTGCAGGGAGACAGGATGCGCTTCCGCCGCAATATAGAGCGCATCGGTGAACTGATGGCGTATGAAATGAGTAAGGAACTGAACTATTCGGTGAAGCAGGTGCAGACACCGCTGGGGGTGGCACCGGTGAGTACGCCGGATGATGAGGTGGTGATAGCTACGGTGTTCAGGGCCGGACTGCCGCTGCACACGGGTTTCCTGAATGTGTTCGACAAGGCGGGGAATTCGTTTGTATCGGCTTACCGCTATTATACGGATAAGGAGCATCGCTCGGTGGATGTGCATATAGAGTATATCGCTACGCCAGACTTGAATAGGAAGACGCTGATGATTGTGGATCCGATGCTGGCCACGGGCGAGAGCATGGAGCTGGCATGGAAGGCGTTCATTACAAGGGGAATTCCGGGCAAACTGATGATAGCGTGTGTGATTGCCAGCCAGCAGGGGGTGGAGCACTTGCAGAAGCTGTTCCCGGAGGATAACGTGACGCTGTGGTGCGGAGCTATCGACCCGACATTGGATGAACATAAGTACATTGTGCCGGGACTGGGTGATGCCGGTGACCTGGCGTATGGTGATAAGGTGTGATTTTGAGGAGGAGTTAGGAGGAGTTAAGTTAAGGAGTTAAGTGGGGAGTTAGAGGAGTTAAGGAGGGAGTTGAAGAATATGCTTTCTCTTCTTAACTCCTTTTTCTTTTTTTCCCTTCCTTCCTTCCTTCCTTCCTTCCTCCCTCCTTTAACTCCCTCTAACTCCTCCCTTAACTCCTTAACTTATAAATTCGGATTGAGAATGGCATCTTCGTAGGGGTAGGGGGCATACATCTTGCTGTCGTCCCAGGTGCCGGTAACGGCTACTTTTTCCTTGCGCTTGATGCCGGGGGCTACTTCTATTTCGGGGTTCTGCTTGCGGTATTCAAAGTGGTCTTTGAAGCGGTATAGGCGGAACATGTCGCGGGAACGGGTGGCAAAGCCGCTCCAGTAGTAGCCGGCCATTTCCCAACCGTGTTCGTTGTAGGCGGCTTCGGCCAGTTCTTCGGCACTCAGAGAGGTGGTGTAGAGGTTGGTGGCTTTGCCGTCGGCGCGGTTGCGCACGCGGTTCAGGATATCTACGGCTTTCTGGGTGACTTGTCCGCTGCGGGCGGTGGCTTCGGCAAACCAGCAGTATACCTGGGCCAGGCGGATGACTTGGACGGTCTTTTCGCCATTGGCGGGCAGGGGAGTGGGGTCGGTATAGTCGAAGTCTTGTCCACGGGTGGCAGATTCTATGGTTTTCATAAAGATGGGGGCTACTACCTCGCGCTGTCCGTTGGGGTCGTCCCACCAGTCGTGCAGCTGTCCGTCGGCCAAGATCAGTTTGGGCAGGTAGGTGGCGTCTTTACGCGGCCCGGCGGGAAATTCTTTCCAGAACTTGATTTCGCCGTTGGTGTCGCCCCAACCGTTCTGTATGGCATCCAGCGGGAGGTCGGTTACCGGAATGGAGTTGGGGGTGCGGTCGCGGTTGTAATAGATGCCGAGCAGCACTTCGGGGTTGTTGTAGTTATAGCTGATGGAGTGTATCTGCTTGAACTCATCCAACAGTTTGTAGTAATACGTGTGCTTGTCGGCGGCATCAATCACTTCTTCGGCTTTGGCTGCAGCCAGCTTGTAGGTTTCGGCTCCTTTATTGAGCGGCCATCCGGCCATGCACATATAGACGTAGGAAAGGGTGGCTTTGGCTGCGCCCTGGCTCACGGCTACGTTGATGCCGCTCCGACCGAAGGGGGCTTCGGTATAGAGCACGGGCAGGTGCTCTTCGGCAAATTTCAAATCGTCCAGTATCAGTTCATAGATCTTTTCTTCGGTCTCCAGCGGAGCGTTATAGTCTATCTTCTCTTCCAGCATCACGGGTACTTTGCCCCAGGTGGTGACCAGATAGAAGTAGGAGTAGGCGCGCCAGTAGCGGGCCTGGGCGATGGCTATGTTGATGTCGTCCTGGCTGACGCCCAGGGTGCGGCCGGCATTGTTGATGATGAAGTTGGCGGCTTTGATGACTTTGAACCGCTGCTCCCAGAGGGTCACCATCCAGGTGTTGTTGTCGGTAGCGTTGTACTGGTCGAACTCGCGCAGCGACTGTTTGTTGCTGGCAGGGTGGGTGGAGATGTCGTCGCCGGCCAGGAAGTTGGTGCCTACGCAGTTGTTACTGGCTTGCGAGGTGGCTATCACGGAATAAAGGGCGTGAAGCGAGGCGTTGAGTTCTTCTTTGTTGTTGAAGAAGTCTTCTTTGTTGAGCTGTCCGTTGGGGTGCTCGTCCAGGAAGTCGCTGCAACTCTGGAGGTGCAGGCCCATGCTGAGGGTCAGTGCCAGGGTGCAGAAGCGGATTATTTTAGTATTCATATTTTTATTCTTTTTAATTGGGTTAGGGGATTAGAATCTCAGTTTCACGCCGAAGGTGAAGGTGCGCGGGATGGGGTAGGCACCGTAGTCCAGTCCGTCGAAGGCGTTGTAGACTTCCGGATCCATTCCTTTGTACTTGGTCAGGGTGAAGAGGTCTTGTGCGCTGACAGAGAGCTGGATGCCTGCAAACTTGGCCACACGGCGGGGGATGTTGTACGACAGGCTGATGTTCTTCAACTTGATGAAGGAGGCATCTTCCAGCCAACGGTCGGAGTTGGCATAGTTCTTATTGTCGGTATTGGTCAGGCTAGGATATTGGGCATCGGCCTTGTCGCTCACCTTGTCCCATCCTTTGTAATAGGCATCGCGCAGGGTGATGAAGCGGGAGACTCCGTTCATCGAGGCGGTGGTGTAGTGGCTGATGTTGAGGCGTTCTACACCGGCTGCGGCATTGAAGAAGAGGTTGAGGGTCCAGTTCTTCCAGCTGATGGTGTTGTTCCAGCCGAAGGTCCACTTGGGGTTGGCCTGGCCTTTGATGACAAGGTCTTCCGAGGTGGGGGTGGTGGTGAGGCTGCCGTCGGCTTTCTGATAGAGGTTGGCGCCGTGGTCGTCGAAGCCTTTCCACTGGTATACGTAGAAGGAGCCGAGGGGATGTCCGGGCTTCATGATTTGCATGGAGCCGCCCAGGTCGCTGTAGGTGGCGGTCAGGGCAAAGTCGTTACCGGCCAGGTCTTCAATCTTGTTTTTTACGTAGGCGGCGTTGAACGTGGTTTCCCATACTACGGTGCTCTTGAGCGGGAAGGCGCTGACCGAGAATTCGAAACCGGTGTTGCTCAGCTTGCCTTGGTTTACCCAGTAGGTGCCACCGCCGTTGTAGCGGGGAATCTGTTTCTGGAACAGCAGGTCTTCGGTGCGCTTCTTGAACCAGTCGAAGGTGATGTCTACGCCGAAGAGGCTGAGGTCTAGACCGACGTCGAACTGGCTGGTTTTCTCCCAGGTGAGCTCGGGGGTGGAGAACTGGTTGGCCCAGTAGCCGGAGAAGCCGGTAGAGGTGCCCCAACCGTAGAGGGTGTTGGTGAGCATACCCAGGGTGCTGTAGGCGTTGATGGCCTGGTTACCGGTAACACCGAAGCTGGAGCGCAGCTTCAACTGTTGCAGTACGTGCTGATGTTCCATGAAGCTTTCTTTGGCAATGTCCCAAGCCAGGGCGGCAGAGGGGAACCATCCCCAGCGGTGGCCTTTCTGGAATTTGGACGAACCGTCGGCACGGATAGCGGCAGTGAGGAAGTATTTCTTCTTATAGTCGTAGCTGGCGCGTACGATGCCGGAGGCCAGTGATGATTCGGTATAAGAGTTGCTTTCGGTGCGGGTGGCGGCGTTGCTGATGTTCCAGTAGCCCACGGCTTCGTTGTTGAGGTTGCTGCCGCCGGCTTGCAGGCCGGTGTCGAAGGTGCGGCTGATTTCCCATACAGCGGTGGCTGCCAGGGTGTGGTCGCCGAATTCGCCACGGTAGGTCAGGTTATTGGTGTTCTGCCAATAGCGGTGCAGGTTACTGGTGTTGTTCATGCTGTTGATGGCTCCGGGAGCTACCAGCTTCGATGAGAAGGAGTACGAGGGGCTGTGGTCGTAGTCGTAGCCTCCCTGTACGGTGAAGGTCAGTCCTTTGGCCAGCTTGAACAGTAGTGAGAGGTTGGCATTGACGTTGTAGCTATAGCTGTCGCTGTAGTTTTCGGTGAGCAGGGCATAGGGGTTGGTACCGCCGATGTTATAGGGGTCGGTATTGTAGATGCCGGTTTCGGGGTTGCGCAGCTCCATGGTGGGAGAATAGTTGATGACCTGGAACCAGTTGGGGGCGCCGTTTTCCTGGTGGATGATGGCGGTGCTCAGCTTGGCAGATACGGTGAGCCAGGGGCGCACGTCGGCATCGACATTGGCCCGGAAGCCGTAGCGTTTATACTTGGAGTTGATGGTGACGGCTTCCTGGTCGAGCACGTTGCCCGAGAGCAGGTATTTCACTTTCTCGCTGCCGCCCGAGATGCCCAGGCTGTAGTCTTGGCTCAGGGCGGTGCGGGTCATCAGGTCTACCCAGTCGATGCCTTTGCTTCCGTTCTGGTAGGCGGCCATATCGGCGCTGCTGATGGTGCCTTCGCCGCGGATGTCGTTCAGGGCTTGGGCATATTCGTAGGCATTGAGCAGGTCGTAGTCTTTCCGTACTTGCGACAGGCCTATCTTGGCATCGAAGTGGATGCGGGGACGTCCGGTCTCGCCGTTGCGGGTGGTGACCAGGATGACACCGTTGGCTCCGCGGGAACCGTAGATGGCGGTAGAGGAGGCGTCTTTCAAGACTTCCATCGACTGGATGTCTTGTGGGTTGAGGCCGTCGAGTCCGCTGGTGGAGATGATACCGTCGATGACATAGAGCGGGTCGCTGCTCTTGTTGATGGAGGTGGTACCGCGTACACGCACACGGGCGCCGGCACCGGGCATACCGCTGCTGGTGGTGACTTCTACACCGGGGGTGCGCCCTTGCAGAATCTGTGAAACGCTCTTCACGGGCTGGCTTTCGAAGCTGCGCTTACCTACGGTGGATACCGAACCGGTGAGGTCGCTCTTCTTCACAGTGCCGTAGCCCACTACCACTACTTCATCGAGCATCTGGTTGTCTTCTTTCAGTACGATGTTGTAGGTGTGGATGCGGCGGTTGACCCGGGTCTCCTGGGTGTTATAACCGATGTAGGAGATTACCAGGACGCTCTTGGGGGGACTTTCAGTAGGAATTTCCCGTCGATGTCGGTCACTACGCCGTTTTCGGGACGTCCTTTTTCTATCACGGTGGCTCCGATAATGGTTTCTCCGTTGAGGTCGGTCACGATACCGTCTACGGTGAGTGAGTCGGTGGTCCATTCATCTTCTGTCTCTACCGATTCGGGCATGGTGCCTGTGGCTGCGGCGGACAGGGAAAGGGGAAGCAGGAGCATGAGTAGCCGGATGCCGATGCTTACCCGGAAAGGAAGGTTGTTTTTCTGTTTCATATGCAAGTCTATTTTGAGTTTTCAATCAATCTTAATCTATACAGGTATGACTCAAAAAGAATGCCAAAGGAACGGAAATAATCAGTGCTTTGCGGGCGCGCTGATTATGAGTGGATTATCGTGGCGTGGAGGAGGGGAAAGACTGTGGAGTGTGGAAACTATTGTGGCGGAGGTGTGGAATTATTCCTCACGCTTTCCGGGCTCGCTGCAGGGAATAAAAAAACTTCAGTTGCAGCGGTGTGCAACTGAAGTTTAGCTGGAGAAAGGGAAGGGTTATTTCATTTCCCACGTATCGTTGGTCATCAGCAGTTCTTCGAAGGTGTGGTATTTCTTCTTGTTGCTGACTTCTTCGAGCTGGGCATAAACGGCCTCGTCGTAGGTGGGGGCTTCTACATCGCGAATCACACCGAGGGCAATGGGGAAGTCGGGACCTTCCATCAGGGCCAGCTTCAGTTGCAGGGTGTTGTCTTCGCAGTGGGCATCGTGTACCAGGATGTCTTTTTCGGTGATGCCGTTTTCACCAATCTTCACTACTTTCAGTCCGAAGCCTTCCTGCACGAGTCCGAATTCATGGTTTTCGCCAAAAATCATGGGCTTGCCATGTTCCAGGTAGATGGCGTGCTTGGCGCGGTCTTCTTTCTTGGCCACGGCGTCGTGGGTGCCGTTATTGAAGATGACGCAGTTCTGAAGGATTTCGCATACGGAAGCACCTTTGTGGGCATGGGCCGCTTTGAGGATTTCTATCGTACCGGCTGCATCGGTGGCTACGGCACGGGCAAAGAAGTGTCCGCGGGCACCGAAGCAGAGCTCTGCCGGGTGGAAGGGGTCTTCTACTGTTCCGTAGGGAGAGGATTTGCTGACAAATCCGCGTGGGGAGGTAGGAGAGTATTGTCCCTTGGTCAGACCGTAGATACGATTGTTCAGCAGAATCATATTGAGATTGATGTTGCGGCGATTGGCATGGATGAAATGGTTACCGCCGATGGCCAGACCGTCGCCGTCGCCGCTGATTTGCCAAACCGACAGGTTCGGGTTGGCTACCTTGCAGCCGGTGGCAATGGCGGCAGCACGTCCGTGAATGGTGTTCATACCATAGGTGTTCATATAGTGAGGCAAACGGCTGGAACATCCGATACCGGAAATCACGGCTATATCGTGCGGTGCAACACCGATTTCGGCCATGGCCTTGTGGAGAGAAGCCAAAAAGAAGTGGTCGCCACAACCCGGACACCAACGGGGTTGTCCTTTCTTATAATCTTTTGCTGTATATTCCATTTTTCTTGAGTTTTTAAGGTTTGTAGATTACTTCTCCATAATTTCGGTGAAGGCGTTCACCAGTTCGTTGACGCGGAAGGGCTGGCCTTTTACCTGATTGAACTGGTAGGGCACAAATCCATCTACTTTCATGCGCAGATAGGCGGCAAACTGTCCCATGTTCTGTTCGGCTACTACCACTTTCGGGTAGCGTTTCATTACCTCGGCTGTGTTCTTGGGCAGCGGATTGATGAATTTGAAATGAGCCAGGGCTACTTTCTTGCCTTGTTCGCGAAGTTCGTCCATGGCTGCGTGCAGGTGGCCGTAGGTACCGCCAAAGCCTACAATCAGCAATTCGGCATCGTCGGCATCGCCCATCACTTCTACATCGGGTACGTCGATTTTAGCAATCTTTTCGGCACGCAGGCGTGTCATCAAATCATGATTCTCGGGGTCGGTAGAGATGGCACCTGTCTGGTTGTCTTTCTCCAGACCGCCCAGGATGTGGGTGAAGCCCTCGGTACCGGGGATGGCCCAATAACGTACACCGGTTTCCGGATTGCGCTGGTAGGGTGTCCAGCTGTCTTTCATTTCGGGGCGTACGTAGGGCGGGTTGATGGCCGGGTATTCTTCCAGTTTCGGAAGTTTCCAGGAGCCGGAACCGTTGGCTACAAAGGCATCGGTAAGCAGCACTACCGGGGTCATGTGTTCCAAGGCAATCTTGGATGCCTGGTAGGCGCATTCGAAGCAGTCGGTTGGTGAAGTGGCAGCCAGTACAGGCATGGGGCTTTCGCCGTTGCGGCCGAAAAGTACTTGCAACAGGTCGGTCTGTTCGGATTTGGTGGGCAGACCGGTGGCAGGACCGCCGCGCTGCACGTCGAGTACCACCAGCGGCAGTTCCATGATGACGGCCAGGTTCATGGCTTCCGACTTGAGGCAGATACCTGGACCGGAGGTGGAGGTAACAGCCAGGGCACCGGCAAAGGAGGCTCCTACAGCCGAGGCACAGCCTGAAATCTCGTCTTCGCATTGTACGGTTATCACACCCAAGGATTTGTGCTTGGAGAGTTCGTGCAATACGTCGGTAGCTGGTGTGATGGGGTAGGAACCCAGATATAGACGAAGACCGGCTTTTTCGGCTGCTGCTATGAAGCCATAGGCGGTGGCTTTGTTGCCGGTGATATCCATGTAACGTCCGGGGACGGTGTGCTTGCTTTCTATGCGGTATGTATTGGGTACGCTGCAGTGTGTGTTGTGTCCGTAGTCGTAGCCGGCGTGGATGACGCGGATGTTGGCTTCGGCAATGGCTGGCTTCTTGGCGAATTTCTCGTGGATGAAGTCTTCTACCATTTTCAGGTCGCGGTTGAACAGCCAGCACACCAGTCCCACTGCAAACATATTGCGGCATTTCAGGATGGATCTGTTGTCCATCTCGGTATCTGCCAAGCAGTCTTTAACCATTTGTGAGATAGGAGCGGCTATGACATCTTGCTTGATGCCCATCTCCTTGATCGGATTATCGGTCTTGAAAGCTGCTTTCTCCAAGTCTGATTTCTGGAAGGCATCGGTATCGATGATGATGCAGGCTGTGGGTTTGGCGAATTTATATTGTGTTTTCAGGGCGGCGGCATTCATGGCTATCAGGACATCGCATAAATCGCCAGGTGTATAGACCTTGTCTGCACCAATGTGTACCTGGAAACCTGAAACGCCCGTTAGTGAACCTTGCGGAGCGCGAATGTCTGCCGGATAGTCGGGGAACGTACTGATGTCGTTGCCTACTGTAGCCGAAACTGTAGAAAAAATATTGCCGGCGAGTTGCATTCCATCGCCAGAGTCACCGGAAAAGCGGACTACCACTTGATCCAGCTCTTTGACAATCATTTCGTTTGCCATAATGTAGATTTAATGTGAATGAATATTTGATGGATTACTTTCTGTAATCGTCAACGGCAAATTTCGCAAAGTTAATCGGATTAACAAAACTTTTTTTCGGAAAATCAATAGAATACATTATCTTTGCAACTCGTAATTAGAATCTTTGCATTTTCTGTGCAAAAGGGCCTTGTAGTTCAACGGATAGAATAGAAGTTTCCTAAACTTTAGATAGGGGTTCGATTCCCCTCGGGGCTACAGAGAATGGAGGGGTGAAAACACCCATTTAAAAAGAGTTACCCTTGTTACAGCTGTCTGTAGCAGGGGTAACTCTTTTTTTTGAGTATTCGGTATGCCTCTTCGATTAGTACTGCTTTGCTTGGCAGGAGAATAAAATAAGGAGGACCTATGTTCATAGGCCCTCCTTATCTATTGTGTCTGTCTGTAGACTTGTTTATTTGTTTTCTTCGGGTTCGTTGTTCTTCTTAATCAGCATGTATGCTATCGGAGAAGCAATGAACAGTGAAGACAGGGTACCAAATACGACACCCAGAATCATGGCGAATGCAAAACTGCGGATAGAATCACCACCTAAAATAAAGATACACAGCAATACAATCAAGGTACTCAGTGAAGTGTTGATGGTACGAGCCAGTGTAGTGTTCAGTGAATCGTTGAACAGTTGCAACTTGTTGCGCTTCGGATACAGACCAAAGAATTCACGTACACGGTCGAAGATTACCACCTTATCGTTGATAGAGTAACCGATGGCTGTCAGGATAGCACCGATGAAGGTCTGGTCGATTTCCAAAGAGAATGGAACGATGCCCCACCACATAGAGTACATACCCAGAATCATGACGGTATCGCATGCCAGAGCAGCTACCGAACCGATACTGTAGGCGATGTTACGGAAACGCAACAAGATGTACAGACCAATGGCAATCAGAGCCAATACCACTGACCAGATAGCAGATACCTTGATGTCGTCGGCAATGCTCGGACCTACTTTCTGTGAACTGATGATACTACCGCCTGTATGGTTCTCACGGTCGATGAATGTCTCTAAAGAGATGTTCTGAGTGAGCAGCGGTTTCAGCGTTTCATACAGATAGGCTTCGATTTCAGAGTCTACGTTGTTGCCTTCTTCTTCGATGCGGTAGTTTGTGCTGATACGTACCGTCTTCTTATCGGTACCGATAGCGATTACGCTTACGTTGGCATCGCCAAATTTGCTGGCAATCAGCGTGCGAACTTGTTCGGGCTCGGTTTCTTTCTCGAACTGTACCTTGAAGTTACGTCCACCGGTGAAGTCGATGCTCTGGCTCAGTCCGCGTGTCATCAGGAAGCCGATAAAGATTACCAAAGCAGCACCTGTAATGCTCATCCAAACCTTGTTGCGACCCATGAAATCGAAGTGGGTATTGGCCATCAGGTTCTTGGAGATGCCGGTGCTGAAAGTAAGGTTCAGCAATTTGTCTTTGCTCATGAAGTGCTCGTAGAACAAGCGGGTCATGAACACGGCTGTAAAGAATGAAATCAAGATACCGATAATCAGGGTGGTGGCAAAACCACGGATAGGTCCTGTACCGAAGTTGAACAGGATGATACCGGTGATGATAGAAGTCAAGTTAGAGTCGAAGATGGCAGAGAAGGCGTTGGAGTAACCATCGGCCAAGGCTTTCTTCACACCCTTGCCGGCACGAAGTTCTTCTTTGGTACGTTCATAAATCAACACGTTGGCATCCACAGCCATACCCAGTGACAATACCATACCGGCAATACCGGACATCGTCAAAGCAGCCTGGAAGGAAGAAAGAATACCCAGCGTGAAGAACAGGTTCAGAATCAAAGCTCCGTTGGCTACCATGCCCGGGATGAAACCGTACATAGAGCACATGTAAATCATCAGCAATACCAATGCTACGATGAAGGATACGATACCGGCATTGATAGATGCCTGACCGAGTGACGGACCTACGATGTCTTCCTGTACGATGTGGGCCGGAGCCGGCATCTTACCTGATTTCAATACGTTGGCCAAGTCTTTGGCTTCTTCCGGAGTAAAGTGACCGGTAATCTGTGAACGACCGCCGGTAATTTCATTGCTTACGTTGGGAGCAGAGTATACATAGCCATCCAGTACGATAGCGATGCTGCGGCCAATGTTCTGCTTGGTGAGTTGAGCCCAGCGGCGAGCACCATCGGTATTCATCACCATGCTTACAGCCGGATGACCGTATTGGTCGAATTCGTCGGTAGCATCCACTACTACGTCGCCTTCCAGCGGAGCTTTGCCGTTGCGTTCGGTAGAACGGATGGCATATAATTCAAAGGTTTGAGCTTTCGGGTCGAAAGATACCGGAGCTACCCCCCATTTCAAGCGTAAGTCTTTCGGCATGTCTGCTTGTACCTCTTTCATTTGGAGGTATTTGTTGACTTCAGCTGTATCTTTATGGTTGGCATAGCCTACTACCGGACCTCCGTTGGGGTTTACCTGCAGGATAGCCAGCAAAGGATGTTCTTTCTTGATTTGAGCCAGCGTAGCTGCATCATCCTGACTTTGACCTTTCAGAGCAGCTGCAATGCTGTCGGCAGAGCTTACGATTTTCTTGTCTTCAGTAGCTTTTTCTGCTTCAGCTTCAGGCTCGTTGGCAGCCAAGAGTGTGCGAAGCTTAGCGTCAACTGATTGCATGTAAGGAGCGATGTCTTTGGAACTGTAAGTTTCCCAGAATTCCAGGTTAGCAGAACCTTGGAGTAATTTTCTTACACGCTCGGGTTCCTTGATACCCGGAAGTTCCACCATGATGCGGCCCATCTTGTCTTCCAGGCTCTGGATATTGGGCTGAACCACACCGAAGCGGTCGATACGAGTGCGGAGCACGTTGTAAGAGTTGTCGACTGCTGCCTTTACTTCTTCACGAAGTACTTTTTCTACTTCAGCGTCGGTAGACTTCTGGTTGATTTTGTCTTTCAACTGTTGGGTAGCAAACAACTGGGCCAATGTAGCATCAGGAGCCAGTTTGTGATATTCGTTGATAAACAGCGTGATGACGTCTTGTTGGCTGGTAGTAGCCAGACGGGCTGCTTCGGCCAATGCTTTGTTGAAAGCTTCATCTGGTTTGTTGTCAGCCAAGGCCTTAATGACATCCGGTACAGAAACCTCGAGGATGACGTTCATACCACCCTTTAAGTCCAGACCTAAACTGATTTCCATCTCACGACATTGTTTCAGCGTCCAGTTCCACAACCATACTTTCTCGTTGGATAACGAGTCCAGATAGTCTTGTGCCACTTTCTCATCTCCGTTAGCCAGCTCGTATGCCTTACTTGTATAATGGCGAGTGACAAAAGAGAAGGAGAGGTAGAAGATGCACACAAGTGTGAGCAGTAACGCAAAAACCTTTACAAATCCTTTGTTTTGCATGTTAGTTTTTAGTTTATTATTATTACTTTTTTAATGAATTCCAAATCCATACAAGGCTGCAAATATAGTTTTTTTTTCACATTTGGAAGTAAAAGGTAGTCAAATATTTGCATTCTTATTTCATTCCGCGGTTTTTTAACATCGGCTCTAATTGAGGCTCTGCTCCACGGAAGTTGCGGTAAAGTGTCATGGCTTCTTCGCTGTCTCCTTTTTCCAAAATGTTGCGACGGAAGAGGCTGGCAGTGTTCGGGTCGAAGATGCCGTGTTCTTTGAAAGCTTCGAACGCATCGCTGTCTAATACATTGGCCCACAGATAGCTGTAGTATCCAGCTGCATATCCGCCGATGATGTGGCTAAAGTAAGTAGTGCGGTAGCGTGGAGCGATTTGTGGTATCAGCCCCAATTTGTCCATGGCTTCTTTTTCGTAGGCTACTACATCCAAGCCTTGTGTATCGGTCAGGTTGTGCAGATTCATATCCAGAATAGCGGCTGCCATCAGTTCGGTGGTGATGAAGCCCTGATTGAAAGTCTTCTGTTTACGGATTTTTTCAATCAGTTCATCGGGTATGGTGTTGCCTGTCTGATAGTGGCGGGCATACATTTTCAATACCTGAGGTTCTGTGGCCCAATGTTCGTTGATTTGTGAGGGAAGCTCTACGAAGTCGCGCACCACATTGGTTCCTGATGTGCCTTTGTATTGGCATTTGGTAAGCAGTCCGTGCAGTCCATGACCGAATTCATGGAAGAGAGTTTCTACTTCGTCCAAGGTCAGCAGTGACGGAGTGTCGCCTACCGGTTTGGTAAAGCTGGCCACATTGCATACCAACGGACGGATGTCTCCTTGCTGTTCACGGTAGTTGCTCATCCAGGCACCTCCACTTTTGCCGGCACGCGGGAAGTAGTCTACATAGAAGATGCCAAGATGTGATCCGTCGGCATCTTTCACTTCGAACACTTCTACGTCGGGGTGATAGACCGGGATGTTGTGTAGCGGTGTCAGGGTGATGCCATACAACTTGTTGGCCACGGCAAAGGCTCCTTCGCGCACATTTTCCAATTTGAAGTAGGGCTTGAGTTCTTCTTCATCCAAATCGTATTTAGCTTTCCGTAGTTTTTCGGTATAATACCACCAGTCCCATGCTTCCAGTTTTTCACCTTTACCTTCTTTGTCCATCAGTTCTTGTAGTTCTTGGGCTTCGGCCTTGGCTTTGGGCAGGGCATATTGCCAAAGGTTGTGCAAGAAGTCCATGACAGTTTCAGAATTCTTGGCCATGGTATTGTCCAACACAAAGTTGGAATAGCAGTCAAAACCTAAAAGTTTGGCTTTTTCCAGGCGTAGGTTTACAATGTCACGGATGATTTTCTTGTTATCATTCTTGTCGTTGTTGTTTCCACGCTGGATGTATGCTTTGTATATTTGTTCGCGCAGGTCTCTGTTGTCGGCATATTGCAGCAGCGGCAGGCGGCTGGCATTGTGTAGGGTAAACAACCATTTGCCTTCTTGGCCGGCAGCCTGCGCTTCGGCAGCTGCGCTTTGCTTGAACCATTCCGGCAGTCCGCTCAATTCGGATTCTTGATCTACCAGTAGTTGGAATTCATTGTTTTCGTTCAAGATGTGGTTATCGAATTCCAGGCCCAGCGTAGACAGTTGTTTGTTGATTTCGCGCAGGCGTGCTTGCTGCTCAGCATTGAGGTTGGCGCCGGAGCGTACGAAATCTTTGTAGGTGTTTTCCAGCAAGCGACGTTGCTCTCGGGTTAGCTGGATGCTGTCTTTTTGCAGATAGACGGTTTTTACTTTCTGAAACAATTGGCTGTTCAGTTGGATATTGTCGCTGTGTTCCGACATCAGAGGAGCCAGTTTGATGGAGAGAGCGGTCAGTTCATCGTTGGTTTCGGCGGAAGTGAGGTTATAGAATACACCACCCACACGGTCCAGGATAGGAGAACTGTTGTCTAAAGCTTGAATGACATTCTGGAAGGTTGGTGCTTCCGTGTTTTGCACGATGGCATCAATCAGCTTGTTTTGTTCTTCTATACCTTTTAAGAAGGCAGGTTCGTAGTGTTCCATCTTGATTTGGTCGAACGGTGGAACGCCAAATGGTGTTTGGTACTCACTTAAAAACGGATTTTGTTCCGTGGACGTTGTGCAGGAATACATCATACAACTTGCTGCTAACATTAAAAAACTTTTTCTCAACATGATATAAGATTAATGGTAATTCTTATTAAGATTAGTAAATGAAGGCTCTGTCAACGCTTGCTGGCATCGAACAGGCTCTTTTTCTCTTCCGAAGTAAGGCTTTCATACCCGGATTTCTTCAGTTTGTCCAAAATACGGTCTATTTCATCATTTTGGGCTTTTTTATGACTGTTGTAATCGTAGTCGTTCCGACGTTTTCCGCCACTCTTTATATTCATCTTTGTGTGGTAGCGTTTCTTTTTAAAGAGTGAGGTCAGCCCGTCAATACATCGGTTGATGAGGAGGCTCAGGTCGGTGCCTTTATCCAATGTCCGTGCAAAAGCCAGTCCGGCCAAAGCACCTCCTACGTGTGCTATGTGTCCGCCGGCATTGCTGGAGGTGAGAAATAAAAAGTCGAGTCCAATGACAATGAGTGCCAGATACTTTAAAGGAAGGGTACCCAGTAATAACAACCGGATGGGTACATTGGGGGCTCTATAGGCCGTGGCTGCCACGATGGCCAGTACCGAAGCGGATGCTCCCAGCAGGTAGGAATACGAAATCATGGGGGCGAAATAGGGAAAGATATTATATGCCAGCAAATATAGTAGCCCTCCGCATATTCCTCCTAATATATATAAGCCGCGTAGATGCTTGGATGAGAAGAACTGTAGAAACAGTTCGCCAAACCAATACAGCCACAGCATATTGAAGAGTATGTGTAGCAGGCCTGCATGCATGAACATATACGTAATCAGTGTCCAAGGTTGGCAGAGGAATTGACTGATAGATGCCGGCATCTCCAACCATTGCAACAAATAGTCGACAGGGCAGTTGAACAACTGTAAGACAACTGCCAATAGGGCGGTTAGTATAAATACGCCAACATTAATGAATATCAGACGGATGTGAGTGTTTCCGTTCTGATACGTTCTTTTTAAATCAGTTATAATAGTAGCCATGGTTCTTGTTCTTGTTTCTCCAATAGAGTATGATGATAAATCCGAAAATCATGCCGCCCAAGTGGGCAAAATGAGCCACGTTGTCACCGGGGTTGTTGGCCAGTCCGGAGAAGAGTTCTATCAAGGCATAGCCGATGACGAAATATTTGGCTTTGATGGGCATGGGGAGGGGAAAGACAAACATGGGTTGGTTAGGGAAAGTCATACCAAAGGCCAATAAAATGGCATAAACGGCTCCAGAGGCCCCTACAGTAAATCCGTTTAAGGTAGCGTTGAGGCTGCCTAAAATGGGATCTGTATAGTTCATGCTCCGTTGTAGGATGTTAGCACCCTCTTGCTGTATTTGGGTCACTACGTCGGCAGGCAGGCCCGACTGCAGGGTGTAGTAACTGATACCTGTAACCAACTCCTGGATAAGACCGGCGCCGATTCCGCAGACCATGTAATAGAACAAGAAGCGTTCTGAGCCCCATACTTGTTCTAGAATTCGCCCGAACATCCATACTGCAAACATGTTGAAAAACAGATGGCTGAAGCTGCCATGCATGAACATGTAGGTGATGAGTTGAGATAAATTGAAGTGATCTGAAAGGATGAAGTGTAACCCCAAAAACTGATTGAGGTCGTATTGATAACTTTCGGCTACAATCATGCCCATAAACATCAGTGTATTGATGATGAGCAGATTCTTGGTAACAGGTGGAATATGATTCATAAGCATTTATTTTTCAATCAATAAGTTGCAAAAATACGAATTAATTCCTTGTTTCTATAGAAAATAGACTGACTATTCTCCAAAAAAGTTTGTAAAGGGCTGTTTTTTTACTGTTTTTATTTGATATTCAGAAATATTGCCTTGCTTTTGCCGGGCGGTGTGATAGATTGTTATCTTGTGGGTAAGTTTATATGGACTTGCTGGTAGGTCTTAGTACATTCTCTGTATCAGAATGTTTGCTGTAAGTAAACTGCAATCTTGCCATAAAGCAGCGGATTGAGATTTTAGACAAAATAAATGTAAAGTTCAAGGCTGGCTCTGATTTGGCAATTGATTGATTTATCGGGGCTTCAAGGAATGTACATCCCTCTGGAATAAGTTGTCTTTTTTTCGGTTTTCCGAAGAAAAGACAATTTTTTTATGTTACCTTTGCAGTCTAAGAATATACTTATTAATCATGAATATAGAACAGAAATTGCTCTCTTCCGTTACAAACGGATTGAAGGCACTTTACGGTCAGGAAGTTCCGGCCGCACAGGTGCAGTTGCAAAAGACCAAAAAAGAGTTTGAAGGCCATCTGACGCTGGTTGTTTTCCCTTTTTTGCGCATGTCGAAAAAAGGACCTGAACAGACCGCACAGGAGATTGGCGAGTATTTGAAAGCCAATGAGCCGATGGTGGCTGCTTTCAATGTAATCAAGGGTTTCTTGAATCTTACTATCGCCTCTTCTGCCTGGATTGAATTACTGAATGATATCCATGCGGATGCGCACTATGGTATCATCGCAGCCGACGAACATTCTCCGCTGGTAATGATTGAATACTCTTCTCCGAACACCAATAAACCGCTTCACTTGGGGCATGTGCGTAATAATCTGTTGGGTAATGCCTTGGCTAATATCTTGGCGGCTAATGGTAATAAGGTGGTGAAAACCAATATTGTAAACGACCGCGGTATCCATATCTGTAAGTCGATGTTGGCTTGGCTGAAATATGGTGAAGGTGAAACACCTGAATCGTCGGGTAAGAAGGGTGACCATCTGATAGGCGATTACTACGTGGCCTTCGACAAGCACTACAAGGCAGAAGTGAAGGAACTGATGCAGCAATATCAGGCGGCTGGCATGAATGAGGAAGAGGCTAAGGCGAAGGCTGAAGCAGAATCGCCTCTGATGAAGGAAGCTCGAGAGATGTTGGTGAAGTGGGAGGCTAACGATCCTGAAGTACGTGCTCTGTGGAAACGTATGAATGATTGGGTGTATGCCGGTTTCGATGAGACCTACCGTATGATGGGGGTATCGTTTGATAAGATTTATTATGAATCCGAAACTTATCTGGAAGGTAAGGAGAAGGTGATGGAAGGTTTGGAGAAAGGTTTCTTTTATCGCAAAGAGGATGGCTCGGTTTGGGCTGATTTGACCGGTGAAGGACTTGACCATAAATTGCTGTTGCGTGCTGACGGTACTTCGGTTTATATGACGCAGGATATCGGTACGGCTAAATTACGTTTTGCAGATTATCCCATCGATAAGATGATTTATGTGGTAGGTAATGAGCAGAATTATCACTTCCAGGTACTCTCTATCTTGCTCGACAAACTGGGCTTTGAATGGGGTAAGAGTCTGGTGCATTTTTCTTATGGAATGGTGGAACTTCCGGAGGGAAAGATGAAGAGTCGCGAAGGTACGGTAGTGGATGCCGACGATTTGATGGCAGAGATGATTGGTACAGCCAAAGAAACGTCGGGCGAATTAGGTAAACTCGATGGACTGACTCAGGCTGAAGCTGATAACATTGCCCGGATAGTAGGTTTGGGTGCTTTGAAATACTTCATCTTGAAGGTGGATGCTCGTAAGAACATGACCTTTAATCCGAAGGAATCAATCGATTTCAACGGGAATACCGGTCCGTTTATTCAATATACGTATGCCCGTATACAGTCGGTACTTCGTAAGGCAAAGGAAGCGGGTATCGACGTGCCGCAGCAGTTGCATGCTGGCATCGAACTGAGCGAGAAAGAAGAGGGATTGATTCAGATGCTGGCCGATTTCTCAGCTGTGGTGAAGCAGGCTGGTACAGACTACAGTCCGTCGGTGATTGCTAATTACTGTTATGATTTAGTGAAGGAATATAATCAGTTCTATCACGACTTCAGCATTCTGCGTGAAGAAAATGAAGCTGTGAAGGTATTCCGCCTAGCTCTTTCTGAGAATGTGGCCAAGGTGGTTCGTCTAGGTATGGGACTGTTGGGTATCGAAGTTCCGGAACGTATGTAATTCTTGGAATGATTTCCTCCAAAAAGAGAGAGCGCACTTACCGGTGCGCTCTCTCTTTTTGGAGGAATCTGTATCTTTATGCTGGCAATCAGCTCTTCTTTTTTGTATATCGGCCCCGTTTGGTTTTGCTGGCTCCTTTTTCTTCTTGCAGCTTAATCAGATCCAGACATGCCTGCAGACTTAAGTCTTGTGGAACAATGTCTTTGGGGATGCGATAATTATTGCCCTTGTAAGCAATATAAGGGCCGTAACGTCCGTTTAAGATTTCAAGTTCTGGCTCTTCTTCGAATTTCTTAAGATGTTTTTGAGCTTCTGCGGCTTCTTTGGCTTGTATCAGTTGAATGGCTGTATCCAACGTGATAGCTAGCGGGTCTTCTTCCTTGGGTAGAGATACATACAATTTATTGTAATGAATGTAAGGACCAAAACGACCGGCACCTACTGTTACGGGATAACCTTCATGTTCTCCCAAGGTGCGTGGCAGCTTGAATAAATCAAGTACTTCTGCCAGAGTTACCGTTTCGATGGACATCTCTTTCTTCAGCTGTGCAAATCTAGGTTTCTCTTCGTCATCGGCTGTGCCAATCTGTGCCACGGGGCCGAATCGTCCGATTTTTACAGATACCTGTTTGCCTGTGCCGGGTTCTTCTCCCAAGACTCTCTCACCTGCTTTATGGGTGCTTTTGGTAGCCAAAGTGTTTTCTACCGACGGGTGGAATTTCTTATAGAAATCAGCCAAGATAGAGGTCCATAGTTTTTCTCCTTCAGCTATTTCGTCGAACTGCTTTTCCACGTTGGCTGTGAAGTTGTAGTCCATGATATTCGGGAAATACTCCAGTAAGAAATCATTTACCACCATTCCTGTATCTGTGGGGAACAGTTTGGATTTTTCGGCTCCTGCCATCTCTGTACGTAAGGTCTCGTCGATGCGTCCATCGTGCAAAGTCAGTATATTGTATTTCCGCTCTTCTCCTTGTTTGTCTCCTTTCTCTACGTATTCACGTTGCTGAATGGTAGAAATGGTAGGTGCATAGGTAGAAGGGCGGCCGATACCCAACTCTTCGAGTTTACGCACCAGGCTGGCTTCTGTATAGCGGGCCGGATGCTGGGTGAACCGTTCGGTAGCCACAATTTCCTGATGAGTCAGGGTCTGTCCTTTTTGTAAGGGGGGCAACAGGCGTGTTTCGTCTTCCTGTTCTGTGTCATCGTCGTAGGATTCACGGTATACTCGCAGAAAACCGTCGAATTTCACTACTTCGCCCACTGCACTAAAGGTTTCGGATTCATGGCTTATCTGAATGGTTACCGTAGTTTTTTCTACCTCGGCATCTGCCATTTGTGAGGCGATGGTCCGTTTCCAGATTAAGTCGTATAATCTTTTTTCTTGTGGAGTACCTTCAATCTTGGTGTTGCCCATATTGGTGGGGCGGATAGCTTCGTGTGCTTCCTGCGCACCTTTGGTTTTGGTAGCATAATGGCGGGTTTTTACGTAATTCTCGCCCATCAGTTCCGTAATGGCTTCCCTACAGGAATGGATGGCAAACTCAGAGAGATTCACTGAGTCTGTACGCATGTAGGTGATGTTTCCTGATTCATACAGCCGTTGGGCTACCATCATGGTTTGTGCCACGGTAAATCCGAGTTTCCGTGCCGCTTCTTGCTGAAGCGTAGAGGTGGTGAAGGGGGCTGCCGGACTCTTCTTTAACGGACGAGTATTGATGTCTCCGATAGTAAAGGAGGCTTTCAGACAGTTGTTTAAGAATTGTCTGGCTTCTTCTTGAGTTTTGAAGCGTTTAGATAATTCTGCTTTCAGTTCCACTTCTTTTCCGTCGGCATCTGGTACGGTAAAGGTGGCTGTCACCCGGTAGGCTGCTTCTGTCTGGAAAGCGTGTATTTCTCGTTCACGTTCCACAATGAGTCGCACAGCTACTGATTGTACGCGGCCTGCCGAAAGAGCAGGTTTTACTTTTTTCCACAATACGGGAGACAGCTCAAATCCTACTATACGGTCCAGTATGCGTCGAGCTTGTTGGGCATCTACTAGGTTGATGTCTATTTGGCGTGGGTGTTCTATAGCATTCAAGATAGCACCTTTGGTGATTTCATGGAACACGATACGCTTAGTATGTTCCGGTTGCAGCTGCAACACCTCTGATAAGTGCCAGGCAATGGCTTCTCCTTCGCGGTCCTCATCGGAAGCTAACCATACCATTTCGGCCTTTTCTGCTTCTTTCTTCAGTTCGGATACCACTTTCTGTTTGTCTGCCGGAATCTCGTAGTTAGGCGTAAAGTTATTGGCTACGTCTATGCTGAATTCTTTTTTCTTCAAGTCTCGTATATGTCCGTAGCTGGAAAGTACTTTGAAGTCTTTACCCAAAAATTTTTCAATGGTTTTAGCCTTTGCCGGAGATTCGACAATCACAAGGTTTTTCTGCATATTGTTTATTATTAAGAAGTCCCGTTAATGATTTAGTGCGCAAAAGTAGGAAAAAACCTATGTTTCACCTTATAATATAAATAGATTTTAGTAAAATAAACATTCTTAGAACTGGAAACATACCCCACCTATGAAGTTGAGTCCCATGGCTTGGCATCCCCAGTGATGAGCATAGTTTTGATTCAGTAGATTCTGGATGCGGGCATATACATTCATGAATTTAAACACTTGGTAGTGTCCTTCGGCATAGAGATTACTTACATCATCTAGTTTCTCTCCTTGTACTTTTTCACGGGTTATGTATTGATAGCCTACCTGAATCAGCAGGGGGGTGATGGGGCGTATGCCTGCTTCCACGTTGGCCTCTAATGTAGGTTTGAAACAAAGGGCCTCTTCTGCGTCTTTGTCTGTGCTCCAGTTGCGGTATACGCCTTTGGCTGTGAGATAGAATCGGTCTTTATAAGCATAACGGCTTTCCAGTCCTGCATATAGGTTTTCTGTATCTTGAGTTTCCCACAGTTGTCCTTCAATGAGGTCGTTTTTCAGATTCTGGTAGCCTCCGAAGACGTGAATCCACCATCCGGCTAGTGGGCTTGATCTAAAACCGATAGCAGCATTGAGCTGTTCATAGGTGGCGTCGGTCTGATGATTCAGCAGGCTGTAGGGAGAAAGATGTTCCAGTCTGCGGAAATCATTCAGAATTTTACCTCCTGTGGCTTGAGTATAAAACACATAGTTATTACCTATAGTTACTTGTGCTTTTACATCGGGGGCTACATGGAGTTTTTTGCCATACCCGAAGGCTGGGTCTACGTGGGCTCCTAGACGGATGTTCCAGTCGTCGTTCTGCCAGAGAAAATATGGGTTCAACTGCAGGGAGGTTTGATTTTTTAAGTTACCGTGTTGATAGAACTGATTGTCCATTTGTAAGAACAAGCCTACTCTGTACTGCTCATTAATGGGAGCGTTGACTTCCGCTTCTGTACGAAGGATGCTCTCTTGCAACTTTTGGTCCAGAACGTCATGTTGCCGTTGATACATAAGTAGGTTGGTAGCTGCTCGGAATTGGATGGGCTGTTCTGCGGCAGAGGCTACTCCTACGTGGAAGGCTCCGGAAGTAAATTTCTGTTTACCCACCAGAGAGATTGGCTCAAAATTGAAATTGCTCAGCCCGAAATCACCGGCTACATTCAATGCAAATTGTGAAAAGAGGTGAGTCCAATCTGCAGCAGCCTGTGTGCGGTAGAAACGAGAATCCCATTTGCCAGCCTCTTTGTCCATCTGTTCTCTTCGGCCGTCTTGTCCGGTCATCCCGAAGCGTATATTCACTCGGTCGCGGTCTGAACATTGCAGCCGGTAAGCGGCTAAGGCTTCCAGATTGCCATGGCTGCCATAGCCTAGCTTTACCTTTCCCGGAGCTACTTTTTCCGGCTTTTCTGTAGCCGTAAAAGCCTGCATATACTGATTGTTTACTTGGCCGGCAGGGCTGGCTTCCAATACATAGTTTACTGTTCTTTTAGGAGCAGTTAGTGGGGATACTGCCGGGATTACATTAATTTTGTTAGCGTCGGTAATTACCGGATTATACTCCTGTTCCACTACTACCATCCGGTTTAAGGTAGTGTCGTTGGGTTGTGTCTGGGCCCCTAAGGGTAGCCAGCAGGCAGCTGTACAAGCTGCTATCATGATTCTCCAGTTCATTCTTTTATGGTATTAAGTTTTTTCAATCTTTCTTCTATCATTCCGGCTATTTCGTCATCGGCCTGGTAGTTCTGTTGCAGGCTGAGCAGATATTGTCGGGCTTCCAGTTGCTTATTCATGGCTACATAGACATCTGATAGAAGCACGAAGCTGCGTGCCAGCCAATAGGCATGCGGAGTGCTTTGGTCGATAAAGTGAAGTATTTCTTTTTCGGCTGTTGCATAGTCTTTCTTGTCATAGTACTGTTCAGCCAGTAAGAATTTAGCTTCAGCTCCGTAACGCGTGCGAGTGTCTTTGGCCAGTTCTGTCAAGTCGTTCATGGCTTTTGCTGCTGCTTGTTGGTTCAGGTAGGCTTTAGCCCGGTCATAGAGTGCTTCGTTGCGTAGTTCCGGTGTCAGTTTGCTCTCTGTAAGCAGGGTAGTGGCAGCTTGAATGATTTCCAAGTCTTCTTTCAGCAAGGTAGCGCAGCGCAGCACTCCGACCATACCCAACTGCCTTCTTTCTGCCGTGGTCGCCTTGGCTTGCAGTTGCTTGTAGTCGGCCATAGCTTCTGCATATTGTTGTCGGTTGAAGAGAATTTCTCCGTGCATCAGCAGGGCTTCTTCCGAGTAAGGATTGTTCGGGTATTCCAGCAGTTTTCCGGTTTGTTCTAATACTGTTTCTTCATCCTTTTGTTCCTTGGCAATGATACTGATATAGTACCGTGCATTGAGGTTGAAGGCTCCGTCGGGATAGCTTTGCAGATAGCGTGTAAAACTCTGTCGGGCTGTCTGGTTCTCTCCTTTCATATAGATTCTTTCAGCTGCAATATAGGTCAGCGAGTCTTGTTCGTTGGGTTCAAAGCGGATGCCTCCGGGTAATTGGTTTACCAGGGCTGCGAATTCGTCTACTTGGTTAGTGTCTACATAAATAGATTTTAGGTCGCGCATGGCTAGTCGCGCCTCTGCACTTCCCGGATAGTGAGTTACCACGTATTTATAGGCTTCAATGGCTTGGTTATACTGATCTTGCTGGTAATAGAGAAGGCCGATTTCAGCAGCTGCTTTGCGGCTGAGCGGGCTATCTGGGTATTTCTTCAATAGTTCCCGGAAGGTGGCGATAGCTGCCTGATTTTGATTACCCTGTACTTGCGACCTGCCTTTCTCATAGAGTGCATTGACGGCATACGGTGAGTGGGGATATTTGGCAGACAGTTGGTTGAGTAATTCTACCTTACCGGTATAATTTTTCTGCAAACCTGCAACCAATGCTAGTTGATAATAGGCATAATCACCTGCCGGTGTATGGTAATTTTCGGCGCGTGTATAGTAGCTGCGTGCTTCGTCAAACTGCCGTTTGTTCAGGTAGCAGTCTCCCAATCGGTTACAGGCATCGGCCAGTAATGTGAGGTTATTTTCTTTTTGCGTCTGCAGATAACGCTGGAATTGGAGTTGCGAAGCGGCATAGTTTTTTTTGTGGAAAGCGATGTATCCCAGGTTATAGTGAGCCAGTGCATTCATTTCTCCACTGCCTTGGGGCATCCATGCCAGAAAGTTGCGAAAGTCTCTTTCAGCTTCATTCATACGGTTCAGCCGATAATAGGATTCGCCTCTCCAGTAGCTGGCGTTGGCTTTGGTGGCTAGGTTATAGTTGCCCAATGCCATGCTTTGGCTGAAATACTCAACGGCCTGCTCGAACAGGGTGTTGGCAAAGGCTTGCGTACCCAGTTGGAAGAGGATTTTTTGTTTGGCTTCCAAAATAGTACTGCTAGGCTGAGCAATGCGTTCAATGGATTTTAGGGCAGCTTCATAGCTGCGGGTAGTCATATAGACTTCCACCAAATAATTGCTAGCTTGGTCGGCATAGCGTGATTGAGGAAATTCATTCAGGAATTTTTCGAATACGGTTACAGATTCGCCGAAAGCAGAGTATGAGGTTTCATGCACGCAGAGGGCATGGTTATAGGCAGCTTGTTCTTTGATAGCGGGGTTGGCATTCGAGGCTGCTGCTTGTTCGAAAGCCATGCGGGCTTTGTTTCTGTCGGCCAACTGCAGAGAAGCCAGTCCGATGTGGTACCAGGCATTCTGTGTTAGTGCATCAGCTTCTGTAGTTACCTGTCCCAGCAGTTCGGATACTTGCGTATAAGCTTTACAGTGGTAGCAAGCCATACCATACCGATAGAGAGCATCTCTTCGAGGGGTGTCTTCGGTAAGCTGGTTTACATATTTGCTGAAGTGGTTCATGGCTTCCAAGTATTGTCCTTGCTCATATTCTGCTGATGCCCAGATACGATACATCTCTGCGTGGTGTTCTTGCTGAGATCGTTTAGCTAGGTAGTGTTCTGCGGTTTGTGCCGCCAGGGCATATTGTTGCTGTTGCAGAAAGATTTCGGCTATATAATAGGGTGCTAGCGACTGATACTTTGGATGGTGCTGCAGGGCCTGAAATCCTTTCAGTGCTTCCGTATAGTTGTGTTGGGTGTATTGTATATAAGCCAGGTAGTATGTACAGTCGGCTTTGTACTTATTACTGATTTCTTGTAGCGTTTCCAGCCAAGCTGCCGCTTCAGGAAGGTTTCCGGTTTTCAGATAGCAGAGAGCCATTCGGTAGGTCATGTCATCCCGTTCATAATCGGGTAGTACTTCCAATCTTGCATTATTGAAAAGCAGGAGTGCTGTTTCGTAGGCTCCGTTGAAGAAGTTAGTAGAAGCCGCCAATGCATACAGTCGGTCGGCATGGGGCGTATCTGGGTATTTGTCCAGATAGGCTTTAATCAGTTGTTCACTGTGAGGGTTGTTTCCTTCCACTTCCAGACAAACCTGCTGGTATTCCTTTTCCATTTGGCTACCGATGGAAGCCGGTTGCTGTGCTGTGGCCAGGAGCGGTGTGCAGCAAAGTACTGTGCACACCATTCTTGCTATTTTTCTGTTCATTTTCTGTCGTTTAGAATCGCTAATCGACAAAAATACGCTTTTTAGTCCGATATTGGGCTATTTGTTTTGTATTTTTAATGAAGGAAGCGTTTAAGTCCTTCTCGGATAGAGCCTAATCCGAATTCTTCCGGATGAATGTTTTCTAGAGGTATGAAATACAGTTCGGCTGCATCATCCATGGCTTGCAGGTGCAGATAGTCGTTTACTTGGCAACGGAAGAATAGGTCTACAGTATGTACGGTAAAGTCGGAGTAGATATAGCGGTTAGGCAGTGAAAATAGATAGTTGCATCGAATTACGTCCAAGCCTGTTTCTTCTTTTACTTCTCTGGCTACCCCCTCTTCGGCAGTTTCGTTCATGTCGATGAAGCCGCCAGGAAGGTCTAGTGTGCCTTTAGCGGGTTCTTTGGCTCGGCGGCATACTAGCAGTTCGTTTTGGTCGTTAATAATCAGGGCTACGGTGGCTGTTGCTGGATTAAAATAATACACAAAGCCACAGTCGACGCATTTTTTTGATTTTTCGTCGTGAATCTCAAAGTGATGTGACCCGCATTTGGGGCAATAGTGGAATTGGGTAAATGGGTGATTCATATGGGGCAGTTTTTGGCAAAGATACTTCTTTTTTGTGTGAAAGGATAGGGTAGGACTCTAAAAAATAGCTGTAGCTTTATGAAAATATCTCTCAGCTTTGTCTGGGGTATAGCTATGCTTTATGAGGTCTAAAGCTTGGTGTTTTGGATGGGATAGTAGAGCTTATTCTTGCTGGGTTGTGGGGTGGCTGGTGTCATTCTGTTGAGAGACTAGAAATCGGCCCAAGCCAGGGTGAGTATACTGATGTGTATGCCTTTTACTGATCGGAATGTATCGGCGCAGGCAGTTAATGTAGCTCCGGTGGTCAGTACATCGTCGATTAGAAGAATGTGTCGGTTGGTGAATCGCTCGGGGCAAGTAAGGGAAAATACGTTAGATACATTGATCCATCTTTCATCGGCAGACTTATGGGTTTGGGTATCCGTGAAATGCAGGCGTACCACCGATTGATGGTCTATGGGAATGCCGGTGACTTCAGATATCCCTTGTGCCAGGCAATAACTTTGGTTGTAGCCGCGTATTCTTTCCTTTTGTGGATGCAGGGGGATGGGAATCAGCACATCCACTCCCTGAAAGAATCCATATGGAATTAATTCTGCAGCCATCTGACGGCCGAAAGATATGCCTAGGTCTTTTCTGCCGTAGTATTTCAACTGATGAAGCACCTGACAGAAGGTGTCTCCTTTGCGGTAATAGCAGTAGGATGATACTTTTCCCAATGGCAGCTTGCCCCAAAATAGACGTTCCATTTTAGACCCTTCTTGTCCGTGGAGACCGGTAAATGGTAATTTCATGCTGCAGTGTAGGCAGATGCCTGTGGCCCCTTTGGGGAGTATAGAGCCGCATAGCACGCATCTTTTCGGGAAAAATATATCGACTGCAGACAAGAAGTGGTTTAAGAAGTGTTGGGTAATTGCTTTCATATCATAATATATATAAGGGTGCAGGTGTTGGGGATGTGTTCTTTTGAGTATATGGGGGAAAACAAAAAAGCCAGCTAATTAGCTGGCTTTTATTGCTCTTCGTCTTGGACTTGAACCAAGGACCCTCTGATTAACAGTCAGATGCTCT
>CALADS010000025.1 GCA_937890825.1 uncultured Bacteroides sp. | reverse complement strand
TTGGTATTGATAACTTTGGTGTAGAATGTAGAGTATTGGTCACTGACAAACCTATTATGGGGGGTATCTTTAGCAGTTTGAGTATCTTTTGTGGCATATCTTTAGCAGTTTGGGTATCTTTTGTGGTCTTTTATTGTTTGTAAAATTCAGAAAATCAATATATTGCAATGTTAAAAACACATTCGTACAAGATATTCTGCAAAGACATTCTAACAAGAAAGCGGATTTTAGGATGAAAGTGGACTTGCTTGCCTTTCCGGAAAACCGCACAAAAAAGGGAAAAAGAGAACCCTCCCTTTAGGGAGTTAGGTGGGTTTAGGTAGGCAAATTTTCTGGCGCGTTAAAAAATGTATATATTAGTATTTTTGTGTTTATTTTCTTTGCTTTTGATATATATTGTTATACATTTGCAATAAAAAGTATAACAATATGGAAGTAGCAATAAAAAAATTAACTGCATTCAGACTTGACAGCAACCTCCTGGACATGCTGAAGAGTGCTGCCAAACGTGAACACCGGAGCTTAAACAACTTTGTGGAATGTCTTCTTATGGATGCCATGTACACAGAACCAAACGAAGAAACCAAAGCGGCCATAGAAGAAGCTCGTGCCGGGAAAAACTTGAAGAAAGTTGACACAAGCAGCTTCGAGAACTTTATAAAATCCTGTAGTGAATGAGAGAGGTTAAGACTGGTAGTCAGTTCCGGAAAGACCTGAAACGGTACAGGAATGATAAAACCAAACTTGAAAAGCTTTATGATATTGTAGGATACTTGGAACGTTGTGAGGACGTTCCAAAAGAGTTTAAACCTCATATGCTTTCAGGTGATTATGCAGGTCACATGGAATGTCACGTAGAAAATGATTTTCTTTTGATATGGATTGATAATGAAGTCGTAAAGCTGGTTAGGCTTGGCAGTCATTCGGAATTGTTTGGAAAGAAGAAGAAATAACAGGTGTGTCACCAACATTTTGTACAAAAGTAACTCTAAGGTGATGTTTTTACAGAAATATACATAAATTAAATCTCTTAGGCTTTCAAACAGTCTTAAAGAGTTAATTTATGTATATAAAATTAGACTTTTAAAGGTCTGTATTCATTTAGACCCAGAGCCATATTTGATTGGAATGAATATTCTCCCAGAAAATTTATATGTGACCAATTTAAAGGTATGATTTTACAAACGAAAAAACCCGTTCTTGATGAACGGGTATATCCTTAACTTGGTTACGTGTTTTGATAACAGAGGCTTTACCAAGCATTACAATGCAAAGGTACGGCTTTTATTTGAATATGCAAAATGAAATATAAAAAAGTAGTCAGATTATATTCCAATTCAAGGGTCGCCAAATATTATAGAGCAACCAATCGCAACAAAAACAAGGCTGTCATGCTATATTTTGCAAACATGAAGATTGCACAGGCATTTCATCCGCTGCTGTCTTCCTTTGAGGTCATATTGCGTAATCAGTTGCATTATGCACTGGCACGCCATTTCTTCGACGGTAACTGGATTATCAACCAGAAGACTGGATTCATGATTGCTCCTTCCCTGACATATACAAACAAGCGGACAAAGAAAAAAGTCACCAATGACTATATATTAAAAGAAGTTCTGAAGGCAGAAAAGAAAATTGTTGACCGGGGTGTCAGGGTTACGAGTGGCAGAGTAATAGCCGAACAGACTTTGGGTTTCTGGAACAGTTTTTATGAAGCGCACCACTATGCGCTTTTGGCTGGTGTACCATGCCAGATTTTCAAGAAGCTGCCTTCAGGGTACGGACGCAAGGAGATTAACGATATTATAGCGCAGGTTCGCGAATTGCGTAATCGTATCAATCACAATGAGCCGATATGCTTTGTAAACAGAAAATGCGATTTTTCTTATGTGAAGAGCATGTATGCGATAATCAGTGATTTTCTTACATGGATAGACCCTGAAATTATGCCTTCACTAAGAGAGGTTGATAAAGTATGCAAAATAATAGAAAAAGAAGAAAATAAACAAAAACAATGATTACGTAAAAGAAGTTATTTGTAGGGGGTATTACCTTAAAGTTACTTTTGTACAAAATGTTGGTGATACCCCTTCTATGACGTTTTTTCAAATAATCGTAAGCATTCGGTCGATCCTGTATAACCTCTCATTCATAATCACCTTATTTTTGCAACCACAAATTTAAATTATTGATTATGGATATGGATACCATAGAAACCTTCAAACCTGTTTACCAGCGTTTTTTAGAGAGTGGAATGACCGTTTGCGATTTTTGTAAGTCATCAAACTTGCTTGAAAGCCGCTTTTACTACTACCCCCTATTGGATGGAGTATTACAATAGTAGTAAAAAGTCAAGACATTTCAAAATGCGGCTTATGGATTCCAAAGAGAAAACACCCTGCAAACACCTCTTCGAGGATATCATCATCAATCCCTATGGCGAAGTCTATGCCTGTTGTGGCATCGGTGTCTGCCATATACCGCAGATGAGACTCGGCAATATCCATCAGGAACCCATCCAGACCATCTATGAGCGGGCTTTCGAGGATGTGCTGAAAATATGGCTCTACACGGAAGGTCCGCAAGACGTGTTAGCATTCGTGAAGAAGAAGACCGGCCAGAAGTTCAACTGGCATACCCGCCACAACTGTGACATCTGCCGGACCATCTTCACCGACAAGAGCATCTTGTCCATCCTCCGGGACAACGTATTTGAAGCCGACAGTATGCCGTTACTGTTTTATCATTGTAAAGCCAAAACAGAAAATGAAAGACGAACCAAACAATAAAAAGCACCTTACCCCCAGACAGATTATCAACAGATACCGCAAAGGGGTGTATGTAGATGAAAGCATCGAAGTGATTTCATCTGTCATTTCGTCTTGTGGACAAACCTTCGACAGCATCGCTGTGGCATTTCCAACGACGCTTGCAGAAAAGGTTTTGGATAACCTCACGACTGTACAACTTCTGTATGAGAGACAGGCGGCAGGTCAGCCTATCGACGATATAGTGATTGAAGACTACCCCCGCCTGAAGGACATACTGCAGGATCTGTCGTCCCCCCTCTATGGGATTCCATGCACAAGGATAAGGAGGACAACGACTTTATGGACATACTGAATGAACGGGGGTGGGTTCATAAATACCATGTTGCGGATGAGCAGTCATCCAAAGCTCTCAACTGTATGACATCCTTATATCGCGATGCCATCGAAAGGGCCGGTCTCTCCTCTTCAACCTTCTATATTGTCCTTCATTTTATGTTGTAGATTATTTTTACTTCTTCTTTAAAGTGATGTTGCACATTCATATCAAAACGGCCAACCTTTTTGGGATAAGACATTAAATATTCGGTGAATAATCCCCGTATTCACCGAATATTTTCGGCAAATAATTTGTCTATTCACCGAATAGACTCTATTTTTGTACAAAACTATATGGTATGTTATACATTCATGATTATGATAATTGGTGGAAATTCCGCTATGACAGCTTGCGGGTAATGAATGAGCTGGGGCGCGTCCGATCGAAGCAGGGAATGATAATAGGCAGAATGTTGTCACTCGGATTCGATTCTCAGGACAATGCAGTGTTGTCAAATATATCCATGGAACTCGTCCGCTCTTCAGAAATAGAAGGAGAGAAACTAAATCTCGGGGAGGTTCGTTCATCTTTGGCACGCAGGCTTGGAATTGCCATGGCAGGAATGGTTTCTGCCTCACGCTATGTGGAAGGAGTGGTAGAAATGCAATTGGATGCCACCCAAAATTACAATCACCCACTTTCGGCTGACCGTCTTTTTGGCTGGCACAATGTACTGTTCCCCACAGGTATTAGCGGACTATACCGCATTGAAGTGGGTAAATACCGCAGTGGAGAAATGCAGGTGATATCCGGGGCCATGGGCAAGGAAAAAATACACTACCAAGCCCCTTCGGCAGAGAGGGTGCCTGCTGAAATGGACCGATTCATTTCGTGGGTAAACAGCGACGAGACTATCGATACCGTACTGAAAGCAGCTATCGCACACCTGTGGTTTGTTTCCATTCATCCGTTTGATGATGGAAACGGACGTATAGCCCGGGCCTTGACAGATATGTTACTTGCCCGCTCTGAGAATACAGGCAAGCGTTTTTACTCTGTATCTGCAGAAATGAAGCTGCTGCAAAAAGAGTATTACGAAGTATTGGAACGTACACAGCATGGAGACGGTGATATTACTGAATGGATTTTATGGTTTTTGCATTGTTTTGAACAGGCATTAACTGCTGCAGAAAACACTTTGTCTTCCGTGCTTCGCAAGGCTGATTTTTGGGAACGCAACCGAAATGTCTCTTTCAACGAGAGACAGCGGAAGCTCATCAACCTCCAATTTGATGGCTTTTTTGGCAAACTTTCTACAGGTAAATGGGCAAAAATTGCAAAATGCTCTACAGATACGGCCCTCAATGACATCCGTGACCTTGTTGGGAAAGGAATATTAAAGAAAGCCGAAGAGGGCGGACGCAGTACCAACTACGTCATGGTGGAGTGAGTGTGAAAGGTCTTGTGGATGAAACTACAAATATTCATCGCGCTTTCTTCTAAAAATGCTGCTTCCAAAGTAGTCAAAAGAATGAAAAGCATAGGTCATGAGATGGAAACCATCAAGCAGGTGACCGGACTCACGGAAAAAGAAATTGAAACAATCTAATCTATACAGTCATAGACAAAACAAATCACGCACACATCGAATTGCTGCACCTAATCACTTTAAAACAAAGAGACGATGGACAATCAACGAAACAAGAAGTGGAGACGGGTACAGATGTACCGTGTCTTCAAAAAAAGACTGGTGCGAATGGCAGCATACTCATGGATGCCAATAGTCAATGATGACGGAACCGTGAACCGAACACCTCACTGGTTTGAGTTGGCAAAGGTCAAATGGGCCATGCCATACAAGACTACCGGCACACCCTGTTCCTGCTGGATTTGCCGGAGCGAACGGTATAGCCGTACAGACAACAAGAGGGAAACGAAAAAAATGCTCATAGATGAGCTGTAGTTGCGGAACTGCAGAAGAGTGAATATCGGCAGTGGTATTCCAAGGTGATGACAACTGTGCGGAAGAAATCTTAACAGCAGCCAAGGAAATCTATCAGAAGCACGGCTGCACTCAGGAGTTTCTTTACGACTGGCAGCTGCTGATTGATGATGTGAGGGCATATCAGAAGGAAAGTCCTCATACGGTACACTTGCCGAAACTGTCCGTGACAGAGGCTGAACTGATACAGGAGGAAATGACGAGGAAGGGAGTGTTATAAATCTCCTTTCCTCGTTTATTTTTTATGACATATATTCAGCCATTCAACATCTCTATTGGATTTCTACATCAAGTGCAGTTCCGGAAGATTCAACGCGGAAAGATACTGATGTAGGAAGACCCTCAGGAAGACCTCTACATCCGGAAAAGTAAGGAAGGTTCTACGGAACTGGGACTGCAACAGGAACGGAGCGAACTTGTTCTGCTGATCTATGCCACATCTGTTTCTCACTTCTACATTGAGCAAAGAAACGAAGTTGGAGAATGCCAGGGGATTCCACTCGACGACCTCCATGACAATCATCCCTCCCCTCCTCTCTAAGCGAATATTCATGGCAGGCTGAACTGAACGAATGTAACACGCCATCAGCGAAAGCGCTTCATACGGTGTACTGCCCACATGGATGGCTATCTGCCGGTCCGGCTGCAACTCCTTACCGAAGCACTCCCCTATTTTCCGAAGCGCAAACGCCTCGACCACCGGGCTGTCTGAAGCCAACAGATAAGCCGGTGCATTCCGTTCTCCACCCTTATCAATCGCAAAGAAAATGCTCGGATTCCAACAGAAATGGATGGTCTTTCCCTTTTCACCGGTTCGGACACCGGCCGCGCAGCAACGGTTATCGAAGACCAGCAGCGACTCCTTGGTTTCGGCATTGAACTGACAGATGTTTCGGACCTTGTCTTCACGGGCTACGTCCATCATCAGATAGGCCTTCCATCCGGAAACATGCTTCTGCTTGACGGAACCCCCTCCTGCCTTCACGTCGAACAGGTAGTCTATCAACCTATCCCTGGAACAGGTGGCCCGGAAGATGAACTCATCCATCGGTTCCGATTCCACTTTGATACCCAACAGCACGGAGAGCTGCAGGGGATCCAGCTCTGTGAAGTACATCAGTTCGAGACAGGACACCTTCCCGTGCTCCGGGGAAAACAGCACATAGCTGCGCTGGTTGATTTCAAATCTCATCAGGAAATCCCCCCACTCAATGGGTGAGAAATCGCGCAAAACGGTACGATAATTCATCATAAGTCTATCAGGTTTTAGATGGTAAAGTCGATATTCTTGGTTGGTTTCTTCTTCCGCTTTCTGGGAATATCCAGTTCATCCTCGTCTTTGGTGCGCTTGCCGTCACCGACCAGGTCCGGAATGGGAATGTAGGAGCTGCGCCCTTCGATGTAGGCTTCTTCGCGTGCCACCCGCTCCTGGAACTCCCCTACCCTACCGGATTTTTCGAAATCCGTCTTGGACTGACCGTGGAAGTGCTCATGGATGGCCTTGTAGGTCAGTTTGCGGGATATGTCAGAAGCCTTGAAGATATGAGGATCCTCCAGACCGTCCACATAGTACGACAAGCCGTAGATGCCCTTGGCATTCCGATGCTCCTGCAGCCGAATGCCGTCCGCCTCCAGTGCCGCCTTGAACTCCTCATAAGATGCAGCCTTATTCAAGGCCAGGAACACATGGTCATAGAGGTAGTGCTTCTGTTCATCCAGGCTCATGTTACTCCGGTCAAAAGACAGCTCTCCGAATCGGTACCTTGGCGGCAGGGAGGTATCTTTCAAGTAGAAGCCTGCATCCTTGATGCCATACACATAATAGGACTTGTCCTTCTGGGTAATCAAGCGCATGTAGAGACCTTCGGCTTCGAGCTTGGAACGGAACACGGACGTGCTGTCTGAAGCATCGTACAGGCAGTCCAGCTTGGCCAGCAGCTCGTCTTTATAGAGCGTCTTGAAAAAGCCGTCCTTGTCCAACCGGTCGAACAGGGTCTGGTAAGCTTCCTCCCCCAAAAGCTGCTGCCATTCCGTATTGGTCAGCCGCAAGGCCTGCAATGGCTTGCCCAGCTTTGCAACCGCTTCGGATGACTGAAGCCATTCACGAATCTGCTCCTTGTAGCTGTAGCTGCGGAGCGCTTTCATGAGTGCTTCATTCAGGTAATACTGCCGGTACTGGTTCTCCCCCAGGGACGTTCTCCGGCCATACGCAGGATCCAGTGGACGGAGGCCGTAGGACTCCTCCAGCGCCCGGGAGATTTTCTCCGACCGGGCATAGTTGTTGGATGACGATATGTGTTTGCCGTCTTCATCGATGGTGGTGGTTAGGATGTGGACATGCGAATGCGCCTTGTCCGAATTGAGGATGACGGCATAGCAGGCATGCTCATACCCCATCTCGCGGAGGTACTCCTGAGAAAGCGCCAACCACTGCTCATCGGTCAGATTCTCGCCCGGATAAAGGCTCAGCGTGATCTCCGAATACGGCAGCTTGACCCGGTCATTCAGCTGCGAAACTAGACGCATATCACCGGGAAAAGAGAATAGGTCCGAACCCGTGGATGTGTACAGTACCCGCGCATTTCCTTCATCGATTTTACCCAAATGATACTCCACTTTCCGTGACAATGCAGTGTGTGAAGCGAAGGAAGGTTGTATCTCTGCTATCATAAAAGTTTCATCTTAATGGTTTCCAATTCATCCATGTATTCATGGATTCTTTTCAATGAATACGCTATGTTTTCATCCACCGGAAGCATGTGAACATACTTCACCAGCTGGTTGATGTTGGTCCCGATCTTGCGCAATTCCAATACAGTCTGATAGTCTGTTTTGGAAGAGAACTTGCCATAGATGCACGTGTTTCTTATAAAAGAAGAAACCGTCTTCCCATACTCTTCGGCTCTCCTTATCAGGATGTCTTTTTCATCCTTGGTAAGACGCAGCAATATAGCTTCCGTCTTTAATTCCTTCATACTTCTATAATTTGAATGACGACTCAATTCTATCCGTGAGCAGAGCGAATGGTCCTACTTCTCGGAAGTAGCAAGGGTTTTTGTATATACAAAAACATACCTTGCGTTACAAATATAATCAACTATCGCATAGGTTGATACAGCCGAAGTGGTTTTCTGTGCATTTATGAATCTAGATTAAAAAAGAACGTATGTACATATAAACTTACGCAACTATGTACACACGCACTTAGTTACACAAGAACACAAGAAACCGTGTACCCATGTTCCTGTCAGGACCGTAAACAAGACGCCATCGGATGAGGGATTGCATGCTGACGAACATAGGAACACAGGAAACAATGTACACATGTACATACGTACATACGTACATACGTACACAAATACATAAGAACAAGAGAAACAAAGTTCTTCGTGAACACATGCACTTATATACATACGAACGTACTTTCTTGCGTTCGTATGTACATTCTTACGTTTGTGCGTAATTATTTTCGTTCGTATGTTGTTTCGCACGTTCATGCATGCTTTCTTACATATGTACGCTATTACTTACGAAAGTGAGAAATTTATTTCGCACGAAAGTATGTAAGTATAAAATAAATTCGTATCTTTGGAGCATCAATTAAAAAACAAGATTATGGGACAGATATTACCGGGGTTAACCGTTTCATTTGAGAATCCAAAGGGTGGGGTAGGGAAATCCACCTTGACCGCTCTGTTTGCGGGCTATGTGAAATCCTTGTCAGAAAACGGCGAGGGGCTGAGCATTGCCGTCGTGGATATCGACGACATGCAGAATACCATCGGAAGAATGCGTGACAGCGAAGCGGAAGACGGAACGGACAAATCCAACGAATACGAGGTCATCAACATCGGATCATCCGAGTTCATCAACCAGCTGGACTTCCTCAAGGAGAACTTCGACATCATCCTGGTGGACTTCCCGGGCAACCTGAAGCAGAACGGTGTAATCGAGACGCTGCACTTCATCGATGTGGTGATCATGCCGTTTGAACCGAACCAGACCGATTTGCTGCCCACTTTGAGGTTCTACGAAGAGGTGTATAAGGACATCATCCTGAAACGCGCAGAATTGGGCTTAAAAACGACGGTACGGGGTGTTATGAACCGGGTCATGCCCAATGTGCTCGAATTTAAGGAAATCATGAAGACCAAGGATGCCCTTCCCTTTGAACTGCTGAACAACTATGTGAAGGACTCCAGAGTGGACTTCCAGCGGAACGTGACCACGCTGATGAAGAAATATCAGCATCCCTGCGATGCCTTTTGTGAGGAAGTATTGCAATTAATCAGTAACCATTTAGAATCATAATACCATGGCAGGATCAGACGCAATGAAGAAGCTCTTGCAGCAGAGCGCACAGAGAAAGGAACAGGAAATCCAGAGCATCAACAACGTGGCCGAGAACACTACACCCGCACCGGAGAAACCGGTGAAGGAAATGGTAGAAGAAAAGTCCGTGGAAGAAAAGCCGGTGCAGGAAGTGACCGAGAAGACCGAAACGGATCCTGTAGAGGAAACGGCTCCTGAAGCGCCCAAAGCGGAAAAGAAGGAGAAGGAGGAGGAAAAAGAAAGGGTAGGGGAGAAGAAGTTCGCCGACTACCTGATTGACAACAAGGTGAAGAACGGGGAAGTTATCCGCATCTCGAACGAAGCCCACAGCAAGCTGAAGAAGATATCCATCGCAACGGGAGTGGGTATGAACGTGATTGCCACCAACATCCTCGATGACATCCTGAACCAACATACGAAGGAAATCCAGGCATTGCTCAAAAAATACATGAGCCTGTAACCCAAAGGCCTGTACGTTCGGAAAAAGGGATGGATGCTGTTTTGATGGCATTCATCCCTTTTTGCTGAGGAACCGGAAGGCGGTCGGAACGGACCGGTTCAGAAATTACGTTTCAGCCACTCTCCGAAGAAGTAATCATAAATCCAGTAGCAATCATCCTGCTGGGTCAGGATGTCTTTTTTCAGGAGCACCCGGACAGCGGACTGGACGGAACTGGCTGAAGTAAGCCGGTGTCTGCCGACGAACTCTGCCGAAGTGATACCATAGGCCTTCCCTTCTTTTGCAATGGCCTGCAGCACCTGCTTCTGCTTGTAGGACAGCTGGGAAAGCAGCATCCTGTGACCGCCATCCTGAACTTGTATAATCCCACTCAACGCTGCATCCAGCTGCGCTTCGGTACAACATTCACCATATCCGGTGGATGTGAATAGTTCGTTCATCATCAGTTGCATGTACCAGGTGGTTCCGTCGAACTTCCGGTACACCTTCTCGATGACCGAAGGAGAAACGGATTTGCCGCGTTCTTCAAAAAGGGACTGGACAAAAGGCATGTATTTATCTAAAGGAATCGCCTCCAGCCCCATGCTTACTGCACTCTGATAGAAAGGCTTGGCCGGCGAATTGAACATATTATACATCAAGTGGCGCTTACTGCCGGAAAAGATGAACACCGTCTTCTTGCACTGTTGGATCTTGGAACGCAACAATGCTTCGACATGCTGCTCCTGGTAGAAACCTACCTGCTGAAACTCATCGATTGCTACCACACAGGGTTTGTCCATAGACTCCAGGTAATGGAAAATCTCATCCAAGGTTATCTCGGGAGACTGGATGCTGCCCAATCCCAGGTCGAAGCTGGTCTCTCCGGTAACCGGATCCACCGTAAACCCGACTTTCAGCGACTTGATGACCTGAAAAAAATGATCAATGAAGCCATGCTTATCCTTTTTGACCTGCTCCAGTATCGCTTTTCCGAGAAAATAGACAAATTCCGTCAAGGAAGAGCTGGCATAGACATCGACAAAGACCGTATGGTAGTGGTCTTTCACTTCCGGCTGGTTGAAAAGATGGAAAATCAATCCTGTCTTTCCCATGCGCCGGAAAGAAACCAGTGCGGTGTTTCTCCCGTTGGCAATCTGTTTCATCAGCCATTGCGTTTCTACTTCACGGTCGCAGAAAAAATGGGGCGAAACATATTTCCCCACAACGAATGGATTCAATATTGTCAGTTCTTCCATGTGATTATTGTTTATATGATTATTGCAAATGTAATAATCATAAATCGAATAAACAAGAAAGCGGGTAAGAATCTATCCGACGTACAGCCGCCTGCCTTGGAAAAGGGAGCATGCACGAGGCTGAACAAAGGGGATGGATCCCGTCGCGTTTCAAATGGGAGTACGAAACTGAAAGTGCGAAGCCACCCACCCAAATAAACGGGAATTTGTGCTGCTCAACATAAAAAACAGCCAATTTTCCGGTTTTTGGTGGCATTAGCACCCACCTAAAAGGTCAGTCCTTACCTTTCTGGTGGAAAGTGTTTACCAAATTGGTGGAAACTCCTTACCTTTTAGGTGGAAAGTGTTTACCAAATTGGTGGAAACTCCTTACCTTTTAGGTGGAAAAGTGCTTTTATCTTTCTCGTTTTCAGCCAATTATCATCTCCTATATTCTAATATTCTATCATATTAGTATTTTAGTAGTGATTGATTAATTAAGAATCTTAGGTGTCGGTCGGTTCTTAATATATAAATAGAATAGTATTAACATATTGACATATAGAGTTTGCTATCTTGTTGAAATACAATTTATTACAGACGAAAAACCACCTAAAAGGTCAACACTTCCCACCCAAAAGGTCAACACTTCCCACCCAAAAGGCCAACACTACCCACCTAAAAGGTCAACACTTTCCACCCAAAAGGCCAACACTTCCCACCTAAAAGGTCAACACTTCCCACCTAAAAGGTCAACACTTCCCACCTAAAAGGTCAACACTTT
>CALADS010000024.1 GCA_937890825.1 uncultured Bacteroides sp. | reverse complement strand
CGATGGTGGCAGACCACAGTGCCTACTACTTGATGGAGCACGGAACACTCCTTTACGAGGTCATGCGCTGCTTCGGTCGCATCGCTTTTCCAGTGTTTGCCTTCCTCATAGCAGAGGGCTTCCGGCATACCCGAAACCGAATGAAGTACTTTCTGCAGCTGTTGGGATTTGCCGTAGTCAGTGAGGTGCCCTGGTACCTGCTGAATGGCGCGGACGGGACGCACAATGTGCTCTTTACCTTGGCATTGGGTGTGATGGCGCTGGCATCTTTTGAAGCAATGAAAAAGGATGGCATCCTCTGTGTGGCTGTCATCCTTTCTATAGCCGGCTTCGCCACTTGGTCCGGAGTGGACTATGAGTGGCGGGGGATTCTGATGATGGTGGTGTTCTACCTGTTCGGGAACGTCAGCAATCCTTCTTTTCCCTCGGGTAGAAAGGCGCAGCTGGTCTGTGCCTTTCCGCTGATGATGCACTATGGGATAGTCGGCGCTTTACTGGCTTGCCTGGTGATAGCCTGTTATGATGGAACACGCGGGTTCATCCATGGCAAGGTGGCGAAGTATGGGTTCTATGCTTTCTATCCTATGCATCTGTATGCGTTTTACCTACTTCTAAGACAGATGCTTCTGTAGCCTTACAAACTTTCTATGGAAATACCATTTTCTTCAAGTATGGTCAATATAATTTGTATTTTCCCTTTGATATAATTCTTGAATTTGTCCGGGTTAGTGATAATATCTGACAATGTCGTTGTGTTCCAATATCTGTATTGGTCTAAGTACGCTACTCCGTATGGCCAGCACCCACCAGGAGATTTAAACTCATTTGGCATCTTAATGTTTGGTAAATTATCTTGTTTATCAGTGATAAATTCAAATCCGAAGTAAATATCATTCATACAAGGCTTTCCCGCTTCAAACGTAATCCTCAGATTCCCTTTTCGGAAATGGAAGCCATCATATCTGGCACCTTCCCAAAAAGTATCGGATTCGTGATACTCGAAGTCTAAATCTTTAGCAACCTCCTTCAACAAGGGAGTAATCAATTTTTTTCCTACATACTTGAAGAAATCATATTGCATCTCGCAGATAGTGGCAACAGCCTGACTGTTTTCCATCATTATCTTTAAAAACTCGTCTTTATTTAAGTCTTCCATGGTTTGATTCGTTAATTCTTTTATCAAGTTGCTGTATTGTATGAGTGTCTCGCGTATCAGAGGCCTTTGTACAGACAACTGCATGCACTTATCCAGCCATTTGAGAATCGTAGTTCTATAGGAAATACATTGGTATGTAACTCCTTCAGCACTCTCCTTACTGGCTTCGTCACCCCAAAGAGTCAGATACAAGATTGCATAATTCCCTTTATGGAATGTTCTTTGGGCAAACTCATCATACCTAATCAACTGCTTAGGCTGGTCTGAAGCATAGATTTTATTTTCAATGATGATAGCCTGATTTTTGTCGTTGGTAATCAGAATGTCAATGCGCCCATTACTGGTGTCGTATTCCGTTTTGACAGAGGCTGTTTTCGTATCAAATTCTGATAGCCATGTCGGATTTAATGCATTTTCAAGGAATGCCTTCAGGAAGGTGTCACCTTGACCGTGATTGCCATTTGGATTTAAGATACCGGCAAGAATGGTTGAGTGTGATGTCTCGTAATGTTCAATGCCGCAAATATGGAAGATGTTGAATTGTTCTCCTCTTTGTGCACTTTCCTGTCTCTTAATCTTAGATTTTTCTAAAATCAGGTTTAATCGGGATAGAGTTTCTTTAAGTTTATCCATAGCTTTTTGATGTGTGATAACATACAAATATAGTGAATTGCATTCAATAGACGCGGCTCAGAAGATGAGATTTCTGCAAATATTGTGGTGACCTATGCCAAATTATAGCCGAAGCTGTAATAAAAACGCATCTAAAGATAGCTTTTCATTACTTTGATAAGTTCACGCACGTACCTCGGGTCTTCCGCATAGCCTACTTGTTGCAGCCACATCAAGTAATCAACATCATTTTGGCTCATTTGTTTTTTTTGACAGTACCGATATTGGACCTTCGTCATATATGCCCGTACACTTTCCGTCCAATGGTTGAACTCATAGTACTTCCCGGTTTTAGGATTCGTCAGTCCGAAAAGGTTGTGTCGGTTTCGGCAAAGTGGTGAACGGAACCAGCCTGTTTCGAGTATGGCCTGTGCCAATACAATCTTCGGATGTTGGATGCCATTGCAGATGATTTCCTGATAAAGATTGGGTATGGTCAGTGCAGGCAGCGTTTTAGTTTCAGCACGGACTGCTTTGGTAGGCGCTAAAATTGGGGACGTTTTATTGTAACTTTTTTGGTCACTTTGCCCTTTATAGCCCCTTGTGGGCGCTAATGTGCATAAACTGTCCTTTTCTACCTTTTTGCAAGACTCAAAAGCGCCCAACCCCCTCTGCAGGGTATCAGGAGCCACTTTTTGCTTCTTTTCAGGACGGATTTCCGTCTCTTTTGTAATCGTATAGAACTGTGCCGATGCCGAAACGGAACCAAGAATCAGCAACGCGGCGCAA
>CALADS010000023.1 GCA_937890825.1 uncultured Bacteroides sp. | reverse complement strand
GAAGCAAATGATTGGAATCATCTTACTTATCACCTTATTGATTGGACTGCTGGCCTTGGTAGTGGTCTTGATCTACAGTCGTCAGAGCGAAGTGGAGCTGACAGACCGCTCGGTGGATTTGGGGGATGTGCTGCCCATCCAGACCATCACCGAAGATGCGATTATCAACGGCAACGGGGACATTACGGTCGGGTATCGGCTGTTTCTGCCGGAGGTCTTCACCCTTTCGGAGAGTGATGCGCTCTACATCCACGAACGGCTGGAAGCCCTGTTGAAGATGCTTCCTGCCGGAACTGTGGTACACCAGCAGAACTTCTATTATACAGGCGAATACCGGAACACGGAATATTCCACCAATGCATTGATAGCCGAGAACAACCGGCACTTTGACGGAAAGGAAATCCTGAACAGCTACTCCAACCTGTATGTGACGTTTACCAATGGGAACCGGACTGGAAAGCTGCGGAAAAGCGCCACTTCCACTTCGCTGTTGCGGAAGCAGTATTTCCCCTTTAAGCAACCGTATAAGGATTATCCGCAACGGTTGAAGGAAATGGAAGCCTTTCTGATGAACTTCGAGAATGGTCTGGCCTCCATCCAGCAGTTTGAGATCCGGAAGATGAGCGAGGTGGAACTCAACAACGCCATCTACGATTACATCAACCTGTCTTACGAAAATCCGGAAACGGATGCCACCCAAAAAGCCGTCAATCCCATGGCCATCACCAAGGATGGGACCATGAAGATCGGGCAGCAGTATGTGGCCATGCTTTCGCTGACAAACGAGGGAGAACATCTGAAGGAACTGAACCTGCCCCACACGGGCAAGTCGAAAGCCTTTGGCGGGCAGATCGAGATACCTGACAACATCAAGAGCAAGTGTTCGATGCTCTATCCGTTGGGACTGGGACTTCCGTTCAACCACATCGTGAATGTGGTGATCGAGATTACGGATCCGGATGCCACCGTGACCGCCATCGGAGCGGAGAAGGATGCACTCAACTACATCACCAACTTCTATCCGCCGGCAGCGGAGAAGCAGCGGGAGCAGGAAGCCTTCTGCAACGAAATCACGAAGTTTGACTATCAGACGGCCTATACCGCTTTCAATGTCATCCTGAACGATACGGACCACACCTCCTTGATGCGGAAGATAGCCCTGGCCCAGCAAGGGTACAGCTTCATGAACCAGAGCAGCTGCTATGTGGAGAATGCCGAACTCTGCAACCTGTTCTTCACGAACATCCCCGGCAACGCCCGTTCAAACTACCGGGGCTTTGTGAATACCACCAAGCAGGCCATCTGCTATCTGCAGAAGGAAGGCATGTATCTGTCGGATGCCAAGGGACATATCTACAACGACCGGTTCGGCACACCGGTCAAGATCAACCTGTGGGACTATCCGACCTTGAACAACAAGAACCGGATTGTCATCGGTCCTTCCGGCAGCGGAAAGTCCTTCTGGCTGAACAACTACATCCTGCAGAGCTACGAACTGGGAAGAGACGTGATGATCATCGACATCGGCGGATCCTACCGTTCGATGATTGCCTTGAATCGGGGAAAATATTTTGACTCTACGGAACAGAAGAAGTTTGCCTTCAACCCCTTCCTCTGTGACCGGGACAAGAACGGAAGATACCTGTATATCGACACATCGGATGCCGAGTCTGCGGATGACCAGATCAAGACCATTGTGGCCATCATCAGCTACATCTGGAAGGCTCGGGAACAGATGGTGCCGGCGGAGACGGCCATCCTCCGGAAATCCATTGTCGGGTTCTATGATTATGTGAACAATTCGTCGGTAGGGGAGAAGCACGAACGCATCTTTCCGGACATGAAGACCTACCGCCTCTATCTGAAGGAAGTGTTCAGTCAGCGGATGAGTGAGTTTGAAAAGCAGAAGTTTGAGATTGAAGAGCTCATCCTGTTGTTGGAACCCTACTGTACCGGTGAACTGAGCTTCCTGCTCAATGCGAAGGAGAACGTGGACATTGTACATGACCGGCTGATAGCTTTCGATATGGAAGATGCCTCGAAGAAGGAATACTTCCCGTTGGTGGCCATCATCACCCTGCAGATGATTGTCGATAAAATCAAGAAACGTCAGGGTATCATGAAGGAACTGATTATCGACGAAGCGCTGGACTTCCTGCAGGATGAGAAATTTGGTGACTTCATAGCCTATTTGTACCGAACTTTCCGCAAGAAAGAGGGAAGCATCACCCTGGCTGCGCAGAACATCTTATTCTTGAAGAACATGCCGTCAGGCATCAAGGATTCGATCATCATCAACTGTGCGACGAAGGTGATACTGGACCACTCGGAGCACCGGCAGAACCTGCCGGAGGTGCAAGCCGTATTGTCCATCACCGATGAGGAAATCAATATGATTGAATCGCTGCAGCGGACCGACCGCTGGAGGGAGTTCTTCATCAAGATGGCGAACGATGCCTTCATCTTCCGGAACGAAGTTTCGGATTTTGCAGCCGTTGCCTTTGACTCGCGGCAATCGACGGTGGTCCGGTTGAAGCAGCTGTTCAACGAGACCGGATCCACCTATACGGCCATCAACCTGTATCTGGAAGAAAGGAGGAAACGCCATGGATGATGCTACTGAAGGATTGACCCAACTGTCCGTTTGGAGCAGTGACTTCTACACCCAGAGCAACGGGGTGGCCGGCAGCATTGCCGCCGCCCTGCTGGGAGTAGCCTTGATCTTTGTGGTATGGGCACTGGCCATGAAGAAGGAGAATGCCCGGAGCTACCTGCTGGCCTGGATTGTCTGCGTGATATTTACCGTGTTATTCATCTTATAAGACCTTTGTTATGAAAAAGTACCTTACAGCCTTTATCCTCGCTCTGGTGCTGCTCACCGGAAGCAGCCTGGAGACGAAAGCCCAGTGGGTCGTGCATGACCCGGGGCATACCGTGGTCAACTCGACGGAGTGGGTGACCAACGTCAAAAAGTGGATCAGCCAGATCAACGAGATGATAGATGCCCAGAAGCTGCGTCTCGGCTTGCAGAAGATTGACCAGCTCAAGCAGCTACGCTCGCTCAAGGACCTTGCTGACCTGCTGGATGACGTAGCCTGTCTGAGCAGTGACTACAGCTTCTACATGAACGTGGGGTCGAACTACAACTGTCTGAAGTTTCTGAACTTTCAGGGAGTGACCGTCAACCTGAGTCTGAGTACGGACCTGCTGTTTAAGGTGGCCACCGTGACCAGCTACTTTTCGATGAACTCCGAAGGAAGAATGCAGTTTATCGAACAGGTGAAGGCATCGGTGGAGAAAGCCGCCGAAGAGATGAGAGAGTTTAATGAATCGGTCCGTTCGGTAGTCATCTACAAGAGCCTGAAAGGGCACAACCGCAAGACCTACTACCAGGGACGTCTGGCCGCCTATACCCGACACATAAACTAGAAGCCTTATGAATCAAGACAATTTTCTCTGGGGACTCCAGATCACGGACGGTCTGACCATGGAACTGGTATCGAAGATGACCGTTATCGCCTTTGGTGTAGGTGTTATCTGCTTCATCTGCAACATGGCCTACAACTACCTCTACCATGGAGCCAGCCAGCTGCTGACCCCGAACGAAGACAAGTTTCCGGACATGATGGAAATCGCCCGCTGCCTGGTGCTGATGTTCTGTCTGACCTTGTACAAGCCCATTGCGCAGACCATCGTCGGAACGATGGAAGTCATCAATGAAGCCACTTCGCTGACCTCCGGCCGGGCGGAGGAGTTTGCCCAGTTTATGACCCGGCAGGCGGACGAACAGGGAGAGATGCTGGCCGAATACGACAAGCATGCGCTGGAATCCGAAGTGGCGGACGGTGCCGATACCACCGGAGCCATGCAGCACGAGCTGGACAAGAAGGAAGAAGAGGACGAGATGAAAGGCGTGCGGTCGAGTGTGGAGAAGATCGTGCAGCTGCTGAATCCCATCAACCTGGTTACGCTGGTCATCCATGCCTTTGCCGCCCTGCTGGTGGGAGTCATCCAGATTGTCATCCTGGGCATCGGCGTGGTGATTGTCAAGATATTGGTCATATTGGGACCCTTTGTCTTTGCCGTCAGCATGCTGCCGGTCTTTCAGAAGCAGCTGAACGTCTGGTTCGGAACCCTCTGCTCCAGCTGTATGGTCTTTACGGTCATCAATATCCTGAATCAGATCATGTGGCAGACCCTGAAAGCCATCTACACCCCCAGTGCCGACATGGTGGACGGAGCCACCACACAGCTCCAGTATCTGGGGATGGACCTGGCGCTGATCGGAGCCTATTGCAGCTGTTTTTGGCTGGCATCGAAGATCGTGGGACACAGCGATGCGGGCAAGATCATCTCGAAAGCCGTGTCGATTGTGACTACGGCAGCCACTGTTGCCCTGTTGGGCGGAGCCGGAGCAGCTGCCAAGCTGACCAACGTGGGCGGAGCCGCTTCGGTGGGAGAGAGCTTTATCAACGATAACCCAAAGTAAGTAAGCCATGAACCTGACCCAATTTAAGTCTGCGGATGATGCAGTCAGACTGACCATCCGTCTCTCCGTCGGCTATTGCGTACTGCTGACCCTTGCCTTTGTGAGCTGTCTCATCTATCTGTCTGTGCAGATCGAAAAGGCACAGGCCCAGGCACTGGTCATTGACCGGAAGGGAGAAGTATATACCGCCAGTGCCGTGCCTTCGCTGGCCATGCGCAAGTATGAATACATGAACCATGTGAAGAGCTTTGTCAAAAGCTGGTATGCGTTTGACGAGAACACCTATGAAAAGCATGTGAAGTATGCGCTGAACCTCATCGGAAACAAGGGGAAGGAACTGCTGAACGAGTATAACGATGTGAACATGCAGAACTCACTGATTCAGAAGAATATCCGGTATGACGTGAGCATCAAGGACATTCAGATTGATACCCAGACGATTCCTACGACCGGAAAAATCTCCTTCACGCAGACCGGCTACCGGGCCCGGGGCAGCATCTCCCGGGAAATCGTGGCTGAGTTTACCATCTACGATGTGTCACGCAGTGAGGACAACGCCCACGGGGCCAAGATCGAGGACTGGATTGTACACTATTCGGCCCCCGTGGAACAAGGCGGCTATGCCGACGATGAGACTTTGACAGAATCTGTAACCCCAAAAACGACAGACCATGAAAGCAAGTGATTTACTGAAGGATAAGAACAAACTGCTGATGGGGATTCCTATCATCCTGGGCATGCTGTTTATCTATGTGTTCTTTATCCATGCAGGACAGTCCGAAGAGACGCAGCAGAAAGAGGATGCTTCCGCCTTTTTTGAGCCCACCGCCCAGGAATCGGAAAAGGCCGGCGACAAGCTGGAAGCCTATAAGCGGGATGAGTTGGAAAAACAAGAGGAAGAACGCATCCGGAAGGAATCGGACGTGAAAGGCTCGGACTTCTATTTCGACCTGCACAACCGGGAGGAGGAGTATGACGAACGGAAGCTGGAACGTATCCGGAGAATGCAGGGCGACCCTTACAGTGAGGTGATGTCGGGCTATGGAGGCGGACGGCAGGGACGTTTCGCACAGCAGCTGGACCAGCAGCTGGACGGGCTGGAAGACGAAGAAGCCCTGAACGAGATTATCCGGGAGGCCCGGAAGAATGCCCGGATCCGCAAGGACCTGGACGAGTCGGAGCGTTACCGCAAGGAGATGTATAAGCGCATCCTCCAATACGATGAGGACAAGAAAAAGAAGAGCGCCGCGCAACCGTCCAGTCCCTTGTTGGACAGCCTGGAGGAAAGCAAGCCCATCTATGTGGCCGAAAACGGGAAGCGGATGCGGAAGCAGCAGACCGCCGTGCCGGTGAGCAGCAACCTGTTTAAGGCCTGCATTCACGGTGACCAGACGGTGGTGACGGGAAGCACCGTCAGGATGCGTCTGCTGGAGGACGTGACCGTAGCCGGCATGAAGATACCGGCCAACACCCTCTTCTACGGGGTGGCTACCTTGGGAGCCAGCCGGCTGGATGTGGTGGTGAGTAGTCTGAAGGTGGGGGACAATATCAACCCCGTATCGTTCGTCATTTATGACAACGATGCCATGGAAGGACTGAACCTGCCGAACAATCTGAAGGCCAGTGCTGCCAAGCGGATGGAGCAGGGACTGGTGCAGAACATCGACATGCCGCTTTCATCCATCGGAACGATGGCCAGTGAGGTGACCAGTGTGGTGAGCGCCACCACCCAGATAGCCAAGCAGATCCTGAACATGAGTCTCTCGCAGGTGAAGGTACATCTGAAGGCAAACTATCAGATGTACATCCAGGAAGAGACCAAAGAATCGAAGCTGAAACGCCAGGCTGTGCAAGCCGAGTTACAGCGCCTGTATGAAGAAATGGCTCAGCAAGAACCGGTCAAAAGTCACCCGTTACAAACCTTAATCGACAAGTTATGATAGATATTTTGAATTACCTGTTGGCTATTTCCGCTGTATTTTTCGGTTACCGTATCTATGCGGCCCGTAAAGATGGAAAAGCCTTTTCGGAGATAAGATCGTTACTCCTCTCTTTTCTCCTTTGTGTGCTCCTCCTATGGGGCATCACCTTCTATACTGCATTTTTCAGTAACCCTTAAAGCGTGAAGACCATGAAAAAAGAACTGACTCTCATTCTCCTGCTGCTGTGTTCGCTCCTTGTGACGGCACAAGAGAAACAGCCCCTGCAGCAGGCTATCCAGCCGAAGGACATCTACGTTACCTTCGATTGTGTCAAGCATATCGTATTCCCGGTGCAAGTGAATGACATCGAAATCGGCCAGAAGGATCTCGTGATGGCCAGCCGGTTAGAGGAAGCCCCTCATGTCATCCGGCTGTCGGCACAGACCGAAGGCTTTGAAGAAGAGACGAACCTGACGGTGGTCTGCATCGACGGAAGCGTCTATACCTACCACATCCGTTACCTTCCGGCAGGAGAGACGGACGGGCAGCCCAATATCTACGAAGACAGGAACAAATGGGAACATCACGACTACCGGGCAGAAGTGAGTGACTTGCATGTGGCCGAGTTCTTCTTCCCGGGCGATATTGTCTATGGAACGCCGGGCAACGAGGCATCCTTTACACTGAGTAGCTATAACAACCAGCTGAAGGTTGCGACTGCCAAGGATGCTGTAAATACCTCCAACCTGTTTGTCATTGACCGGAAGATGAACACCTACCATATCACCATTCAACGGAGCAATACTTCTGTCTTTACCTATAACTACAATGACCAGCGACCCTATACTGCCCATGTGGACGTGAACAGCGAGGAGATGGCGAAGCACTTGCAGGAACTCAAGAAGAAGAAACGTAACATCTTTAGTCTGGGAGTTATTGAGAATAAGTTCGAGTTGTCGATGGCCAACCTATATGTACATGAAGACTATATGTTCTTTGTCTTTGATCTGAAGAACAACTCATATATCGATTACGATATTGAGTTTGTGAAATGCTTCGAAAGGGACCAGAAGAAGCGGAAGAACGCCATCCAGCAGGAGACCACCATCGAGCCCATTTATCAGGATGAGTTTAACACGAAGATCAAGGGAAAGGGTAGCAACCGGCTTGTGCTCGGATTCAACAAGTTCACCATTCCGGACGACAAGGTCTTTGAAATCGAACTGTATGAGAAGAACGGGGGTAGGCATATGAAGCTTGCCGTACTGAATGAATATATCCTATCTGCAGAACCACTTTATAAATTCTGAAGCTATGAAACTGAGAGAAGCATTTGAAACCTATAATTTTGAGAATGCCGGACAATTCAGCGGCATCGCCCAGTCATTGGGTTATGAAACCGAATATAGGGATGGTCACTTTCGATTTCGGAAAGGAGACGAAAATATAGTCATGGGTGTGAAAGAAATCCGTGCAAGGGCCAGTATGATTGATGATGAACCGGGAAGGGAAGCCTCGAAAGAGCGGGTAGCTGCTTTCTTCGACAAGGACCGGGCCAATGATCCGGCCTATCTGAAGGAACTGGAAAAGGAAGGGGTCAGCATCATCCGGTGGGAGAACCTGAAAGGAGAGGAGAGGGACGGCTTCACCATCATCGACCACAAGAACAAGGTGAGCTATACCGGACAGGCCCTTTATGAATATGCCCAACAGCAAGGGAACATCCTCGACGGGAAGGGAACCAGGCTGGAGAAGGGAGTGATGTCAGACCTGATGGACCTCAACGGCAGGCCAGGGAAGTTGCGATTCAATGCAGACGGTATTTCCGTCTTTTACCGGAAGGAATCGCTGGTCATCCCGGACAAGATTTTGGGGAAGAAACTCAGTAAGAAGGACAAGGAGCAGCTGCTGGCCGGGGAGGTGGTGCCGGTCCGCATCCGGGACAAGGATATCTTCCTGCAGGTGGACCGGGACCTGAACAGTGTGATTGTGCGCAGCAACCAGGAGCTGAAGATACCCCAGGTCATCGGCAAGACAGATGAATACGAAGGCTATAAGCTCACCAAGTCTGACAAGTATCTGCTGGCCAACGGGCATTCGTTGGAGAACAAGCTGCTGCACAGCAAGGACGGTTACTTTATCGCTGACATCCAGCTGACGGAAGACCGGAAGGGCGTGATGATCCAAAATATACAGAGCGTGTCTAACGAGAAGGCCCACGAGATGATACAGGCCATGCGGCAGCGGCTGGATGTGCAACCCGTCGGACTAGAGCAGAAAGCCGGACAGGAACCCGCGCAAGGGCGGGATAGGAACAGCGAATTTAAGGAAGCGGTTGGCCGGCGCGATTTTGAGAAGATCGAGATGCTGCGGGAAGAGGGCTACAAGCCCAGCGAGGAGTATGTGAAGGGAGTGGCCCGGACGTTGGGACTGGACGAACGGGAAACCGAAGAAGTCAGGACGCTGTTCGGAGTAAAGACGCACGAACTGTCGGAGAATGAAAAACAGAGCAGAAGGCTGGTGGAAGCTGCCTTGGAAGAGCGTTATCACACGATACAGGAAATCCACCGGAGCGGTTATCAAATCACAGATAAGGACCTGGCGCTGATGCGAGAATCCGGAGTACAGCCCAAGACCCTGATAGCCGTGCAGAAGATATTCGGTCTGGAAAAGCCGGGAAAGACGCTGGGCGATGTCAAGCTGGCCAGCACGCCGAAACCCAGCCACCTGAAGGAAAACACAAGAGCCATCGGCAACACCGTAAGCCGGGCTTTCAATGATCTATAGTATTCACCCTAAAACGCAACCGTATGAGAGAAGATTATGACGAACTGGTTCAGCTGAACCAAAACGGAGCGGTCAGCGATTTGCAGTTTCTCCTGGCACAGGAAGAACTGGCAACGGCCTATCAGGCAGCCATGGCTGCTTCGGACCGCGAGTTGAGTGACGAAACAGCCCGGGAATGGCTGTTGGACTATGAAAACAACCATCTATATGAGTAGCCTATGGATACCGCAAGTGACAAAGCCCTGCAACGTTTTGCAGAACTGATGATTGAAAAGATCCAGCAAGTGGAGGATAACTGGCAGCAGCCGTGGTTCAGCACCAAGGGTGGGGGACTTCCACAGAACATCGATGGCCGGAACTACAACGGGGTCAATTCCTTTATGCTGTTTTTACTGACGGAAAAGGAGCAGTATGGCATGCCGGTCTATATGACTTTCATGCAGGCCAAGGAAAAGGGGCTGAACGTATTGAAGGGGGAACACTCCTTCCCGGTGGTCTATTGGAACTTCAGCATCAAGGACAAGAACGGGAAGAAGATTACCATGGACCAGTACCGCCATCTCAGCAGGGAGGAGCAGGAGAACTACAAGGTGACCCCTTATATGAAGACCTACAACGTCTTCAATGTGAATCAGACCAATCTGAAGGAAGTGAAGCCGGAACTGTACGAACAGCTGGAAAACCGGTTCAAGTCACCGGCCTTGAAGGATGAAAAAGGCATGTTCGCCATGCCCCTGCTGGATGTCATGATAAGAGAAGGCAAATGGGTGTGTCCGATCCTGCCCAAGGAAGGGAACCAGGCCTACTACGCACGCGGGGAAAAGGACGGGCACATCGTTGTCCCCCTGAAAGGGCAGTTTGAGGACGGTGAATCGTTTTATGCCACCCTGATGCATGAGATGGCCCATTCCACCGGGGAAGTGCATCTGCTGAACCGGGAAAAGGGAGTTGTCTTTGGGGATGATAAATACGCCAAGGAAGAACTCATTGCCGAACTGACTGCAGCCACTACCGGACAGGCCATGGGCATCACGACCAGCATTCGCGAGGAGAATGCCATGTATTTGAAGAACTGGCTGGCTGCGCTGAAGGAAGACCCGAAGTTCATCTACAGCATCCTGTCGGATGTCGGAAAGGCCAGTGGTATGATACAGGAACGGAGTCAGGAGATGTTTTCTCTGTTAAGTCAGGAAGAAAAATTCATGGTGGGTGTTATTCAGGGAAACAAGGAACTGCTGGATGACCTGAAGAAGGAAGGATTTGTTCCGGCACCGGAACTGATGGAACGGATTGACAGCAGTCATCTGACGGAAGGGATGAAGGAACATCTGGACCGGCAGTTCGGCATAGCGGACAAGCCGGAATCCGTTTCGTTCACTTTGGAGGATGTGATGGCCAGTGTGCCGTTGCGGAAGATGTATATGAAGGACATGATGGAACTGAATTTGGAAATCAATGACCGCACCGCCAATGACTGGATGGAGGCCTATCAGGAACGGAAAACCATGAATAATGATTTTATTTTAGCACTTTAAATTTTAAAACTATGTTTACAGGACAAATTATCGGTTATGTAGGTGCAGATGCACGTGCGAACAAGAATGGAAAAGGTTTCAACTTCAATGTTTCAACCAAGTATAAGAACGCGCAGGGAGCAGAACAGACGCTGTGGGTATGCTGTTTCGTGAATTACGAAAGCAAGGTAGTGGAATACATCAAGAAGGGTGTGCAGGTCTATGTGACCGGTGATGTCTTTGTTGATGTATTCAAGAAGGACGACGGCAGCTGCATCCCTTCGGTGACCCTGACCGTCAACCGCATCGAACTGCTTGGAAAAGCCGAGAAGAAAGAAGAAGCAACCGTCTAAAGTGATAAAGGTATGGATAAAGAGAAGAAAGACCTGTCATTCATCTTGATACTGCTATCTACGTTGATTGGGATGGCCGTGCTGTTTCAGTGGGCAATCATCAACCGGTTCTATGAACCGGAGATGCAAGGAATTTGGGGAAAACTGATGGACAAGCAGCTCCTGTTCCGTTTCCTCTATGTGATACTGATAGCCGGACTGGCCTTTCTCTTTCCATACCGCAAGCCGGGACCGGAGGACAGGAAGTGGTTTTATACCAGTTTGACCTTGCTGGCAGCTACCGCGCTGGTAGCTGGGTTCAGCCAGGTAATCCGCTGGTATAACCTCTTCTTCTTTCCCGTAGTTTTTGTCGGCTACACCCTGCTTGTCATCAAGACGTTACCTTATTTCTTCCGCCGGAAGGTGGTCTCAGATTCAAGTATCTTCGGATTGAGCAACGAGACATCTCCTTTCTACTTCGCCTTTGAGACGGCTGAAGGCCCCCTGGTCATCCACAAGCCCCAACAGAATATCTACATCGACGGAGGACCCGGATCCGGAAAGTCTGAAAGCTGGATCAAGGGAATGATTTACCAATGTGCCGAACGGAATTATGCCGGATTCATCTATGACTGGGAAGGTGATCCGACCAAGGACAACTCACCCATCCTGTCGAGGATTGCTTACGGTAGTATCGAATACTTTAAGAAGCAAGGCAAGCCTACCCCCAACTTTGCCTACATCAACTTTGTCGATATGTCGAGAACCGTGAGAGTGAATGTGCTCTCACCGAAGTATATGGCCAAGGGGAATGAATCCCTTTTCATCCGGAACATCATCATGACCCTGATGAAGAATTTGGAGGCCAGTTGGAAGGAGAAGACTGACTTCTGGGCGAACAATGCCATCAACTACGTCTATTCAATCGCCTACAAATGCTTTAAAGACAAGGACAAGGGAATATGTACGCTACCCCATGTGATTGCTTTCGCTCTTTCTGACAGCGAACTTGTTTTTGAATGGCTTTCGGAAGATGCTGAAATAGCTTTGAACATGTCTTCGATGCTGACAGCCTGGAAGCTCGGAGCCCAGCAGCAGACAGCCGGAGCCGTATCATCGGCACAGACTCCGCTGGTCATGCTGAACAACAAATACATCTTTTGGGTGTTGTCGCCCCTGCCGGAGGAAGAGTTTTCGCTGGACATCACCAACAAGGAGCATCCGACTCTGCTTTGTGTCGGTAATGCCCCCACCATCAAGGAAGCCGTTTCTCCAGCCATCTCCTGTATCGGTAGTGTGCTGATGTCGCAGATGAACAATCCTGGGAAAGCCACCAGCGTCTTCATGGTGGATGAGTTTCCGACCATCCTGCTACAAGGCATTGACACCTTTATCGGAACCGCTCGAAAGCATAATGTATCGACCATCCTGGCTGTGCAGGATTTCAATCAGGCAGTCCGAGATTATGGAGAGAAGAGTGCCAATATCTTGAAAGCATCCTGCGGTACCCAAGCCTATGGTATGACCGGAAACGAAAAGACTGCCAAGGACATTGAAAATCTTTTCGGAGAACAGAAGGAAGCCCAGGAAAGTTTCTCTCAACAGGAGGGAGGCGGAAACAGCCGGACTGAAAGCCTGCAGAAGGAAAAGGTACTGAAGGCCCGTGAAGTGGCTGGCCAGTCAGCCGGTCACTTCATCGGCAAGATAGCCGGTGGAAAGCCGCCCTTCTTCAATGTGCAGATGAACATGTGCAAGTTTGAAGAAAAAGAGATCCCTCCGTTCTCTCTGCCGGTCAAATTGGCATCCGGCAACGAGAAGCTGGAAATGGATATCCTGGAGGAAATCGTACAACAGAATTATGTAAAGATTATTGAAGATGTCAACCAGGTGTTGGAACCTATCGCCCGGAAGAAGGCTGAGAAAGACAAACTGAAGAAACCCAATGATTCGAGAAACAACAAGAACATGAAGTTATAACCCTAAAAAACAAGCGCCATGAAAAAGTTTTATTTTGCATTAGTGACCCTTCTGAGTGTAATGTTTGCC
>CALADS010000022.1 GCA_937890825.1 uncultured Bacteroides sp. | reverse complement strand
CTGTAACCGGCTGATCCGTAGTCAGCTACTCTATTCAGTTGAGCTACGCGGCCTTGTTAAAATGAGAGTGATCGCGACAGGATTCAAACCTGTAACCGGCTGATCCGTAGTCAGCTACTCTATTCAGTTGAGCTACGCGACCTTGTTGTTTCGTTTTAACGGGTGCAAAGATACGGGTTATTTTTGAATCTGCAAACTTTTCCAGCTTTTTTTTCTTATTTTTTTTTATTCAATGAATCGATAGTTGAATAGTTGCCACCCTAGTGTCAGCCCTACATTCCACTCCTTTTTAGGTGAGCTATAATGATTTACGTATGCTGAGATAGCCCCAAATGGCAGCTGGCACACTACTGAAATTTCTCCCATATATTCGAACTCAGAAAATGCTTTTCCGTAATATGCCTTGTTTTGCGCATTCTTCTTGATAGGAAAAATAGGAGCAAATCCATAGAATTCTGTTCTCAGCTGAAACATGTCATTGAATGCTATAATGGGTTTGATTCCTGCAGCTAAGTATTGATTGGCTCGAAAAGCTTCATTATACATCAGTTTACTATGAGGAGTGGGTGAAAAATCACAAGCCTGCATCATAGTAGCGGTGTAATTCTCTGAAAAGTTCTTGGAAGAGTAGGCCAATTCTCCTCTCCATCCCAAAATGAACTTCTTGGTCATTGAGTGATAAGCCTCTTTCATATACGATATCTGAAGCCAAGATTGGCGTTCTTTCCAGGGTGTCACCTTATCATCCGCATTGCCAGGCAGGAATTTTTCGTTGCCGGTAAAGACTTGTGCCAACAGTCTCTCATAGTAACCTTTACTGGCATATTGGCGAGCATTGAGTGTACTTCCATAGAACCCTATAGATCCTCCCAGCAAGCGATACACACTCTTGTCTGAACGGTCTTTTTCAAAATTGATTGTATTGGTCTGAAAATAGCTGTCTTCTAATCGTCCTACTCCAAAGGCTATTTCGGCACGTTTGTTGGCCATGAACGGCAAGGCAACCATTAATTTGGCAAACCGTTCGTCCTTGGTATTGAAAGAGGGTTTATCCGTCCTGGAGAACAACTTATCTTTCTTATAATAGTCGAATGTGCTGTAGGAAGCAATAAACCGCAAAGAAGTGGGAATATGCGTAGGCAAATCGATACGTGCCAATAACTGTGCATTATTATAAATCTTACCGATTTGCCCGTCCAGAATCACTTCTTTTGAATAGTAATTCAGATTTTGATAACCTACGCCTAGATAAATCTGATTGGAACTGCTGGAAGAGACACTTCCTCCAACCCGCACTGAAAAGCTGTCTTCCATCTTTACCTTTAGTCTGAGAGAATACAGTTCTGTAAGGGGGTCATAAATGGCATGTGGTATGATTTCCGAAATCATATTGTCTGCCAGCAGTCTGAAGTATCCTCTTTTTAAATCTTCATAGCTGAATATTTCGTCTTCATCGCTGTGAAACTCTTTTTTTATGTAAGCCTGTTGCTGTTCGTTTACGCCACCGTCGATATAGATGTCGCGAAAACGAAGCTGAGGTAGCTCCTTGCGGTACAGCATTCTTCTGAGGCGTATATTCTCGGCCGATACTCTTCTGGGAATCCGTCCTTTGATGGAGTCCATCAATTCCATGGTGCGCTTATAGCCGATGTCGTGCAGTTCTTTCAGCCGGTCAAAATCCATCAGACTGACGTCGTCATATTTAAATGTCATCAATATCCCCAGCGAGTCGGGCAGGCTGTAGTCCGTCTTTTGCATCACCATATTCTCTATCTGGCTCATCAGGTCGTTTTCCTTGGGTTTACTGGGATTGGCAGCCACCACACTGCCTATGATAATATCCGGCTTAAAATCCTGTCGCATAATGTCGGTCGGAAAATTATTGTAGATACCTCCGTCATAAGCCAGCACACTGTCTATCTCTATCGGCTTGAATACAAACGGGAAACTCATGGAGGCACGCACAGCATCTCCAAGGTCGCCATTCCGCATAATCAACGGTTTCTTATTATATACATCGGAAGCGATGCAACGGAAGGGTACGAATAAGCGATTGAAATTACCGCGGCAGGCAGCGGTGGAGCGAGCAAAGAGTTCCACAAAAACCAGATTCATCTGAATGGGGTTAATCATGCTGGTGGGCAGTTTCACCGGATTGATGTGCAGCGAATCTTTAAAGTCGAAACGGATATTGAATAACTCCGGTGTGGCCCGGTTTTTCTTAAAATAATACTCGTATTGAGGTTCTATCTGCCCGGAATACCAAGTCTTGAAATCGGGCGACTTCAAGAGAGCTTCCATATCATCCGGAGAATAGCCCATAGCATATAGAGAGCCCACAATGGCACCCATGGAGGTACCGGCAATGTAGTCGATAGGAATATTGTTTTCTTCCAGCGCGCGGATAATACCTATGTGAGTCATGCCTTTGGCACCACCTCCGCTCAGTACCAGCCCAACTTTTTGGGCAAAGGACAGTTGTACTGCAAAGAGAACCGATGCCATACACAGCAGAATCTTTTTCATAATCAATAAAATATGGTTCTGTATAAAAAGGTTAGCGATAAATGAACGCTCAAATATAAGGAATAGTTTCCAAAAAAGGGTCTATACATGCGCAAAAAACTTTCACCGCTATATATAAAGAGAGCACCACAGCCCTGGATGTAGCGTGTGGTGCTCCTCTTATGATGACCGAAATAGCGGCTAATGTGCATTCGCCATTATTTCATAATCTCTAAACTTCTCTTGACAAAATCGTTTAAAGCCGCGCCTTTCAGCATGCCGTTTTGCAGAAGTGCCAAGTCGATGAGCTGGCGTACTGTCTTGTTTCGTACGGCATACTCTTTCCATACGGTTTCCTTCCGTGCCTTCAATGCTTCGCATTGGCTCTCCAGTTCTTTCACTTCGTCTTTCTCGGCTACAGGAATTTCCTCTTCTTTTTTACCTTCATGCAACTTCTTCAGTTCGCCGATGCGGTGCTTCAGGCCATCTGCCTCTTCCTGAATGGGAGCCACTGCAGCTGCGCATTCTTTCTGTTCATCGGCCAGCACACCCTTGAGCAGCGGGTGGTCTGCATTCAGTACCAGATTAAACATGTCGGGCATTTCACCGTAGAAGCTCATTCCAGCCTGGATATTGGCCATTTCCTTCATACGGCGCATGTATTCGCTTTGGGTAATCACTACCGGAGCAAGGTTTTCTCCGAGCGATTGAGCCACTACATGGAACTCTGTCTTGTCCAGCGCAGGCAACTGGCTCTTAAAGATAACCGACAAGGACTCTTGCTCATTGGCAGCCAGTTCTGATGAAGTCTGGTCTTCTTTCACAATGAGACGGTCAATTACATCACTGTCTACACGGGTGAAGCGTGCCTTCTCCAGTTTTTGCTCCAGCATACTTACTACAGCAATGTCCAGCTGACCATCCATCAGCAATACATTATAGCCTTTGTTCTTGGCAGCTTCGATGTAGCTGTATTGCTCATCCTTGTTGTTGGCATACAGATAAATCAAGTTACCTTCTTTATCAGTCTGATTATCTTTAATCAGTGTCTTATATTCTTCAAAGGTATAATGCTGTCCTTCGGTATCGGTAAACAGGGCAAAATCCTTGGCTCTGTCATAGAAGTCTTCCTGTGTCAGCATACCGTAATTGATGAATATCTTCAAATCGCCCCATTTTTCTTCAAACTGCTTTCTGTCTGTCTTGAAGATAGATTGCAGTCTGTCTGATACCTTCTTGGTGATATAGGTAGAAATCTTCTTGACGTTAGAATCACTTTGCAGATAAGAACGAGATACGTTCAGCGGAATGTCGGGAGAATCGAGCACACCATGCAGCAGGGTAAGGAAGTCTGGCACGATGCCTTCTACAGAATCTGTGACATATACCTGATTACAATACAACTGTATTTTGTTTTTATTCAGTTCGATATTGCTCTTCACCTTGGGGAAGTAGAGTACACCTGTAAGGTGGAACGGATAATCCACATTCAGATGAATCCAGAAGAGAGGTTCGTCAGACATCGGATAAAGGTTGCTATAGAACTGCTTGTAGTCTTCATCCTTCAGTTCACTGGGTTTTTTAGTCCAAAGGGGAGCAGTTTCATTGATGATATTATCCTCAGCTGTTTCCACCTGCTTGCCGTCTTTCCACTCTTTCTTTTTGCCGAAGGCTACCGGTACGGGCAGGAAGCTGCAATACTTCTTCAGCAGTGCAGACAGGCGGGCTTCTTCTAGGAATTCCTTGCAGTCATCGTCGATGTGAAGAATGATGTCGGTACCTCTATCAGCCTTTTCTGTTTCTTCCAGCGTAAACTCCGGACTTCCGTCGCAAGTCCATTTCACAGCCTGGGCTCCTTCTTTCCATGATTTGGTTACGATTTCCACTTTGTTGGCCACCATGAAAGCCGAATAGAAACCTAAGCCGAAATGACCGATGATGGCATTAGCGTCGTTCTTATATTTTTCCAGAAAATCATTGGCACCTGAAAAGGCTATCTGATTGATGTATTTATCTATTTCTTCTGCCGTCAGACCCACGCCACGGTCTGATACGGTGATGGTGTCTTTATCTAAAGAAACATGAACGGTTAAATTACCCAGTTCACCTTGGAATTCGCCGATAGATGACAAGGTCTTCAGCTTCTGCGTAGCATCTACTGCATTAGACACCAACTCGCGAAGGAAGATTTCATGATCGCTATACAAGAATTTTTTAATGACGGGGAAAATGTTTTCTGTGGTTACCCCAATATTTCCTTTTTGCATAATACTAACTAGATTTTAAAAGTTTATTCTTTTTGTTTCATGAGAAAACAAAAAAAATGCCAGTCTGCTAAAGACTGACATTTTGTCTGTTTTGCCATTTATTCCTCCGGCTGATGCACCCGAATGTCCAGAGCATCTTTCGCAGCATTCAGAGTAACTGTAAAAGCGGCACCTGCCTGCACACCGTCGGTCAGCACCTTTTCAGAAATGGCATCTTCCAAATAGGTCTGTATGGCTCGCTTCAGCGGACGTGCGCCAAACTGCACATCGTATCCCTTAGTAGCAATAAAATGCTTGGCTTCATCATCCAGCGTAATCTTATAGCCTATTTTTTCAACTCTATCACTCAGCACTTTAAGTTCTATTTCCACTATTTGAACAATGGCTTCGAGAGATAGCTGGTCGAAGGTGATGATTTCATCTATGCGATTCAGGAATTCCGGTGCAAATGATTTGTTCAATGCTTTCTGAATCACCTCGCGTGAATATTCCTTATCGTCCAGACGGCTTTGGGTGGCAAATCCTACTCCTCGTCCAAAGTCTTTCAGCTGGCGGGTACCCACGTTAGACGTCATGATGATGATGGTATTCTTGAAATCTACCGTTCTGCCAAAGCTGTCAGTCAGACGTCCCTCATCCATTACCTGCAGCAAAAGGTTGAAGACATCGGGATGGGCTTTTTCTATTTCATCGAACAGGATGATGGAGTAGGGCTTGCGACGGACCTTCTCCGTCAGCTGTCCTCCTTCTTCGTATCCCACATAACCCGGAGGCGAACCGATAAGTCTGGATACCGAATATTTCTCCATGTATTCGCTCATGTCTACGCGAATCAAATCGTCCACAGAGCCAAACATGAATTTGGCCAGCTCCTTGGTGAGGTGCGTCTTACCCACGCCGGTAGGTCCTAAAAACATAAAGGCGCCAATGGGACGGTTCGGGTCTTTCAGCCCGATACGACTGCGCAGAATAGCTTTGGTAAGCTTATCGATGGCTACATCTTGTGCTATAATTTTGGATTGAAGTGCCTTCTTCATACCTGCCAATTTGACACCTTCTGCCTGTGCCATCCGCTGTACGGGAATACCGGTCATGGAAGAAACGGTCTTGGCCACCGCTTCTTCGTCTACGACTTGCCGGCTGTCTTTCAGACTCTCTTCCCAATTTCGCTTCATCAGCTCGAAGTCGCTGATGAGTTTTTTCTCTCGGTCGCGATAGCTGGCAGCCAATTCGAAATTCTGCGACTTCACGGCTTCCGACTTTGCAGTCTGGGCTTCTTCTATCTTTCTTTCCTGTTCTTCGATTTCTTTCGGCACGGTGATATTGGTCAGGTGCACTCTGGAACCGACTTCATCCAGTACATCGATAGCCTTATCCGGGAAACATCTGTCGGTTATATATCGCTCGGCCAGCGTAACGCAGGCAGCAATGGCACCTTCTGTATAGGTCACGTTGTGATGGTCTTCGTATTTATCCTTGATATTGGTTAATATCTGTAAGGTTTCCTGTGAAGTAGTAGGCTCTACGATAATCTTTTGGAACCGACGCTCCAAAGCACCGTCTTTTTCAATACTTTTTCTGTATTCCGACAGGGTAGTGGCTCCGATGCACTGTATTTCTCCTCTAGCCAGTGCCGGTTTCAGGATATTGGCCGCATCCATAGAACCCTCTGCTGCACCTGCACCCACAATGGTATGAATCTCGTCGATAAACAAGATAACGTCCGGATTTCTATGCAATTCATTGATAATGGAGCGGATACGCTCTTCAAACTGTCCGCGGTACTTGGTTCCGGCCACTACAGAAGTGATATCCAGCATAACCACCCGTTTATTGAGCAGGGTGTGCGACACTTTCTTCTGTACAATACGCAAGGCCAATCCTTCTACGATAGCCGATTTTCCCACACCCGCTTCTCCTATCAGAACAGGGTTGTTCTTCTTTCGGCGGCTCAGTATCTGTGCCACCCGTTCTATCTCGTGCTCACGGCCCACTACGGGGTCGAGCTTACCCTCTGCTGCAGCACGGGTCATATCAATGCTGAAATTATCCAAGGCAGGAGTATCGTGCTCACTTCGGCCGGAAGAAGCTTTGGAAGCACCCTGATAGCTGTTTGGCGCAGAGCCGGGTGTAACGGCATGTGCATCATCCTCTTCCTCTTCTTCGGCAAAATCCATTCCGCCTACCGGCTGTGTGCGATTCTTAGACAGCTTATCCAGTACCGCCTGGTAACTCACGTGGCTGTTCATCAGTTCCTCCGCAGCAAAGCTGGAATTATCTTTCAGCATCGCCAATAAGACATGTTCCGTATCAGCCTCTTCATCTTTTAGCAATCGAGACTCCAGAATACTCATCTTCATGATTTTAGCCGCATGTTCAGATAGTTCTACCTCCTCCTGAGGAGTGGTGTCAATCTGGTCGGAACGCAGTAATTCTTCTATTCTCTTTTTTATATGCAGAAAATCCACATTAAAACTCCGCAGAATCTCCACAGCCTTCCCTTTCCCTTCACGCATCATCCCCAGCAATAAAGTTTCAGGAAATATGTGATAATTCTGCAGCCTGATAGCTTCTTGTTTACTCAAAACAAGAATATCGGTAACTCTTTGTGAAAAATGGTTGCTCATATTATAGTATAGTTCTTCTTCCTTTCAAAATCAATAAACGACCGACAAAGATACAATATTTATCATATTCATACAGCCGTTTCAACGGTTTAATTTACAGCAAATAGTATGCCATACTAAATCCATGGATAGAAAAGCATAGCTCCATGGATAGAAAAGCATAGCTCCATGGATATAAAAACATAACTCCATGGATACGAAAGTAGAACTCCATGGAGATATGCTTCAGGAGGTATATATATTAAATTAGGTGTAAAGCTACTTTCATACGGGACTAATACGACACAACACCTCTGCCGTAAAAAAACAAAGTTTCTGCTTGAAAACTTTTGTATATCGTAAAAAAGCAGTACCTTAGCGTGGTTTTTATAGAACCGCAAAATGTATAATTAATAATCTTTCTAAATGCTTGAACAAGACAGAATTATAAAGATAAACATTGAGGAGGAAATGAAGTCATCGTACATTGACTACTCCATGTCAGTCATTGTATCACGTGCCCTTCCCGATGTAAGAGATGGTTTTAAACCCGTTCATCGCAGAATCCTTTACGGAATGATGGGATTGGGAAACACTTCTGATAAACCCTATAAGAAATCTGCCAGAGTAGTGGGTGAGGTACTGGGTAAATACCATCCTCATGGTGACTCTTCCGTATACGGAGCATTGGTCCGTATGGCTCAGCCGTGGGCCATGCGCTACATGCTGGTAGATGGACAAGGAAACTACGGTTCTGTAGACGGTGACAGCGCAGCAGCCATGCGTTACACCGAATGCCGACTGCAAAAAATCGGCGAAGATATGATGCAAGATCTCGATAAGGAAACGGTAGATATGCAGAACAACTTCGACGACTCTCTACAAGAACCTACCGTAATGCCTACACGCATCCCCAATCTCCTTATCAACGGAGCATCCGGTATTGCCGTAGGTATGGCTACCAATATGCCTACACACAACCTGACAGAAGTAATCGATGCATGCATCGCCTATATTGATAACAACGATATCGATATAGAGGAACTGATGAATTATGTAAAGGCACCGGATTTCCCTACAGGAGGTTACATCTATGGCATGAGCGGTGTGCGCGAAGCTTACCTCACCGGTAGAGGACGAGTAGTGATGCGCGCCAAAGCCGAAATTGAATCAGGAGCTACACACGATAAAATCGTTGTTACAGAGATTCCCTACGGCGTAAATAAAGCCGAACTGATTAAATCAATTGCCGAATTGGCCAATGATAAGAAAATCGAAGGCATCTCCAATGCCAATGATGAGTCCGACCGCGAAGGTATGCGTATCGTAATCGATGTGAAACGCGATGCCAATGCCAGTGTGGTGCTGAACAAGCTGTATAAGATGACACAGCTGCAGACTTCCTTCGGAGTGAACAATGTGGCACTGGTACACGGACGACCCAGATTACTGAATCTCAAAGAACTGATTAAGTATTTCGTAGAACACCGCCACGATGTGGTTATCCGTCGCACACAATACGATTTGCGCAAAGCAAAAGAAAGAGCCCATATTCTGGAAGGCTTAATCATTGCGTCAGACAACATCGACGAGGTAATCAGAATCATTCGCGCAGCCAAATCTCCCAATGATGCTATAAACGGATTGATGGAAAGATTCCAACTCTCTGAAATACAGGCTCGTGCTATCGTCGAAATGAGATTAAGACAACTCACCGGACTGATGCAAGACCAACTGCATGCAGAGTATGAGGAAATACAGAAAAGAATCGCTTACCTGGAAGAAATTCTGGTGAACGACGAACTCTGCCGAAAAGTCATCAAAGATGAGTTGATGGAAGTGAAAGAAAAATACGGCGACGAACGACGCTCTGAAATCGTATACGCTTCAGAAGAGTTTAATCCCGAAGATTTCTATGCCGACGATGAAATGATTATCACCATTTCACATATGGGATACATCAAACGCACACCTCTGAGCGAATTTAGAGCTCAAAATAGAGGAGGAGTGGGCTCTAAGGGCACAGAAACGCGCGACGAGGATTTCGTAGAACATATCTATCCGGCCACTATGCACAACACCATGATGTTCTTTACACAAAAGGGTAAGTGCTATTGGCTGAAAGTTTATGAAATTCCTGAAGGCTCGAAAAACTCCAAAGGAAGAGCCATTCAGAATCTTCTTAATATTGAACCGGACGATGCTGTCAATGCGTATCTGCGTGTTAAGAACTTGAACGACGAAGAATTCATCAACAGCCATTACGTACTATTCTGCACCAAGAAGGGAGTCATCAAAAAAACACTGCTGGAGCAATACTCCAGACCGCGTCAAAATGGTGTAAACGCCATCACCATCCGCGAAGACGACCGCGTGATAGAAGTACGTATGACCAATGGAGATAATGAAATTATCATTGCCAACAGAAACGGACGTGCCATCCGATTCCATGAAAGTGCCGTGCGCGAAATGGGACGTATAGCAGCCGGTGTACGCGGTATCACATTAGATGACGACGGACAGGATGAAGTGGTAGGTATGATTTGTATAAAAGACCCTGAAACTGAAACGATTATGGTAGTATCTGAACAAGGATACGGAAAACGCTCGGATATAGAAGACTATCGCAAAACCAACCGCGGTGGTAAGGGTGTGAAAACAATGAACATCACTGATAAGACTGGCAAATTGGTTGCAATCAAATCTGTTACCGATGAAAACGATTTGATGATTATCAATAAATCAGGCATTACCATTCGCTTGAAAGTGGCCGATGTACGCATCATGGGACGTGCCACTCAGGGAGTTAGACTTATCAATCTGGAAAAACGGAATGATGAAATCGGATCTGTATGTAAAGTAACCTCTGAAAATGAAGAAGAAATTGCTTTGGAAGAAGACAATATACATACTGATGACGTAAATCAGTCACCTGATTCTGACAACAGTAATAACTCGGTGGATAATGGACAAGATGAAAATCAAGAATAGACGCAATATTAATTTAAAATTTTCTACAATCATGAAAAAAGTAGTATTATCAGTAGCTTTATTGTTTGCTGCAGGCTTTTCTTTTGCCCAAGTAAAAGCTGTAAAAGAAGCAAAAAGTATAGCTAATGGAACCAATCCTGATTTTGCAAAAGCAGAACAGCTCATCAATGAGGCATTAACTAATCCTGAAACTAAGGATGATGCAGCAACATGGGATGTAGCTGGTTATATCCAAAAAAGAAGAAGTGAAAAAGAAATGGAAAGTGCCTATCTGAGAAAACCGTATGACACACTGCAGGTATACAATAGCGCACTTGACATGTGCAAATACTATTTTAAATGTGATGAATTAGCACAGAAACCTAACGAAAAAGGTAAAATCAAAAACAAATTCAGAAAAGCTAACGCTGCTTCTATGCTGGCAGAACGCGGCAATCTGATCAATGGAGGTATCCAATATTTTAATATGGCTACCGGAAAAGAGAATGAGGAAGCTAAGCAATTAAACGACAAAGCTTTGCAATTCTTTTCTGCCTATATTGACATCGCAGCAAGCCCTATGTTTGAAAAGGAAAACCTTTTGCAGACAGATACTGTGTTGCCTCAGATAGCTTACTATGCAAGCTTGGCAGCTGCTAAAAATGAAGATTATCCCAGCATCTTGAAGTATGCACCTTATGCACAGAATGATAAAGAAGTAGGTAAGTATGCCATGGAATTCATTTCTACAGCATTAAAAGCACAAGGTGATACCATCAAATGGATTGCATCTCTGAAAGAAGGTATTCAGAAATATCCTGAGCATTCATTCTTCTTTGGCCATCTGATTGACTATTATAGCAACAATAATAAATATGATGAAGCAATGGAATTTGCAGACAGCATGTTGGCTAAAGACCCTCAGAATACATTCTATCTGTATGTAAAAGGATATCTTTATCATAATATGAAGGATTATGAGAAAGCTATAGAGTTCTATACTAAGACTACAGACATTGATCCGAACTATGCAGAAGCATATTCTAATTTAGGGTTAATCTATTGTTTGCAGGCTCAGGATTTCTCTGAAAAAGCAACTACAGATGTAAATGATCCGAAATATAAAGAAGATCAGATGACATTGAAGAGCTTCTATGAGAAAGCTAGACCTTGCTATGAAAAGGCTAGACAATTAAAACCTGATCAAAAAGATTTGTGGATGAATGGTCTTTATAGAGTATATTATAACTTGGATATGGGACCTGAATTCAAGGAAATCGAAGATATGATGCCGAGATAAGCATTTTGGGTATTGAAACAAAACATTGTACAGAATCTGTATTAAAGCAGTAGGGAGAATACGGCTTTATACAGATTCTGTATTTTTTTATCTACGTATATATTAAATTTCTAATCAACAGAAGATTATAGAAGTTATTATGTTATTGCGCTTTCATTATTAAACATAATCATGATATTGCTTATTATATAATAACTGATTTTATTATCAATCCAGGTAATTATTTAAAATGCTATTCTTGGAAATTTTATCTATGAATATATTTGAATACTATTAACCTGTGAACCACAGCCGATGGCATTTCTTTTCAGAGTCTTTTTACTGAAAAAGAATGCTCCTTCTAAATTAAACCCAATTCTCGAGTTAATTAGAAGGAGCATCCTTTTTCAGTAATCTGCAAACTCGTATTCTTAAGTTGGCCAGATTGCGGATTATTCTAAATTTCAGATGTATTCGTATTTTCTGAAGCCATTTCATCAAGGATATGCAATGCGCGATCTAGCACTGTAGTATCATCAATCATAACCAAGCCGCCATCAGGCCCTGGTTCAAGGTGAATTCCTACGCTTTTACCCTCCTTGAAATTGTGTCCGCCGAAAAAATTTCTCACAGTATCTACGTTTAATCCTAATTCATCTGCAATTCTGTGCATACTACCACTAGGCAGTGAATCTTTGATTTTTCTAAGCTCATTGAATGTTATTGTTCTCATATCTATCAATTTAATGGTTAGTACTAGATTTGATTTATTTTCACGCTATAAACTTAGTAAAAAATAATATAAGTGCCATACATTTTCACTCCTTTATTTTCAACTTTCTATATTAATTCCATAGCAGAGGCTGGTATCCAACCTACTTTACCATCTTCCAAGCTTATTTCTGTCCACTCTTTCATAGAATCATCCTTCACATGGATTTTTCTACCTTCGTGCAGTATAAAAAGACTGGTGCCATTTTCACTAGGCGTACTGCGCACGGTAACGCTCGGAGCTAGTATTATGGCTTCATTTCTTAACAGAATTTGCTTCTTTTGATAGTTGGCGAATACATTGGATAGTACCACTATCACCATAAAGCTGATGCCCAATACAAAGCCACCTTTTTGCCATTTGGCAGTTTTGCTAAAGAAAAACAAGGAAATAGATATCAGACACAGCCAAAACGATGCTATACCTAATTGAGCCCATTGGTCAATACTAAGGCTGTTAATCAGAGATTTTCCCCAAGAGATAAAGAATACTTCAGGCACAGCCATCACTTTATCAATAGCCTTGCTTCTTGCTATTTCCAAATTTGCCCGGATGTCAGCATTGTCAGGTCTCAGCAATAAGGCCCGCTCATAGTTTAAAATAGCTTTGGCAATGTTGTCCGATTTATAATAGCTATTACCTAAGTTATAATAGATTTCTGCTGCTTCACCGTTTTTTAATATATTCTCGTATATTTCAATAGCCTGTGCATAATTACCTTTGATATAGGCACTATCAGCACTGATTTTACTGTTTTCTTGCCCGCAGAGACAGGTTGTTATAGAGAATAGTGCAACAATCAGGAAATATATTTTTTTCATCTGTATGGCCTCCTTCATCATTTTTGTTTTATAGAATTTTCCATTTTACTTATCACGCCCAGCGAGGATGCATAAATCTTATCCATAGCCTGGTTATCGTTACCCGGTGCAAATCTGGCAAATTCACAATTATCCAAGGTGCGTAAGAATTCGCTAATCAATTCATGATCTACTCCATGCTCTTGAAGTTTTTCGTCGATATTATCTTTTGAAAGTGCAGATAATGGAATATTCAACTTGTCGCTGATATATCCCCATAAAGCTTTTAGAACTTCGTCATAGAATGCATCTTTCTTATTCTCCTTCAGTAGTTTTTCTGCCTGTTTCATGCGTTTTGCTGCTACTTTATTAGCCTTCTTCGTACGCATTTTAGTCACATTGGCATTAGCTGCAATCTGCTTACGGTACATCACAAAGAAAATGATGAAAGCCAGTCCTGGTATGATATAGAACAGCCAATAAGTAGTGGAGCCAAAGAAGAATACTTTCTTAGGCATCAGTTTTACATCATTTTGTTTTATATACCGTATATCCTCATTAAGAACTTTCAAGTCTTCTTTATTTGTAAAGTTAGCAATAGCTTGTTGAGCATTGCCTCCTTCCCCTTTTTCGATGTCCAATTCATAGGCATCAGTTGTCAAAGTCTTATATGAGCCCGACTTTATATCAAAATAGCTAAATTTGACAGCCGGAATTTTATAGCGGCCAGCGTGTCTAGGTATGGCCAGGTATTCTATTACCCTATTTCCGGACAGTCCCGTATGGGTTGGTTGGAATTTATCTTCGATTTTAGGATCATACACTTCAAAGTCCTCAGGAAATTTCACTTCCGGAGTAGAAATCAGTTTGAAGTTTCCTGTTCCCGATAACACCAATTTCAAGGTGACGGCATCATTCGTTTTCAAGGCAGTCTTGCTGATAGACGATGAAAGAGTAAATTCCCCCACTCCACCTGAAAAGCCTGCCGGTTTACCAGCCGGTAATTCTTGTGAATTAATTATTAATTTGGGAGTTATAATCTGTTTTTTCACCTCTACATATCCTCCGCCTCCATTAAAGAATGCTTCAAACGGATCATCTACATGCACAGCTTTAGCAATGGAGGCATCGAAGCGGGCAGGTTCTATAGTTAATTTACCCGTTTGCTGTGGAAACAGTATAAATTGCCGATAGACTGTAGTCTGGTAATTACGTCCGTTATAATGTTCCAAACCCCACTTGCGGTCATTGGGCAATTCTATTTCCTGTGAATGAAAGCCTTTAAAATCAGGGAGTTTTACGTTGTCAAACCCACGCAATTCCACTGCTGTATATATCTTATATGACAACAGGAAAGCCTCTTGTTCATAAACCTTAGTCTTGCTGGCAATGGCTCTGACCAATAAATCCGAACTTGATATCTGTGCAGCATTCTTCTGCTTGGCGTTACCTGCTTGTGTCTGATTAGAAGCATTGCCAGCCGATTCTTTATCAGACGGTAATACCTTTATTTCTAAAGAATTGGAAACTAAATTATTGCCTTTTGCTTGAATGGTTGCCGCAGGAATTGTAAATGTACCTTCTTTCCTAGCTTGCAAGATGTACGTATACGTAAGTGACTCACTGCTATTTCCGTTGATAATTTGTCTGCTATACGACCTGCTAGGCCCCATCAATACTTCAAAATCCTTGATGGAAGGTATACGTAAATCCTTTACATTCTGCGTGTTTACCGTATAAGATAGTCTGAATTGATCACCTATTACCACAGCTTCCGGTGCCGATGCAGTAAAGGTAATCTTCTCATCTGCTATTGCGCGCACACAGAAAATCAATAAAGCTATCCATAAGAAAGTTACTCTTCTCATATATCCTATCTATATAAATGTTTACCAATCTTTTTCCAGGCGTCCACCTTGAATTACTTGTTGCTTTTTCACTTTATCTTGAATATTCTTTTCATCCTGCATCACAGAATTCAGCAATTGCTCAGCATTTTCTTTCGACATTTTATTGTCTTGATTCTGTTGCTGCTGTTGTTGCTGTTCATTTTTCTGCTGTTCTTGCTTATTCTGCTCTTTGTTCTTTTCTTGTTCTTGCTTTTCTTGTTTATCTTGTTGTTGTTCATTCTGTTGATTCTGCTGTTGCTGCTGATCTTTCAGTAGCTTCTGAACCAATGCCAAGTTGTAACGTGTTTCATCATCTTTCGGATTATTCCGCAGCGATTCCTTATACGCTTCCAATGCTTTTGCATACTCTTTTTGTGTTTGCCATATTACCCCCATATTATGATATATTGAGGCTAGGTTCGATTTATTTTTTTCTATTTTGCTAGCCCCGATATAGGTTTCCAAAGCCTCTTTTTGTTTGTTTTGAGCAGACAAGACATTTCCCAGATTATACATCGCAATAGTAGATGTAGGATTTACATCCAGCGCTTTCCGATAATCAATTTCAGCATCTGTAAACAAGCTATCCTTATACGCTCTGTTTCCTTTACGCAGATAATCTCGTTCAGCTTTCTGTGCGTGGGCAACAGAAGCTATGCCACACAGCATAAAAAATAGACTTATAAATTTATAATTTCGCCACATAAGTACCCTTATTTTTTATTTGAAAATAAATGAATGTTACGAAACAGAGGATTCTTGCGTTCTAATACCAACATTTCGGCCAGCAGTAGAATCAGAATAATCCATGCCACAGCCTGAAATTGTTCATTGAATTCAGTAAATACCTGCGTTTCTACGTCAGACTTAGCCATCTTATCTATTTCTTTGGCAATAATTTTCTGTGCATTATTGGTATTATCTACCCGTGCATAAATACCCTTTCCATTTTTTGCAATTTCCTGACACATCTGTTCGTTGAGTCTGGTTACAATCACCTCATTATTACGGTCTTTTCTATACTCATTGGTTCCGGGTATGGGAATGGGAGCACCTTCGGGAAAACCTACTCCCAACACATTGACCTGAATACCTTTTTCTGCCGCCGCTTTAGCCGCTTCCAAAGCCCCATCCTCGTGATTTTCACCATCGGTGATTACTATCAAGGTACGTCCCACACCTTCCTGGGGTGTAAAGCTCTTTATCCCCAGATTAATAGCGGCACCGATAGCAGTTCCTTGCTTGGAGATGAGCGAAGGATCAATAGATTCCAAGAACATTTTGGCTGATATATAGTCGCTGGTGATAGGAAGTTGCGTAAACGCATCTCCGGCAAAAACAATCATACCTACTTTATCATTTTGCATCTTTTCAACCAGTTGGGCAACCAATCTTTTAGCCTTGGCCAATCGGCTGGGCTGCACATCTTGAGCCAACATGGAGTTTGAAATATCCAATGCTATCATTACTTCCACTCCCTGTCTTTTCACAGTTTCCAATTTAGATCCAAACTGTGGACGGGCCAGCAATATGGCAAAAAGTCCCAGCGCCGTACAAACCAGCCAGAATTTAACATCCGGACGATATTTCGACACTTCAGGCATCAAAACAGCCAACAGTTCCGGGTCACCAAATTCTTTGATGGCTTTGCGTCTTCTATAATTCGAGTACAAGTAAAATACGGCCAATACTGGCAACAACAATAACAAGTACAGATAAGCGGGTTCTTCAAATCGAAACATATCAACAAATTTTATTCAAGTTCAAATTAGGGAATTTTCTTCAAAACTGAATTTCTAAGCAGCACTTCCAAAAGAACGCAAATAAATGCAGCCAAAGCAAAATATCGATACTCTTCCTGACGTTTACTGAATTCTTTCACATGCAGTTTGGTCTTTTCCAGTTTATCTATTTCTTCATACACTTCTTTTAACTTGGTATTACTGGTAGCCCTGAAATAATTACCTTCTGTGGTTCCTGCAATTTGGGTCAGTGTCTTTTCGTCAATTTCCACTGGTACATTGACATATTGCACTGTACCGCCCACAGGATACGGATACGGAGCGGTACCATTGGTACCTACTCCGATAGTATATACTCTGATGCCAAACTCTTTGGCTATTTCAGCAGCCGTAAGCGGTGAAATGTCTCCCCGGTTATTGGTACCGTCTGTCAGAAGAATAATGACTTTAGACTTAGCCTTGCTACCCTTCAGTCTGGTCACAGCATTGGCTATTCCCATCCCCACTGCCGTACCATCTTCTATCAGTCCGCACTTGGCATCTTTTATCAGATTTAGCAACACAGCGTGGTCTACAGTCAATGGACATTGCGTAAAGCTTTCACCGGCAAAGAGTGTAATACCGATATTATCATTAGGTCTGCCGTTGATAAACTCTGCTGCCACTTCCTTGGCCGCTTCCAGTCTGTTAGGTTTCAAATCTTCCGCCAACATACTGGTAGACACGTCGATAGCCAGCATAATATCAATACCTTCCACTTCGCTGTTTTGCCAGCTGTTAGTTGTTTGCGGGCGTGCCAGTACGATAATCAGCAGTACCAAGGCAATCATTCTGAGAATAAATGGCACATGCAGCAAGTAGTTCTTATAGCTTTTAGGCGTATGCGCATACACACTTGTGTCAGAAAACTGGATGCTTGCTTCATTCTTCCGGCGTTTTAAAATATACCATACCAGATAAGGTATGAGTAATAACAGCAAAAATAAATATTCTATATTGGCAAAAAGCATGATCTCTAAAAATTATACGATTTATATAAAATAACTTTGCACCAGATTACTAGGTAAAAAAGATTAGGACTCCACGTATGATATATACTACGAAAGATAGAATCACCGCAGACAGAAGAACGACACCTATTCCTAACAGAATCTTGATTCTCAAAGGCCGTTTTTCTATTACAGTAATCTCAGTAGGTTGTGGGCTGGCAGTTTCGTCCTCTTTCACACAAGTGTCCTTGATAAAATCAATGGCACTTACCAGATTGGCATCGTTTTCGTTGGTCAGCGGAGAATGTTTAGCAAATTTTACTAAGTCCGCGGTCTGAAACAGTTCTTTTAAATCTGAAATAGCATCTTTATCATTCGATTCCAGTAATCTTTCTATGATTTCCGAAGATGTCATTTCGAGAGCATTAAAGCCAAATCTATCAGCAATATATGTGCGAATAGCATCTGTAAGTTCCGTATAATACTCTTTCGCTTCTCCTTTTTGCCATCTTCTCTCCTGTTTTATTCTTTCAATTTCTGCCATAGCTACCTGATGTGGCGGCAACTTAGGCTCTACTTTTACCTTTTTGATAATCGGTTTATTGTCAAAGAATCTAACCAGCAGATAAGCTAATAAGATACAGAAAGGTATCAAAAATATCCCTCTGGCAATCAGTCCTATATGGTCGGCCCATACAAAAGGCGGCTGCATCACCGTTTTCGGACCAAAGAATTGATCCACATTCACGGTATCCACCGGTATAGAGTATACCTTTAAAGCTAAAGCTTTAGAATGATAGGTCTGGCTATCCACCTTTACTTCCATAGGAGGCAGATAATACAGTGCCGAGTCAAAAGAAGTAATCGTATACTCTTGTTTGATTAATAGCCGCTTCCGGTCATTCAAGTACTGAGTATCCGGTTTGGCTACATCCACTACCTCTACCCCCTTAATAATAGTATCTGTAAAGATAGGCAACACAGCCCTTTTATCTGCATCGGTCGATACTTCAAGAGTGATTTTAGCTTGTTCACCGATATAGATTTGCAAGGAATCAATCGAAGCATCCACTGTTACATTCCCGGTCTGAGCCCCAGCCTTACTAACCATGAAGCCCACTAGAAATATCCATGCTATAATTTTCTTCATTTTCTCTGATTAATTTCGTTTGGCAAACAGATTCATCAAAGCCTTCACATAGTCCTGATCTGTTCGCACTGACACATTGTCCACATTACTTTTGCTGAAGATTTCGTGCAGTTCAGATTGTCTTTTCATCCACCATTCATGATGCATTCTTCGCAATGCAGCCGAAGAAGTGTCAATCCACTGTTCTGCTCCGGTCTCAGCATCCTTTATTTTCATGAGTCCTACTGCCGGCAACTCCTCTACCCTTTTATCATATACCTGAATAGCTACCACATCATGTTTTCTGTTGGCTATTGTCAGAGCATTCTTAAAACTCTCCTGATAGATAAAGTCCGACAGGACAAAAGCCGTACACCGGCGTTTCATCACATTAGTCAGATACTCTAATCCCAAGCGGATATTCGTCTTCCTGCTTTCCGCCTTGAAATCTATCAGTTCTCGGATGATATACAAGATGTGCTTCCGTCCTTTTTGCGGCGGAATAAATTTCTCTATCCGGTCAGAAAAAAAGATAACCCCGATTTTATCGTTGTTCTGGATGGCAGAAAATGCCAGTGTAGCAGCAATTTCCGTCACCATATCTTTTTTCATCTGCTTGATAGTACCGAATTCCAAACTGCCCGATACATCCACCAGCAGCATAACAGTCAGTTCACGTTCTTCTTCAAACACCTTGACGAAAGGTTTGTTGAAACGTGCAGTCACATTCCAGTCTATATCGCGTATGTCATCACCAAACTGATATTCCCGCACTTCAGAGAATGCCATACCCCTGCCTTTAAAAGCAGAATGATACTGGCCGGCGAAAATATTATTGGACAACCCCCGCGTTTTTATTTCAATCTGACGAACTTTTTTCAATAAATCAGTTGTTTCCATTCACACACTCATCAATAATACGCTAAATAAACTCAGATAAAGCTGAATAAAATACTTTCTGAATAAATCTTATACAGCTTCGTAGAGCCTGCTAAAGACAGGCTCTTTTAAGGTTGCTGCTTTAGAACGGGTGATTAGGGCACTTCCACCTTATTCAAAATCTTACTTACAATCTCATCAGCCGATACGTTGCTGGCTTCTGCTTCGTAAGTCAATCCGATACGATGTCGCAATACGTCGTGAGCCACGGCGCGCACATCTTCCGGAATCACATATCCTCTGCGTTTGATAAATGCATAGCTGCGGGCCGCAAGAGCCAGATTGATAGATGCACGGGGAGAACCTCCGAACCCGATCATATCTTTCAATTCCTTCAAGTCGTATTTTTCCGGATAACGTGTAGCGAATACGATATCTACGATGTATTTTTCGATTTTCTCATCCAGATACACCTGACGAACCACCTTGCGTGCTTCCAATATTTCATCAGCTTTCAAGATAGGCTTAATAACGGGTCTTTCTCCATGAATATTCTGGCGGATGATAAGCTTTTCCTCTTCCAGCTTCGGATAATCAATCACCACTTTCAGCATAAAACGGTCTACCTGTGCTTCGGGCAATGGATAAGTACCTTCTTGTTCTATCGGGTTCTGAGTGGCCAACACAAGGAAAGGTTCCGGCAGTTTGAATGTATCCTTACCGATAGTAACTTGTCTTTCCTGCATGGCTTCCAGCAATGCACTCTGCACTTTGGCCGGTGCACGGTTTATTTCATCGGCCAATACGAAGTTGGCAAATACCGGTCCTTTTTTCACTTGAAAGCTTTCGTCTTTCTGACTGTATACCATGGTACCTATCACGTCGGCCGGCAGCAAGTCTGGAGTAAATTGTATTCTGCTGTACTTTGCATCAATCAGCGAAGCCAATGTCTTAATAGCTAAAGTTTTTGCCAATCCCGGCACACCTTCCAACAGCACGTGTCCATCCGACAAAAGTCCTATCAACAATGATTCTACCAGATGTTTTTGTCCTACAATAATCTGGTCCATACCGGTGGTAAGGTTAGTAATGAAAGCACTCTGTCTTTCAATCCGTTCATTCAGTTCACGGATATCAATCGTTTCAGCCATAATTCTATGTATCTTTTAATGTTTAACTCTTTTATCCGACCGGAAAAATCCGGTTCTTTTTTATTAGCTTCCAAAATTACGGTATTAAATTAACCATACCAACTAATTTTTATTAAAAATCTATTCGAAATCTTTAGATTAAATTACTTTCATAGTGTTTAAGGACTCCTCTTAGCCAGATAGGCATAAAAAAAGAAGCCGTTACAGCTTCTTCTCTAGCTTGGGAATTTGTATGACGGTCCCATAGGGTACATTATCGGGGTTCTTAATCACTCCTTTATTATGCTTCACGATATAAGGCCATAAAGCTTTGGTGCCGTAAAAGCGCAAAGCTACCTTGGTCAACGTTTCGCCCGCTTTCATCGTATAAGATGCCTGCGTACCCACAATGACATAACTCACTGAATCTGCCTTGAGCGTTTTTGCCGGCGAAACCTTCTCTTTCTTTACCGGTTGTACCTGTTGCAGAGGCTGTTGTAAATTTTCCGCTGCCTGCTTCTGTATTTGTTCTTGGGGCTGCGACGGTGTTGCTTTCTGCTGCGTTGCTTCAGTTACTGGCAATGAATGCTGTTTCTGACTGGTTTGCTCATTTGCTTCCGCCTGAACATCCTCTACAGCCGCCAGTTGTTCTGTACTGTCTTCCCATGCAGTGTGCCAGCTCTCTGTAGGGTCAGACTGTCCTTGCGGCAAAACCTCCTTTTCCGGAAACAGAGAATCCCAGTACAAGGCCAATACCACGCACGCACAGCACAGCATGACGGCACTCATAATTCCTGCAAACAGGCGCGCACCTCCTGACCTACGGTTGGATACGACAGCCTGATTTTTCTCATCGCCAACAGTTTTCTGATGCAAATCATGTACAGGTACAGAGGCTTCAGGCAACGCTTCCCTTACAGTTTCTTCCGGAACATTATCCGAAACAGCCTGTTCTACCACATTCGTTATTTCCGAACATTTCTGATCAGCGCCACTCTCCACTTCCGGCTCGTCTGTGTCTTCAGAAGGCATCACCACTTCCGGTTGCATCGTTTGTTCAGTATCAGGCTGCATCGTCGTTTGCTCTATAGCTGCCGTTTCTTCTGAGCTTCTCTCCTCTTCCGTTCCTTCTTCCGAAGCATCCTCAAAGTTTACATGGTCATTCAGCACCACCGCCTCAAAATGCGAAAACGGTCTGTTCACCAATTCCTTCAAAGTATTTTCCGGGGTAAACGAAATCTTGGTATGTCCTTGAATTTCAATTCGTTCACCCGTATTTACATCCACACTTTCCCTGTTGTCTACATCAATCAGTTTAAAAGTGCCCAATCCCTTCACCTTTACATACTTATCACGTTCCAATCCCGACTCGATAAGCAGAAAAAACTCTTTGATGAAAGATTCGGCATCTTGCGCACCGACACCCAGTCTATCAGATAAAAGTTGAATTAATTCCTGAATATTTATTTTTTCATTCATACAGCCTACATTGGATAGGAAGAAAATACCTTTTATTTAAATTTTTCCTTTAATACATTACTTGGTTTGTACGACAAGACCAACTTAGGAGGAATCAGCATACGCAGTTTAGTAGCTGGATTCACCGTAATGCGTTCCAACTTTTTCTTCACTTCGAATGTACCGAATCCTTGCACGGCAATGGTATCTCCCTCTTGCCAATGCGCGGCCATTTCCGAAGTAAGTGCAGCCATCCATTCCGAGGTATCCTTCAAGGTATACCCCAGTTTTCCGGCCAGTTCAGCTGTAAATTCTTTATTATTCAAATCTGCTTCTATTTATATTATCCGTTCAAATCACCCTTCCAAAGAGGTCGAAATCATCCGAATCGGTTATTTCTACCTGATAGAACTCCCCTATGTTCAGCGATTCATCTCCTTTCTCTATCAATACCTCCGGATCTACTTCTGGAGAATCAAACTCCGTACGTCCTATGTAGTACTCACCTTCCAGGCGGTCAATGATTACTTTCATTTGTTTCCCCACCTTAGCCGCACTGAGTGAAGCCGAAATCTCTTGCTGAATAGCCATCAGCTCATCCAGACGCGCCTGCTTTACCTCCTGCGGTATTTCATCCTCGTAGTGAGCGGCCGCATAGGTACCCTCCTCTTCAGAGTAGGCAAAAGCCCCCATCCTATCGAAGCGCACCTCACGTACAAACTGCTTCAGTTCCTCGAAGTCGGCCTCTGTTTCTCCCGGATGCCCCACCATCAGCGTCGTTCTTAAATGAATACCGGGCACCTCTTTGCGGAACTGTTCTATCAGCCTATAGGTATCTTCCTTGGTCACATGACGTCTCATCTTTTCCAACATCGGATTACTGATATGTTGCAGTGCAATGTCCATATACTTGCACACATTCGGATGTTCACGCATCACCCGGAACAGGTCGGTAGGAAAATGAGCCGGATACGCATAATGCAGACGAATCCAGTCCACACCCGGAACAGCTGCTATCTCCTCTATCAGTTGCGGCAGCATCTGCTTCTTATAGATATCCACGCCATAGTATGTCAGTTCCTGTGCGATAACCTGAAATTCCCTCACTCCTTGCGAAACCAAGTACCTCACTTCCTGCAAGATATCCTCCATCGGTCGTGAGATATGCTTGCCGGTAATAATAGGAATAGCGCAATACGAGCATTTACGGTCACAGCCTTCCGATATTTTCAAATAGGCATAATGCTTCGGAGTGGTCAGCGTACGTTTATGATCCAGTTCATCGTGATACACTTCCCCCAAATCCTGCAACAATTCCTTCCAGTTGAACTTTCCATAGAATTTATCCACTTGCGGTATTTCTATGGCCAATTCCTTCAAGTAGCGTTCAGACAAGCAGCCCATTACATACAGTTTTTCGAGCATACCCTCCTCCTTGGCCTGTGCAAATTCCAGAATCATATTGATAGATTCCTCTTTGGCGTCGCCTATAAACCCGCACGTATTGATTACGGCAATCTCTCCTTGCGGTCTTTCAGCATCGTGCGTCACTGCATACCCCACCTCTTCCAGCTGGCGCATCAGTCGTTCCGAGTCCACCAGATTCTTAGAGCATCCCAAGGTTATGATATCGATAGTTTTCTGTTTCATTTGTTTTCCCCGAATAACGAATCTACAAATTCTTTTTTGCGGAACACCTGCATATCCTCCATGCCTTCACCCAGTCCGATATATTTCACCGGAATCTTAAACTGGTCGGATATACCGATTACCACGCCTCCCTTGGCCGTACCGTCCAGCTTGGTTACCGCCATAGCTGTCACTTCCGTAGCCAGCGTAAACTGCTTCGCCTGTTCGAAAGCATTCTGTCCTGTCGAACCGTCCAGCACCAGCAGCACTTCATTCGGAGCATCGGGCACCACTTTTTTCATCACATTCTTTATCTTGGTCAGCTCATTCATCAAGCCCACCTTATTATGAAGACGTCCGGCTGTATCAATAATCACCACGTCGGCCTGGTTCGACACGGCCGAACTCAATGTATCATAAGCCACTGAAGCAGGATCCGAACCCATTTTCTGCTTGATTACCGGCACTCCTACCCGTTCTCCCCAGATGACCAGCTGTTCCACAGCTGCCGCACGGAAGGTATCAGCCGCGCCCAGGTAGACCGATTTTCCGGCTTTTTTAAACTGGTAAGCCAATTTGCCGATGGTAGTAGTTTTACCTACACCGTTGACTCCCACTACCAGAATTACATACGGTTTTTTAGCGATGGGTGCCTCGAAGTCGTCCACATCATTCGAGTTGTTCTCGGTCAGCAAGGCCGCAATTTCATCTCGCAAGATATGGTTCAGTTCGGTTGCATTCATGTATTTGTCAGTTGCAACACGTTTTTCTATACGCTCGATGATTCTCAGTGTGGTCTCTACACCTACATCCGAAGTAATCAGCACCTCTTCCAGATTGTCCAGTACCTCATCGTCTACTTTTGATTTTCCGGCCACGGCACGGGCTATCTTTCCGAATACACTTTCTTTGGTTTTAGACAATCCTTTATCCAAAGTCTCTTTCTTTTCTTTAGAGAAAAAACTAAAAAATCCCATATTCCAACTGTTTGTATAAATATCTTTCAGCTACAAAGATATAATAAAACCGACAAAAATAAAAAAAACATCCTATAAAAAAGAAATCCTCCCATCGAGATTACGATAAGAGGATTCTATACGTATGCTGAATTCCTTTACAGGAACTGCAAGTATCTTATTTCTTAAAAAAGTCTTGAACTTTTTCGTTAAGAACCATTTGTTCATCAAAGATGTAAGCACCAGTTTTCGGAGACTTTACCATCTTGATAACCTTCGTATGTGCACGACCTTCTTTCGTTCCTTCGTGCAAACTTGCTACTGCTTTCTTTGCCATGGGTTATACTATTTTTTATTTAATTTCTTTGTGAACTGTTACTCTCTTCAGAATCGGATTGTACTTCTTCAATTCCAATCTCTCAGTGGTATTCTTTCTGTTCTTCGTTGTGATATAACGAGAAGTTCCCGGCATACCGCTATCCTTGTGTTCTGTACATTCCAGAATCACCTGTACTCTGTTACCTTTTGCTTTCTTTGCCATAATCAGTAATCTCCTTTACTTTTTAGCCAATAACTTTAATGCTTTTCCAATCACAATAACCTTTTGCTACCGCATCGTTCAAAGCAGCGTCCAGTCCTTTCTTGTTAATAATACGCAGGCCGTTAGCGCAAATGCTAAGGCTAATCCAACAATCTTGTTCTACATAGTAGAATTTCTTGTTAAACAAGTTCACATCAAATGTTCTTTTTGTTCTTCTCTTTGAGTGTGAAACGTTGTTGCCAATCATGGCTCTTTTTCCGGTAATTTGACAAATCTTCGACATTTCTATCTTCGTTTTTATAGTTTTTATCTGTACTTATTTCAAACAGAGCGCAAAGTAAGCACTTTTATCCTTACCAAACAAATTTTTCCCTAAAAATTCATCAAAACTGCCCATTTTTTCTTCATTTTAGCAGTTCACAAAGCATAGACAGGGCATTTTGGATGGCTTTCTGCACATTTTTAGCTCTTCCGGCATCTCCTTCCTGCTTCCAGGTTTTGATTTCGTTTTTATTGGCAACAGCCAGCCAGATGGTTCCCACCGGTTTCTCTGGCGTACCTCCGCCGGGGCCGGCTATACCAGAAGTGGCGATGGCGCAGTCTGAATGCAGCGCTTTCATAGCCCCTTTCACCATTTCCGTTACCGTTTGTTCGCTCACGGCTCCGTAAGCATCGAGCGTAGCAGCCGACACATTCAGCAGATTCATTTTCACGTCATTCGAGTATGCTACGATACCTCCCTGAAAATAAGCCGAGCTGCCAGGCACGGACACGATACTGGCTGCCACTCCCCCTCCTGTGCAGCTTTCTGCCGTAGAAAGGGTCAACTGTCGCTTCTTTAGCAGTTCTCCTACAGTTTCTTCCCAATTCATATTTCTATCTGTTTTAAGATTTCCAACCGATAACACTCTCCACTCCTGCACCCTCATACCCTCTCCGGGTCTTCTCCGCACCAACTCCGGGCCTAGTCCGAGCCATAAGAGTCGGAGAAATCCCGTTTCTGATGCAGGCAAGATACCAGGTATACCCGAAGCGGGTAGCCGGGCGAAGTTATTTTAAGGTAACGCGAGAATAAGCAGGCGCTTCCATCGGACAGAAATCCTTATCCATATATTTAAAGTAGCCGGTAATGGCAATCATGGCAGCATTATCAGTGGTATAGCTGAACTTCGGGATAAAGATATCCCAGCCATATTTCCGGGCATGCTCGTGAAAGGCATTGCGCAGCCCGTTGTTGGCAGACACCCCTCCGGCCACAGCCACTTGCTTTATTTTATACTGCTTGGCGGCTTTGCGCAATTTATCCATCAGAATATCCACTACTGTAGCTTCCAGCGAGGCAGCCAAGTCGTTCTTATGATGTTCCACAAAATCGGGATCTTCCTTCACCCAGTCGCGCAGCGAGTACAGAAACGACGTTTTCAGTCCGCTGAAGCTGTAGTCCAACCCCGGTATATGCGGCTTGCTGAACGTATAAGCCTTCGGGTTTCCCTGTCGCGCCAATTTATCGATGATAGGGCCACCGGGATACCCCAGCCCCATGACTTTCGAGCATTTATCGATAGCCTCGCCGGCAGCATCGTCTATGGTCTGCCCCAGAATTTCCATATCATTATAGGCTTTTACCAAAATAATCTGTGAGTTTCCGCCCGATACCAGCAGACACAGGAAGGGAAACTCCGGCTGCTTCGACTCCTCTCCTTCCACTTTAATAAAGTGTGCCAACACATGACCTGTCAGATGATTAACATCCACCATCGGTATCCCCAGCGAACGGGCAAATCCTTTGGCAAACGACACTCCCACCAGCAGCGAGCCCATCAGTCCCGGCCCTCTGGTAAAAGCCACCGCACTCAGTTCCTCCTTGGTCACACCGGCACGTTTCAATGCCTCATGCACCACCGGCACAATGTTTTGTTGATGCGCTCTGGAAGCCAGTTCCGGCACCACGCCTCCGTAAGATTCGTGTACAGCCTGGCTTGCCACCACATTCGACAGCAAATATCCATCCTTGATGATAGCTGCCGAAGTATCGTCGCAAGAAGATTCGATACCTAAAATTATTGTACTCATAGTGTTTATTTACGTTTAATCACTGCAAAAGTAGTGATAAAAGTAGGAAGGATAATGTTTTATTTTATATTTTTGTTCGCTGAATAGAAAAATTAACTGCCTATCAAAAAAATAAAAAGTATAGTACGGTGGATACTGGGTACCTTGCTTACCTTGTATATAGGCACCATTTTGCTGTTGAATATTCCTTATATTCAGCAGCAATTGTCTGTCGTAGTGTCCCGTGAGCTTTCTTCTCTCTTGTCGTCCAGCGTTTCGATAGGCCGTATCAACATGGGCTTTTTGAACCGGATTATTATCGACGACCTTCTGTTGCACGACCAGGCACAGAAAGAATTGCTGAAGGTAGCCCGCCTGTCGGCCAAGTTCGATCTCCTTCCGCTGCTGCAGGGAAAGATTTCCATCAGCAACGTACAACTGTTCGGTTTCAATATTCATCTGGAGAGACAGACGCCCGACACTCCGCCGAATTTTCAGTTTGTGCTCGACGCCTTTGCCTCGAAAGATACTGTTTCTCATTCATCAGCTCTGGATCTCCGCATCAATTCGCTGCTGATTCGACGGGGCACTGTGTCGTACGACCTGCATTCCGCACCGCTCACCCCGGGCAAGTTCAATCCCCGGCACCTGCGGCTGCAAAACATTCTGGCCAACATTTCTCTGAAAGCACTCAGCGGCGATTCTATCAATGCCGCCATCAAGCGCATGAGCTTGGAAGAGGCACATTCAGGGCTGGAACTGAAGAAACTGTCGCTGAAGGTCACCGGCAATCAGCAGCAGATGCGCATTCATCATTTCGGGGTGGAGCTGCCTCAGACCAAACTGGCGATGGACACCATCCGCCTCTCTTACGACAGCCTGTCAGACTTCCGCCACTTTGCCGACAAGGTGCATTTCTCGCTCCACATGCTGCCTTCACACCTCACCCTGCAAGACATTTCAGCCTTTGTTCCAGCCTTCCGTCCATTTAAAGACAAACTTCAGGTAGAAATCTCTACCAGCGGAACAATCAATAACTTAGACTGTTCTGTCATTGCGGTTTCATCTGCTGGAAATCATTTCCGGCTCAATGGTCAGGCTTCCATCCAAAACCTGTCCAAGCCCAGTGAAGCCTTCCTCTTTGGCAGGCTGTCGCACCTGCATGCCGATAGCGAAGGACTTCAGTTCTTCATCCGCAACTTCAGCCGGAACTATCAAGGTCCGCCCCCCATCTTGCGCAACCTTCACCACCTGTCTTTCCAGGGCGATGTTTCCGGTTACTTCACCGAACTGGTTACGTTCGGACGGCTGCGTACCAATTTAGGGGAGTTGCAGACCGACCTCAAGCTCACGTCCAATAAGGAGAAAGGGCTGTTTGCCTATTCGGGCTCCATTAAGACGCACGAATGGCAGCTCGGCCAACTGCTGAACAGCCCGAAGTGGGGAAACATTACGTTCAGCCTCGATGTCAACGGCCGCCACGACCAGCAGAAGAAATATCCCTCCATCTGGATGAAAGGGCATGTATCCTCCATCGATTACAGCGGATATACGTATGAAAACATCCAGATGGACGGCGAATATAATCACGGCGGATTCAATGGAAAGGTCTTGCTGGAAGACTCCAACGCCTCTGTTCGCATCGATGGTGCCTTCAACACAGCCAGCGCCACTCCTACGTTTAATCTGGTGGCCGATATCCGACAGTTCCGTCCGCATGCCCTCCGCCTCACACCGCATTATCAAGACAGCGAACTCTCGCTGCTGGTAAAGGCCGATTTTACGGGAAGCTCCATCGACGATATGAACGGGGAAATCAATATAGACAGTCTGTATTTCCTCACCCCTGAGAAGAGCTACTTCATGGATAACCTGAAGCTGGCGTCCACTTGGAAAGACGAGCATCACAAATTACTGAGCCTGCATTCCAGTTTCTTGCGCGGCAGCATCGAGGGCGATTACTCTTACCGCACCCTGCCGGTGAGCATACTGAACATTCTGAGAAACTATATCCCGTCGCTCATCCCTGCCGGCAAGCGTCGGACCCCGCTCAAGACGGAGAACAATTTCCAGTTCGATATTCACGTGTTCGACACCGAACTGCTGGCGGTCCTTACCCGCATACCCTTACGCATCTATATGCACTCCACAGTGAAGGGCTACATCAATGATCCCTTGCAACGTATGCGGATAGAAGGTTACTTCCCCCGACTCCGCTACCAGGATAAGTTTATCGAGTCGGGTGTGCTGCAATGCGATAATGCCGGTGGCAAATTCCGCACCAATGTCCGCTTCACCAATCGGAAGGCCAGCGGTGCAGCCATCAGCCTGGCAGTCGACACCCAAATGGCGGGCGACAGTATCCAATCTACCCTGAACTGGGGCAACAACGGCATCGCTACCTACAGCGGACGTCTGGCGGCCAATGCTCACTTTTCCCGGGTAGAGTCCGGCCATTCCCCGCTGAAAACCACCATCCGTATTCAGCCTACACAAGCCATCCTGAACGATACCCTGTGGCAGATTCATCCGTCGCAGGTGGTCATCGATTCAGGCAAGATACACATCCGCGACTTCCGGTTTAGCCACAAAGAACGGTATCTGCATATCGACGGTACTGTGTCTGCCCAGCCGCAAGACACCATCCGCCTGGATCTCAATAAAATCAATATTGGCTATGTGTTCGACATTGCCGACCTGGGGGTCAACTTCCAGGGCGAAGCCACCGGACCGGCCTATGCCAGCGGCGTACTGAAAGAACCTGTCATGTACACCGACCTGTATTTCAAGAACCTGGGGCTGAACGATGCCTTGCTGGGCGATGCGCAGATTCATGGCGAATGGCATCATCCGGTAAAGGGTATCTATCTCGACGCCTATATCAATGAAAAAAATATAGCCCATTCGCACGTTAGCGGATACATTTATCCCATCAAGCCTACCAGTGCGCTCGATTTACAGATTGAAGCCCACAACACCAATCTACAGTTTATACATTATTATATGAGCAGCATCACGCCCGAATTCCGCGGACGGGCCACCGGAAACGTCCGGCTCTATGGCAAGTTCAAGGCGCTTACCCTGCAGGGCAAGGTGGCAGGCGATGCCTCGATGAAGGTCGATGTGCTGAACACTACCTTCTCGCTGAAAGACAGCATTCTGATAGAACCTGAAGGACTGACCTTTACCAACAATCGGATTTACGACACCAAAGGGCACGAAGGCCGCATGAGCGGCATGCTCCGTTACGATCATTTCAAGAATCTGAACTATAACATCCATTTCAATGTCAACAATATGCTGGTAATGAACACCAAGGAGTCTCCCGACTTTCCGTTCTACGGCACCATCTATGGCACCGGCAACGCCACTATTTCGGGCACTCCCGAAACCGGTGTGCAGATTGATGTGGCCATGACCACCAACCGCAACTCTACGTTTACCTATATCAAAGACTACGTATCTTCGGCAGCCAGCAACCAGTTTATCAAGTTTGTTGACAAGACGCCGCGCCGGGCCACACAAGACACACTGCTGCTGTCTTCTGCCTACGAGCAAGAACGCAGAGAGAGTGAGGTCAAGGAAAGCGGCACCGACATCCGGCTGAATCTGCTGATAGATGCCACTCCCGATGCCAACATGAAGATTATCATGGACCCTATAGCGGGCGACTACATCAGCGGACGCGGCAGTGGCAATATACGAACCGAGTTTTATAACAAGGGCGATGTAAAGATGTTCGGCAGTTACCGCATCTCGCAAGGGGTCTATAAATTCAGCCTACAGGAGATTATCCGGAAGGATTTCTCCATCAAGAACGGAAGTACCATCACGTTCAACGGTTCTCCGCTGGATGCCACGCTGGACATCAATGCCAGCTACCTGGTCAATTCGGCCTCGCTCAACGACCTCATTGCCAACGCCAGCTCCTATGTAGACCAGACCAATGTCAAGGTAGACTGCATCATGAATCTGAACGGCCAGCTCACCTCTCCAGCCATCAAGCTGAGCCTGGAACTGCCCAACGAGCGCGACGAGGTACAGGCACTGGTGCGTAATTACATCCCTACAGACGAGCAGATGAATATGCAGATACTCTACCTGCTGAGTATCGGCAAGTTCTACACACCCGAGAATGTAGAGGTGGCGCAAAACTCCAACATGATGTCCAGCGTGCTCTCCTCTACCCTTTCCGGACAACTGAACAATGCCTTAGCGCATATCATCAACAGCAATAACTGGAACTTCGGTACCAACTTCAGCACAGGACAGAATGGCTGGACCGATATGGAATTCGAGACCATGCTCTCCGGCCAGTTGCTGAATAACCGCCTGCTGATCAACGGCAACTTTGGCTATCGGGATAATCCGCTGGCCAATACCAATTTCGTGGGCGACTTTGAAGCCGAATGGCTGGTAAATCGTTCCGGTGACATCCGCCTGAAGGCATATAACGAGACCAACGACCGCTACTATACCCGCACCAACATGACTACGCAAGGGGTAGGTATCATTTTCAAGAAAGATTTCAATAAATGGAATGAGCTGTTCTTCTGGAACCGCTGGCGGCTGAAGAGGGCTGCCAAGAAAGAGAAAGAGAAGGAGTAGTGGGGGGTTCTTTTGTTTCGCCAAAAGAAAGTAAAAGGCGTTTTTTCTTTTCTTTCTTTTTCTTTCTTCTTCTTCTTTGTTTTTCTTTGTTTTCTTTGTTTTTCTTTGCAAAAGGGTTATTCTTTTTTCTTTTGTCTTGACACAAAAGAAAAAGAACCAAAAAAGAAAAAGTCAAGAGCTGGAGCCTGCGGGGCTACTTCATCCCCGCTATTCGCAGACGGGGCTATAACTCGCTTCGCTCAGACAGTCGCCCCTTACCTGCGCCTAACGGGGATGAAGTAGCCCCTCCGGCAAGGCTCATTTCACGCAACATCGCTTCGCTCGTTACTTTTGTTTTATTGCTTCATATACCCTGCTTTATAACCTTGCTTCATCAGATTTATTCTTTCATTACTACAATTTCCTTCACAAAACTACTCCTTGCCGGAATCACAAACAGAAACACAAGTAATTGACGAAATACTATTCATTCCCCCTTGTACAACCCTTTCATAACAAGGATGAGTAGTAGTACAGCCGACAAATGCCGGCATCACTACAGAGAAAGAAGAAATGCAGAAGTGAAAACGAAATCACAAACAGAAACACAAGTAATTGACGAAATACTATTCATTCCCCCTTGTACAACCCTTTCATAACAAGGATGAGTAGTAGTACAGCCGACAAATGCCGGCATCACTGTAGGGGCGTAAGCGGAATCACCGTTAGGCGCAGGGAAGGGGCGACTGTCTGAGCGAAGCGAGTTATAGCCCCGTCTGCGAATAACGGCGATGCAGCAGCCCCGGAAGTGCAGACGGTCGCTTTTCTTTTTTGGTTCTTTTTCTTTTGGCGATGCAAAAGAAAAAAGAACAGTAACTTTATTAAGGAGTTAGTGAAGGAGTTAGAGGGAGTTAGGAGGAGTTAAGAGAGAGTTAAGAGAGAGTTAGAGAAGTTAATAAAAAATAATTAAAAAAGGAGTTAAAGGAGGAGTTGAGGAAAAAAAACATTTTTCAGAAAGACTTTTTGGTAAAAAGTCAATCCCCCCTCTCACTCCATACCGGCAACAACTTACCATATGCATCAAAAGAGCGGCGCGAAGCCAGCGAAACAGTAATCATCAGCGACAGCATCGACGCAGCAAACGTAATCACCATGATCATCATCTGATACTTGATAGCCACATTCGGACTGCTCCCCCCCAGAATCTGCCCACTCATGGTGCCCGGAAAAGCCACCAGCCCCATCACCGAGATATTCGCTATCAGCGGACTGAACGACTTGATGATAGCCTGTCGGATAAACGGCGACTGAGCTTCCGTACGCGTAGCCCCGTTGCCCAGCAGGTAGCGGTACAATTGCTCCTCCCGTTTCAGACCACTATAATACGTATTCAGCGCTATCACATTGCTCGACAGCATGTTCCCCATCAGAATACCAAAGATTGGAATAAAGTAGCGCGCACTCAGCATATTGTCCGGCCGCAGCACGATGCAGATAAAATACATCCCCACGCACACCACGCTACACAGGAAACCAATGGTAACCGGCATCCACAGCACCCTCCGCTTCAGCCCTGTACGTGCCAGAGCCGTCTGCGAAGCCACCAGCACCATCACCAGTCCCCATAGCAGATTGATCCAGGGATTATCCCACAAAAACAAATACTTCAAGTAAACCCCGATGAGCGACAACTGCACAATCATCCGGCCCGTTCCCACCAGCGTAGCACCCAGCAACCCCGTTTTAAACTTCCAGATATAAAACAGCGGAATCAGCAGCAACAGCAGGCCCACGGCCAAACTTCCATAAGACAAATCAATACTTTCCATACCCTCACATACGTATTTGCCAATTACACCCGGCCGCAAACGTCTCGTCGTGCGACACCGCCAGTACCGCCTTCCCCTGCGCCGCCTGCATCCGGCAGAAAGCCAGCACCCGTTCGGCCGACTCCGCATCCAGCGCCGAAGTCGGTTCATCAGCCACTATCAGCGGCTTGTCCAGCAGCGCCGCCACCGCTATCATGATACGCTGCCGCTGTCCGCCGGACACCTGGTTCACCCGCTTTCCATACAGCTCCTTCTCCAGTCCCAGCGCCTCGAAACAAGCAAACAGCCGCTGCTCCGAGAAAGGCACATGGCGGTTGGCCTTCAGCATAAACGGCATCTCCACCATTTCCTTCACCCATTCGTGCGGCAGTGCCAGTTCCTGCGGAATCCAGGCCATATACCGTCTTATCTGGTCCACGGTATCCGTACCCAGCCGTATGCCGTTCACCGTAATCGTTCCCTCCTGCAGCGGAAGAAAACCCAGCACGGCATTCAGCAGCGACGACTTCCCACACCCCGACGGTCCTGAGATGCTGGCCACCTCTCCCCGGTGCAGATGCAGGCAGAAATGCGAGAACAGCGGGTTCCCGTCGAAAGCGATACAGGCATTATCTATTTGCAGCATACATCCATCCATAAGCAAACGCAGGCTAAACGGACAGCAGACCCTTATCCCGTCTGCCCATCCGCTTAACCCGCGTTCTAATATACATTTATAAGAAAAATCGAGGCGGTTGCCTTTTTACTTCGTTGCACTCTCTAGGCGCTTCATCATCGAGAAGATGAACACAGCCGATACCAGACAGAGCACAATCAGGATAGACCACAAAGCCCACAGATTCATCTGTCCCCACAACATACCGATGATAGACACCAGGTAGTTACCGATGGCCGTAGCACCAAACCACAGACCCATCATCAAGCCCTTGTACTTCGGAGGAGCCACCTTCGATACGAACGAGATACCCATCGGCGACAAGAACAACTCGGCAAATGTCAACACCAGGTACGTATTGATCAGCACCCACGGAGATACCAGCAAGTCATTGCTCACGATGGTAGCACCTTCGGGATTCGGAGTAGGCAGACCGAAAGAGAAAGCCGCCATGATACCGAAGCCGATAGCAGCAATCAACATACCGATACCGATCTTACGCGGAGCAGACGGTTCCTTGCCACGGCTGGCCAGTGCACCAAACACAGCCAGCGATACCGGTGTCAGCGCTACTACGAAGAACGGGTTAAACTGCTGGAACATCTGCGGCAGCAGTTCGATGCTGGTGCTTCCGTTGGCCATATACTGATAACCCAGGAATACCACTGCCAGAGCACCTGCCGCCCCTGCTATCAGGCGAGATTTCAGCACCTTCGACTGGAACAGAGAGAACAAGCTGTACACCAGGATGATGATAGCCACCAGGTTAATCACATTGAAGCCCATACCCAGCGCACCGTCGGCCGCATGAGCCGTATAGTCACGTGCAAAGAAAGTCAGTGTCAATCCATTCTGGTGGAAAGCCATCCAGAAGAAGATAACCACAGCAAACACCAGCACCAGTGCCGTGATGCGTTGCTTGGTCTGTTCCGGAGTCAGTTCAACTACCGTTTCCTTGTTGGTAGCCGCTGCCTGCTTCGTATTCACATCCGCGTGCTTGAAGGTACCCTTGAATGCCTGATAGATGGCCATAGACACCACCAGCGAGATACAAGCCACCGCAAATCCATAGTGATAAGAGTTAGACAGCTCGTTGATGTACATCCGGGCAAAATCCTCCAGGTTACCACCGAACGGTGCCACCTGAGCCTGAGCAAACTGTGTCAGTTTGTCCATTGAGTCAGCTGCCATCTCCGTACCTTTGTTCAGGTACTCGTGGCAGAGTGCCGGGATATCCCCCTGATACTTCAATCCAGCCTTTCCCATGAAATGCTCCGTAATCTTCGAAGCAGCCGTCGGGGCAAACAGCGCACCGATGTTGATAGCCATGTAGAACAAGCTGAAAGCCGTATCACGTTTATCGGCATATTTCGGGTCATCATAGAGGTTACCCACCATTACCTGCAGGTTACCTTTAAAGAGGCCCGTACCCAGTGCTATCAGAAACAACGCACCAAACATGGCCACGATGCCCAGCGTATCGCCCCCTGTAGGGATGGCCAGACACACATATCCGATGAACATGATGATGATACCCGAAGTTACCATCTTGCCGTAGCCGAACTTATCGGCCAGCACCCCACCCAGGATAGGTAAAAAATACACGAATGCCAGGAATCCTCCAAAGATGTTGGAAGTCACAGCAGAACTGAAGCCGAACTTGGCTTGCAAGAATAAAGTAAAAATGGCCAGCATGGTATAATAGCCGAACCGCTCTCCCGTATTGGCCAGTGCCAATGCATAAAGCCCTTTAGGCTGATTGTCAAACATACAGAAATTAAGGTATTAAAAAATTAATAATATCACTTCAAGAAACTGCATAAATTCCAGACAGCTTCTTTATTTAAATTAGTGCAAATATAACCATTTTTTCGAATTAATCAATAAATAATGCACAAACTTCCGCATGCGCCTCCCGTATCAGGTCTTGCGGTGCCAGCTTCAGTTGCAGTCCCCGTTGCCCGGCACTGATGTAGATAAACGGAAAATCCATACACGTGTGATGGATATACGTAGGAAACGCCTTCTTCATGCCGATGGGCGAACAGCCCCCTCGTATATATCCCGTCAGCGGCAGCAGCTCCTTCATCGGAATCAGGTCACATTTCTTGTTGCCCGACACCTTGGCCGCCATTTTCAGGTCCACCTCGTGCTCGCCGGGTATCACACAGACAAAATACCCGTTCTTGTCACCGTGCAGCACCAGCGTTTTAAACACACACTCTATGTTCTCCCCCAGGCTGGCTGCCACATGCACCGCGCTGAGGTCCTGTTCATCCACCTCGTAAGGTATCAGTTCGTAGTCCACCTTCGCCTTGTCCAGCAGTCGGGCTACATTCGTCTTGTTAATCTTCTTCATAACCAGTACATCCTGTTATTCTATTCTGAAATTTTTCAGAAACTGTTTTATTTACCTCTTACATTGTTTTAGCCGGTAACTGTTCTCCAGTTCCTCCCGCAGGAAGCGCGGCGTATAGCCCTTGTCACTTTTCGCCACCTCTTCGGGCGTACCGGCCGAGAGCAGTTGTCCGCCCCCCTTTCCGCCTTCCGGTCCCATATCGATGATATAGTCGGCCATCTTGATGACATCCAGGTTATGCTCTATCACCACCACCGTATTTCCCTTGTCCACCAGCTTGTTCAGCACCCCCATCAGCACTCGGATATCCTCAAAGTGCAGTCCGGTGGTCGGTTCGTCCAGGATGTAGAGCGTCTTGCCCGTATCCCGTTTCGACAGTTCCGTAGCCAGCTTCACCCGCTGACTCTCTCCGCCCGACAAGGTAGTCGACGACTGCCCCAACTTGATATATCCCAGTCCCACCTCCTGTATCACCTTGATTTTATTCAGAATCTGCGGCACATTCTCAAAGAACTCCACCGCCCGGTTGATGGTCATGTCCAGCACATCCGCTATCGATTTCCCCTTGTAGCGCACCTCCAGCGTTTCGCGGTTATAGCGTTTGCCGTGACACACCTCGCACGGCACATACACATCCGGCAGAAAGTTCATCTCGATGGTCTTGTATCCGTTGCCCTGGCACGCCTCACAGCGTCCGCCACTCACATTGAACGAGAACCGTCCCGGCTTGTAGCCCCTCATCTTCGCCTCCGGCAATCCCACGAATAAGTTCCGGATGTCCGAGAACACCCCCGTATACGTAGCCGGGTTCGAGCGCGGCGTCCGTCCCAGCGGCGACTGGTCCACATTCACCACCTTATCTATATACTCCAGTCCCTCGATGGCCTCATACGCCAGCGGTTCCTGCAGCGAGCGGTAGAACCGCTGCGACAAGATAGGCTGCAGCGTCTCGTTGATCAGCGTCGACTTTCCGCTGCCCGACACCCCCGTCACACAAATCAGCCTGCCCAGCGGAAACTCCACATCCACCCCTTTCAGGTTGTTGCCCCGGGCTCCCCTCAGCCACAAGCTGTGACCGTTGCCCGTCCGGCGCTTTTCCGGCACCTCCAGCGCACACTCCCCGTTCAGGTAATTGGCCGTCAGCGTATGCGTCTTCAGCATTTCCGCCGGCGTACCGGCAAATACCACCTCGCCTCCCAGCCTGCCCGCCTTCGGTCCCATATCCAGCACATAGTCGGCCGCCAGCATCATATCCCGGTCGTGCTCCACCACGATAACCGAGTTGCCCAGGTCGCGCAGCTCCTTCAGCGAATGAATCAGCCGCTCGTTGTCGCGCTGGTGCAGCCCGATGCTCGGCTCATCCAGGATATACAGCACATTCACCAGCTGCGAGCCAATCTGCGTAGCCAGCCGGATGCGCTGACTCTCCCCGCCCGACAAGCTCACCGCACTGCGGTTCAGCGACAGATAATCCAGTCCCACATCCAGCAGAAACTTCAGCCTTGTACGGATTTCCTTCAAGATTTCCTCCGCTATCATCCGCTGCTTCGTACTCAGAAACGCATCCACCCCCTTCAGCCATTCATACAGCTCCGAGATGTCCATATTGGCCAGTTCACAGATATTCTTGTCATGAATGCGGAACGACAGCGCCTCCTTGTTCAGCTTCGCCCCGCCACATTCCGGGCACACCGCCGTCTTGGCAAACTGCTCCGCCCACTTCTGCGCCGAGGCCGACGCATCCTTCTCCTGCTGCATCTGGATATACTTCACCACCCCTTCGAACGTCACGAAATAATCCGAAGAAGTACCTATCAGCGAACTCTTTATCTTGATACGCTCGTCCGAGCCATAGAGAATCTCCTCTATCAGCACCTCCGGCAATGCATTCACCGGCGTCTTCAGCGACTCCTCATAGCGTTCCAGCAAAGCCTCCATCTGCCAGAATATCATACTGTTCTTATATTTTCCCAGCGGCACGATGGCCCCCTCATGGATAGACAGGCTGCGGTCCGGAATCACCTTGTCGATGTCAATCATGCTCACCACCCCCAGGCCCTTGCACTTGGGGCAAGCCCCCTGCGGCGAGTTGAACGAGAAATTATGCGGTGCCGGCTCCCGGTACGACAGTCCCGTAGTGGGACACATCAGCTGCTTGCTGTAATAGCGCGTCTGTTCCGTCTGCGCCTCCAGCACCATCAGCAGCCCGTCGCCCTGCCGCATGGCCGTGGCCACGCTGCCCTTCAGGCGCGCTTCATCCTTGTCGCTCACCGCCAGCTTATCGATTACCACCTCTATGCTGTGATTCTTATAGCGGTCCAGCTTCATACCCGGCATCGCCTCCCGTATTTCGCCGTCCACCCTCACATGCAGATACCCCTTCTTCCGCACCTGCTCAAACAGCTCCTTGTAGTGCCCCTTTCGGTTCCTCACCAGCGGAGCCAGAATAAAGACCCGCTTCCCCAGATACTCCTTCCGGATCAGCTCCAATACCTGTTCCTCGGTATACTTCACCATCTTCTCTCCGGTGAGATACGAGTACGCCTCGCCAGCGCGTGCATACAGCAGACGCAGATAGTCGTAAATTTCGGTAGTAGTGCCCACGGTCGACCGCGGATTCTTGTTGGTAGTCTTCTGTTCTATCGAGATAACCGGACTCAGCCCCGTAATCTTGTCCACGTCCGGTCGTTCCAGGTTGCCCAGAAAATTGCGTGCATACGCCGAAAACGTCTCTATGTAGCGGCGTTGCCCCTCGGCAAACAGCGTATCAAAAGCCAGCGACGACTTGCCGCTTCCGCTCAGCCCGGTAATCACCGTCAGACTGTTTCTGGGAATCTCCGCATCAATATTTTTTAAGTTGTGTACCCTTGCGCCATACACGTTGATATATTCCGTCTCTTCTTGCATGATATTTTCCACTTAATTCATGCAAAAGTAGCAGTTTCTCTCCGAAAAACCTTCTAAATAGACTATTTTTTCATAACTTTGCCCACTCTATTAGACCATAAAAAAAGAAATTAAACAAGAAGCGATTTACATGAAAACAGTTCAGCGAATCATCTGTACGCTACTCCTTGCCGGTGGATGGGGCCATGCCACCTATGCGCAAGAGAACCAGACCTACATCCTGCACACCATAGAGAAAGGCCAGAGCCTCTATTCCATCGCCAGCATGTACGGAGTCAGCAAGAACGATATCATCCTATTGAATCCCGGCAGCGACAAGCAGATCTATGCAGGCCACACCCTGCGCATTCCTCGTCAGGGCAGCAACCAGCAGCAAGAGACCTTCCACACCATCCGTCAGGGAGACACACTCTACCGCCTGAGCCAGCTCTACCACCTGTCTTCGAAAGAGATCTGCGATGCCAATCCCGGCCTGAGTGCCGCCAATTTCCGCATCGGGCAGGTGGTACGTATACCGGTGGTATCCCATCCGCAGCAGGCCGACGCCCCCGCAGCGCAGGCAGTAGCCGCTCCGTCCATACAGGGACCCGTAGAATCCCGCTGCCAGGATATGCACCGCGTCAAGCGCAAGGAGACGGTGTTCAGCATCAGCCGCCAATACCACCTCACCGAGCAGGAACTGATTGAAGCCAATCCCGAACTGAAAGGCCAGACCAAAATCAAGAAAGGCTCCTTCCTGTGCATTCCCCATCCCAAGGCCGACTTCTACCGTCCGGAGACCACGGTACAGCCCCCCTTGTCCAACAGCGAACTGTTCGAACAAAACAAGCAGAAAACCGAGCGCCTCGGCACCATCCGGGCCGCCGTCATCCTGCCCCTTCTTCCCGGCGGCTCCAGCCGGAACGAATCCGCCCGCATGGTGGAATACTACGAAGGCTTCCTGATGGCCGTAGACAGCCTGAAGCGCACCGGCACCTCGCTCGACCTCTACACCTACCATTCCGGTAGCGACGAGGCCTCTCTCCGGAACATCCTCCGCAAGAAAGAGCTGACAGACATGGACATCATCTTCGGTCCGTTGCAGCAACAGCAAATCAAGCCCCTGGCCGCGTTTGCCGAGCAGCACCACATCCGTCTGGTCATCCCGTTCACGTCGAAAGACAATACCGTGTTCAATAACCCGGCCATCTACCAGATCAACACCCCGCAGTCGTATCTCTACTCCGAGGTCTACGATCACTTCCTGCGCCAGTTCCCCCGCGCCCACGTCATCTTCATCGAAGCCACGTCGGGCACCCGCGAGAAAGCCGAATTCATCAAAGGCCTGAAGGAAGAGCTGCGCAGCCACTCCATCCCGATGACCTCCGTATCCGAAGATGCCCCGATGGAAACGATGAAAGCCTTGTTGCGTGCCGACCGCACCAACGTCTTCATCCCCACCTCCGGCAGCAACCCCGTACTCATCAAGGCCCTGCCGCAGCTCACGCTGCTGGTGCGCGACACTCCCGAAACTCCCATCCACCTGTTCGGTTACCCCGAATGGCAAACCTATACCAACGACTATCTGGATGCGTTCTTCGAGCTGGACACCTATTTCTATTCGTCGTTCTATACGAATACCCTCTTTCCGGCAGCCAAGAACTTCACCCACCAGTACCGCCGCTGGTACGGCAAGGAGATGGACGACCGCTACCCCAAGTACGGTATGCTGGGTTTCGACACCGGCTACTTCTTCCTGAAAGGCCTGTCAACCTATGGCAGCGAGCTGGAGAACCACCTGCAGCAGATGAACCTCACCCCCATCCAGACCGGATTCAAGTTCCAGCGCGTCAACAACTGGGGCGGCTTCATCAACCGGAAAGTGTTCTTCGTGCGATTCACCAAGAATTTCGAACTGATAAAACTTGATTTTGACTGATTATGAACCTGAAGCATATCCTACTGGGCGCCGCTCTGCTCGCAGCGTCCACCCTTTCCCTGCAGGCGCAGGTAGGCGAACAGCGCAACAACTTTGCCATCGGCGTAAACGGAGGTGTCAACATCAGCTCCGTCAGCTTCTCGCCCACGGTGCGCCAGCAGAACCTCAAGGGCATCAACAGCGGCATCACCGCCCGCTACATCTGCGAGAAATACTTCAAGATGATTTGCGGTGCCCAATTGGAAGTCAACTTCTCCCAGCGCGGATGGGACGAATACTACGAAGATTTCCCCGAACTGCAATACACCCGGAAGATGAACTACATCGAGATTCCCTTCCTGGCTCACCTGGCGTTCGGTAAAGACCGCGGCCTGCAATTCTTCATCCATGCCGGTCCGCAGGTAGGATTCTTCATCGGCGACAGCCACACCCAGAGCGGCAACTGGTCCGACTATTCCGGCATCACGGTAGAACAGCATACCAAACCCGTAGAGAACAAGTTCGACTACGGCATCACAGGCGGTGCCGGTCTGGAGCTGCGCACCAAGGCAGGCCACTTCCTGCTCGAAGGCCGTTACTACTACGCCCTCTCCGATTTCTACAAGAGCACCAAGAAAGACTACTTCTCGCGCTCTGCCCACGGCGTCATCGTAGCCAAGCTGACCTATCTTTTCGATTTGACCAAGTAAACCAAAAAAAATAACCCTGTTCCTTTTTTCCGGGTCACCCAAGAAAAAACGAACAGGGTTATTTTATATTCTTCCGATTCACACTTCCTCACACACCGCCATTTCTACGCCGCGAAACACCACCACCAGCTTGTGCAGTTGCGTAGGCCCCACGTGTCGGCGCACCACTTCAGTATCCGCATAGCGGTTGGCCTGCACAATGCCTTTCTGCCGCAGTTCCTCCACACGCTCCGCGCTGTCGCCGCTCTTGGCATATTTCAGTTCCACGATGTAGCTGTGCTGCATATCCTTATAAATATCCAGCAAGGGAAGCAGAAAGATATCCGCATACCCCTCCTGGTTGTCCAGTTCAGACACCGGACGGTAGAACGGATTCTGAGCCGTCATGGCCAGCGTAAAACCGTGCACATAATACTCCCCTTTCTGCTTGTCGCGCTGCGAAGAATACGTCCGGATGCTATCGGCTATGTATTGGAAAAAGTCCTGCCACACTCCCCGGAATGCCATGGCCTGATACTGCCGGCGAAGCTCCATGGAAGGAACAGACAACCCATTCTCCTGATAGGTAGACAGCAGATAGCCGTACAACTGCTCCCTCACCACCTGGTTCGGAATGCTCAGTTTGACATTTCCCTCTTTCATACCGTCGATGGTCAGCATACCGAAATAATACAGCAGACTGATGAAGTTATCCGGATGATTGAGCTGTTCCGCCGGGAAGCCGGTTTTCAGTTCCCCGGTAATATACCCCTGCTGCACGATGGTCTGGATGATAGAAGCATCGTTTGCAAACTCCTTGTCCTTGCGTATCAGCATCCTCAGCTTGTTGTAATCCACCCGGATGTTCTCTTCCAGCATATTATCAGGCACCTCCCCGCCGTTACGGATATAATTATCCACGAAATACAGCACCATGTTGCTGTTGTACATCGTGGTGCGCCCATAGCTCTGCTTGGCAAAACAGTAATTGTCGTACCACGGCTTCATGATTTCTATCAGCTGATCCGTGGTGTGATGAAATTCGCAGGTCGTGGCATAATAATCCAGCATGGCCCGCACATCCGCTTCCGTAAAGCCCACCAGCTCGTTGAACTCAGGCGACAGGCTGTAGTTCGTGCCGATGTTGAAACCGCTGGTCAGGTCGTCCATCGTCACCGGGCTGACACCCGTCACGAATACCCGCTTGATGGCCGTCTTCGTCCCCGCCTTCACCGCATCAAAGAAGCTGCGCAGATAGCCCGTGCCGTGCGTCTCGCTTCGGTAGTCATTCAGGCAATCAGGTTCCGCAAGAATCTTATTCGTGAAATGGTCATACTCATCGATGAACAGGTAAATCTGAAGCCCAGCCTCCCCACATCGTTTATGCAGAAAAGAAAGTTGCTCCACCGCCCCTTCTTTCTGGCAAAGTTCCTCCATCATGCCGTCGGGCAGATACTCCGCATAACGTCGGCAAAAACTTCTGAATTCCGTGTTGCAATAGGCATCCAGCGAAGAACTGTAATTATGGATGTCCGCCAATACCTCGGCAAAATCCAGACTGATAACCAGATAAGAGTTCCGCTCCGGCGTAGGATGTTGCCCGATGTACAGCCCGCCATACCACTTCTCAAAATTATCCCTGTCCAGCACATCATAATAATGCTGTAGCATAGTAAGTGTCAGGCTCTTTCCGAACCGGCGCGGACGGATAAAGAAGAAAAACATATTGGAAGCCTCCAAAGCCGGAATAAAGGAGGTCTTGTCCACGAAATAGCAGTCACGTTCGCGGACATCCACAAAATTCATCATCCCATACGGAATGCGTTTGCGCTTAGGCATTTGATACGGTTCGTTCATATTCTACGGATATTTTCACAAAGATAGCGATTAGCTATGAAAAATGCAAGGCATCCGTTCAGACGTTTACCGGGATAAACGAAGAAAGGTCTTTCCCAAAGGGAACCCCCTTTGAAAAAGACCTTTCATCTGTAGTACGGCAGCTGTCAGCACGCTACCCCTTGTACGCCCCGTCCTTCGCCTCGAAGATTACCGACGGTTCCAGCACCTCGATGGAGTGCCAGGCTCCTGCCGGAACCTGCATACCGTGCAGTCCCTCGGCCGGACAAAGTAACACTCGCTGCTGCTCCACAAAACACCCGTCTACCTGTTCGTAAATAATTTCCACCAGTTTTCCGCACAGACAAACCACCGTTTCAGCCGTATCCTCGTGGCGATGGACAGGCACCTCAGTACCTACTGCCAGCGCATTCAGCATCCGCTGCGACGTGTCTGCTGCCGAGTTCCGCAAGTCATGATTCACCCGTAAGCGAGGAGCAACTGCCGCCTGTTGCAGCAGTTCCTCCAAAAAATTCTTATCAAAAATCATGCCATTCTATCCAATTATTTTACAATAGCTTCCTTGATGCAATCCACAATGTAACGTACATCCTCATCCGTTACATACGGACCGGCCGGCAAGCAGAAACCTACCTTAAAGATATCCTCTTCTACTTCGTTGGTATACACTGCCGCCCCTTCATACACCGGTTGCTTATGCATCGGCTTCCATACCGGCCGGCATTCCACTTTCTTGGCCAGCATAAACACACGCAAGGCTTCTACATTTTCATTCGGCTGGCAATCCGTAGTGGCAGAATCCACCGCATGAATTACCCCCGCAGCCCCACCGACTGCTGTCTTAATAACCTCCTTATATGCATTCTCCTGACCCTGAATTTTCACATCTGCATCCAAGGTAGCTGCACACAGCCAGAAGTTACTGTCATAACGAGAATCTGCCGGCTGGCAATGCAAATGTACTCCCGGTACTTCTTTCAACAATTCTTCATACAAAGACTGCACATGCTTGTGATGAGCAATGTGTGCATCCACCACCTTCATCTGCCCCCGTCCGATACCGGCACATACATTACTCATACGGTAATTATAGCCGATGGCTGTATGCTGGTAATACGGATACGCATCACGGGCCTGCGTAGCATACCACATCACCTCGTTGGCATCTTCCTTAGAGCGGTAAATCAACGCACCGCCACCCGAAGTAGTAATCATTTTATTCCCGTTGAACGAGAGAACACCATACTTACCAAAGGTACCCAAAACCTGACCATTGAAGCGAGAGCCCAACCCCTCGGCTGCATCTTCCACCACCGGAATACCATATTTTTCTGCTATGGCCATGATTTCGTCGATGCGATACGGCATACCATACAGTGCCACCGGCACGATGGCCTTGGGGTAGCTACCAGTCACCGCCTTGCGGTCCAGAATTGCCTTTTCCAGCAACACCGGATCCATGTTCCATGTTTCTGCTTCCGAACCTACAAACACCGGCTTGGCACCCAGATAAGTAATCGGGTGCGACGATGCACAGAACGTAAAACTCTGCACCAACACCTCGTCGCCAGCTTTCACACCACAGCCAATCAAGGCCAGGTGTACTGCTGCTGTACCCGCCGACAGGCACACCACGGTGCGGTCCAGCTGCGAACCGTCGCTGCATCCGTTGGCAAAGTTCGACAAATCTTGCTCAAAAGCATTCACATTGGGACCCATTGGTACCACCCAATTGGTATCAAAGGCTTCTTTCACATATTTCTGTTCCCATCCCTCTTCTGACATGTGCGCCAGACAGAGGTAAATTGTTTTTCTTTCTTCCATTTTTTATAAAATGTAAAGATTGAATATTTTCAAAGACACAAAAAAGACAAGACCGAACAACAACGCTGTCCGGTCCAATTTATTTATTTCAACGAAGTTCAGTTAGTTGAGAACGTAAAATATCGACATCACAGTGACATCATCGTAGCACGAATAGCCACGATATAAAGTGTAGTATCTGTATAACGATATACAATACGATATTTGGGATGAGATAAAAAACTATAATACTGTTGCTTGCCTTTATATGAATCATCTTTCCTTCCAATAGAAGGCATTTTTGATAAAGTTTCAATGGTATTATAGATACCCTCTCTAAAATGATTGGCAGCAGAAATACTCAAATTAATCCGATACCAATCATAAGTGTTCTGTATAGCATTCAGCGCTCTATTTAGAACTACAATTTTTAAAGATTCCATTTCCCGAATACCCTTTTTAAATCCTCTTCCGTGGCATAACCACTTTCTTCGGATAAGCGAAGTTCTTCTTCGAACTCTTCATCCGTAAATACACAAGGCATATCCTTACTAGAAGAATCCAGTAAATGCAAGCATTGTCGTAGTTTATCTTCATCAGTAGATGCATCTATAGATGCAATCAAACGATTTTTTAGCCCTTGAATATAAGCTGTATTATAAGTAGCTGTAGGTTCTGATGCTTTCATAATTCGTTGCTTTTATTATTACATACAAAGATGCATATTCTGAATCAGATAAACAAACAAACAGCAAAAAATCCAAGCAATCATACTTCTTCTCCGGCAAACTTCACCTTGAAGCCCAGCACCGTGGCAAAAATCATTTCAACATCCTTGATAAAGCTATAGTGACGGTAGTAGTAGCAATTCAGCCGCACTTTGTCCGGATAAATCACCGTATCGTTATACTCCGTGGCAATCTCCTGCATGGGCCGTTTGTCGCCCGCCACCGACACGGTAGACCCGTTATGATTCACCGTCATGGTGCGAAACTTATGGCACTTGAACAGCTTGCCGCCCTTCCCCACCCGCTTCTGCACAAAGAAAGCAGGACCGCCCGGCATTTTTACCTTCACCAGTATGGCCACGATAAGTAACACTGGCCACAACAAAAGCAGACCGAACAGCGCTGCCGCTCGGTCGAAAAACCATTTGATTAGCATAATTTATTGATTGATTATTAAATTAATCAGAAAAGTTTAAAGATATTGACTGATTACATGATTGTTAGAAATGAAAGTAATCAGATACGTGTCATCAATTACCTTGAAAAACACATACCAAGTGGTATGATAATTTTTCCGGCATTTTATATAATACAAATCTTTACCGTATTTATTGAAATAAAGCGGAGCCTTCTTTTTCAGCGAAACATGAATATTCGCTTGGATGTCATTTATTAAATCCTCAATATAGGAAACAGCGAAGTCATAAGTTCCGAAATAACCTTTCCTCACAAGGATTTCCACCAGATTATATAAATCATCTATGACTTCCGGAGCAAATAAAACTTTCATTGGAACAGTGTTTTAATTCGGGGACGCAAGCCCTCCAAAAGTTCTTCTCCTGTAATGCCCCGAGCAAGTTCCGTTCTCATCGTGTACTCCTCGTCCAGACCTTCAATAAAGCCCAAGCATTGCTCCAACTTAGTTGCATCAGCCATCGCATCAATGGATGATTTCAATCTTTCTTTCAGTTCTTGCACATAAACTGTGTCGTAAGCTACTGCGGGTTCTGAAACTTTCATACCTACTCCTTTCTTTTAATGCTACCGCAAAGATGCAAAATCGGAATCAGATAAGCAAATCCGGACAAGAGAATTTAATCCTTTAAAATCTCCAGATACAAATCTCCATCCTCTAGTTCCTCTATCACCGAAACCTTGCTGGCCGACAAAGCACTTTTATATGAAGCAATATTATCGCGATTCACCGTTTCGAATAAGCGCAGACCAATCCCGAAGCCTACCTCATTGAGCAGGCAATTCATGGTAGTTCCAAGCCCCTTTCCACGAAAATCGATATCTACCATTCTACCCCGAAAACCTTTGCCTAGAAAGAATGAACGGTTAAAGCAGTAACCCGCTATGATTCCTGTAGTATTCTCTACCAAGACATCGTAGTAATGGTGCAACATCGAGATAGTCAGGCTCTTTCCGAACCGGCGCGGACGGATAAAGAAAAAAACTTATTGGAAGCCTCCAAAGTCGGAATAAAGACGGTCTTATCCACGAAATAACAATCGTCTTCGCGGACATCCACAAAATTCATCATTCCATACGGAATGCGTTTACGCTTAGGTATCTGATACGATTCGTTCATATTCTACGGATATTTTCACAAAGATAGCGATTAGCTATGAAAAATGCAAGGCATCCGTTCAGACGTTTACCGGGATAAACGAAGAAAGGTCTTTCCCAAAGGGAACCCCCTTTGAAAAAGACCTTTCATCTGTAGTACGGCAGCTGTCAGCACGCTACCCCTTGTACGCCCCGTCCTTCGCCTCGAAGATTACCGACGGTTCCAGCACCTCGATGGAGTGCCAGGCTCCTGCCGGAACCTGCATACCGTGCAGTCCCTCGGCCGGACAAAGCACCTGTCGGCTCACCTCCCTGAAGCTTTGCCGACGCACCATGTCCGCCACGCCCGACGTGCTTTCCGGAGCAAATTCATTCACCTCTTCGTAAATAATTTCCACCAGTTTACCACACAAACAAATCACCGTTTCCGCCGTATCCTCGTGCCGGTGAATCGGCACCTGCGTACCCACCGCCAGCGCATTCAGCATCCGCTGCGACGTGTCTGCTGCCGAGTTCCGCAAATCATAATTCACCCGCAGCCGCGGCGATTCCGCTGCCTGCTGCAACAAATCCTCTAAAAACTTCTTTTCAAATATCATAACAACCGATTATTTAGCTGCCACCGAAGCCAGATACGCCTCGTGCAGATGATAATACTTCTTCATAAAAAGCAGATACGCCAATCCCAGCACCGCTACTACCGCTACCAGATATACCCAATGCGCCAACACCGTATCCGGAACCAGATAGATAAATACCAGCGATACCGCCAACTGCACCGCCATGTACAGCGCAGTCACCTTTACATGACCGATTTTCAGTTCATTGGCCATCAGCTGATACGCATGCTTCCGGTGTGCTTCCCCCAGATTCTCATGCAGCATGATGCGGTGTACAATGGTGAGGCACGCATCTACTCCATATACCACCAGCAGCAAGAGGTACGTCACATCCTGCGTCTTCACAATCACACTGCCCAGGATGAACAGCAAGATAAACGCCATGCCGATAGACCCCACATCCCCGGCAAAGCATTTCGCCTTTCCTTTCGGGCGGAAGTTGAAGAAGCAGAACACCAGCACGCTCAGCATCGCCACCACGATGATGGAAGACTGTACAAACACCCCCTCACCGTTGAGCAACATCAACGGCACCAATACCGCCAGCGAATACCCCGCCGTGATACCGTTGATACCATCCATAAAATTATACACATTCGTGATGCCCACATATACGATGAGCGCCAGCACTACCACCCACCACATGCTCCAATGCAAGATGTCCAGCTGGTAGAAAGCCAATCCAGCCGCCACAAACTGCACCACCAGACGCAGCGAATCCGGCAAGCTATGAATATCGTCCACAAAGCTGATACCCGCTACCAGCGTCAGCCCCGCCAGAAACCACGGATAAGCAAAGCCGAAGAAAGCCGCTCCCATCCACATACCGATAAGGAAGATAATCCCTCCGCCACGCAACACAATGCTACTGTGCGAACTCCGTTCGTTCGGCTTATCAATGATGTTACACTTGTCCGCTATGCGGAAATAAAAAAGCTCTGCCACAAACAGCAGAGCCAAGATAAGTACATAAGTTATGTTCTGATCCATAATAATCAATGCCTATTATATTTCATAATTCTTCAACACATCCATAGGTTCCCAACCTAATTCTCTACAAGCCTTTTCATTGCTAAATGTCAGACTCTTTACCATTTTTTCAAGCTTGTAACTATTGATGGGAGCTTTATCACCTAATATATCACCCACTTTCGCCATACACCATGCCATCCAATAAGGAATACTCATAGGCTTGCCTTTTCCTAGTTGCTTAGCTACCGATTGAGAAATCTGTCCAAAAGAAGGTTGGAAAGAATCACACACATTATAGACACCCCCCTTTTCGGCAACCAACGGAAGAATATGAGCAATATCCTCAGCCATTAAAATACTCTTAACAACTTTTCCCCCGGCAATATTCATATAGAACCCTTTCTTTATTCCATTTACCATGGCACCTAAGTTACCCGGAGCATTTTTCCCAGCTAATAAAGATGGTCTCAGAATTCCTAAAACCACTCCGTGATTACTGCACCAATCAGTAAGAAATTCTTCCGCCATGATTTTACTTTTTGCATAAGGAGTATCGCCGTTCAACGGATGATCTTCTGTAATTAACTCACCAAAATCACAACCATAAACCGCTACTGTACTGATAAATATCAGCGCTTTGGGCACCCCGACCTTTTCCAAAGCAGCACATAGATTTACAGTACCTTGATAGTTTACATCAAAGAACACCTGTTTTTCTGCCTCAGTTTTAGGGACGGAATGAGCCTTTCCACAAGCATGAAGCACTACGTCGTAATGCTTGTCCAAATTTGGTACTTCTTTGGCCAAATTAGCCTTGATTTCATCATCAGCCGTTATACCACAAGTCGTTACCTGATAGTTTGTTTCCAAAACCGGTCTGGCATTCTTACCCAAGAATCCAGTACCTCCTGTAAATAACAAGGATTCCATTATATCAAATTCAAAAATTTATTCAGAATTATTTCTTTAGAATATTCTTTGACAGCTAATTCGCGAGCTCTCATACCCATTTCAGTCAAATCATCTTTACTCCAAGACGCAGGCCATCCACAGAATCCTACCTTCTTTTCTTTGACTAACAAATCTATTTCACTATCTTTCGGTCCGAAATACATGACAGGTCTACCCGAGGCAAGAATATTATATGTCTTACTAGGTACTCCTAATCCATACATTCCTTCCTGTAAGGTAACTACAGCAATATCACAAGAAGCCAGTACTTCGTTTTGCTGAGAACGGAAATATGGACCATGGAAAAACACATGTGGATGATTCATAGCCTTTAATTTGTCTTCCATCGAACCTGTACCATACAAATGAAATTCTACATTTTCGGGAAGTTGAGCTATGATTTTATCTAAACCTTGTACACGACCAATATTTCCAGCATATTGTAGAATAATCTTGTCATGATGGAAAGGTTGAGGAACTATACCTTCCACGTCCGCCCAATTCTCTATCACAGCTATTTCTTGCTTGTTATGAAAGCGTTCTACCTTTCGGCGGATAACATTTTCCATATCGCGCCCCAAAACAATCAACCTATCTGCACGACTATAAGCTCTATCAAACATATGCTTGAAAAACCCATAAGCAGGAAGATTTATACCGGCAGGAATTGTATTTTCTGGAAACACATCATGGACTAAAATATTCAGTTCAAATCCAACTTTCTTTTTCAATTTACCCATCAGTACTACTAAAGGAGCTGGATTCGTAACCATCAGCACTTTATCATGCTTACAGATATGCGTCTTTGCCAGCTTACGTAATCTATAACTCATGAGTAAGAAACTGAGAGCCTTTCCTTTGGCCGTATTTTTATCCAAATCTGCACCATTTACACGATACAGTTCAATACGCTTATCAAGTTGAAACAGATTATTTTTATCAATCTTTTTTCGTTTATCATAGATTTCCGGTCCGCAGATTACTTTAACTTGATACTTGTTTACAAAACTATTAGCTATTTCACCTAAAATATACGCTGTAGAAGTTTCATCAGGTGGGAAAAGCTCGGTTACAATCCAAAGAACACGCTTGTTATTCTCCATTATTATGATGTTATTAATGATTTCAAAGAACTAAATAAGTAGTTCCGCCCAATGGAGTTGAACCATTCCTTTTTCTCAAAAGGCTCATACCGGAGTAGACGGAAAGAGAGAAGTCCCTGTTCGGGTAGGGACATAACAAGTTGGGGAACCGCCTTCCGGCGATTCCCTCAGTTTGAGTTTTCTAAAAAATCAGATTATTAAAGTGTAGAATCGGCACATTCCCAGCCGTCCACCGTGCCGGTTGCCGACGAGAAGTTCACCCCGATCAGATGCACCTGGCGGCTGTCGCTCAGGTACGGGCGGGCATACCCTTTCTCCTGTATCTGCCGTAAGGCCTGCGCAGCCGTGCCGTCCAGCTTGAACTCGAAGATATAGACATATTTCGGAGTCTCTACCACGCAGTCCACCCTTCCTTCGCTCTGCTCCATCTCCAAATGCACCGTATACACGCTCATCAGGCGAAGCAACAGGTAGAAGGTATACTGGAAATAACGTTCCTTCTCACGCTCATTCTCCTTGCGGCGGGCTGTATAAGGGATACTCGCCAAAAAGGAAGTCAGCAAAGTGCGGAACTTTTCGGTTTCACCCCGCTTCAAGGCAACTACAGTCCGTTTAGTCCAAGAATCGGCTGATTCATTGTTCTGAAAATAATTGGCAGCTACCATTGTCAGGAAACCGCTCTTCACTTCATTGTTCGGAAAATCCAGCAGAAACATATCAATGTCACGGTCGTAATCCTTAATGGTAAGGTAGCCGCTCTGGTAAATCATCGGCAGCGGGTATTCCGTATCCGCCTTGTAGTTCACAAACTCGTCCAGCGAATAGTACTTGCCCGTCAGCTTGTCGATTCCCTCATTGAAATGATTCATCAGGCGAATCAGGTAGGTCGGTGTGCCCGAGGAAAACCAGTAATCACGAATATCATGCGAATCAAAGGCATTCAGCACACTGAACGGATTATAAATATCCATCATTCTCTTGCCGAAATGATAACCGTCGTACCGCTGCTTCAACTGCTGACGCATTTCTTCTTCCGTGCAGCCTTCCACTGCTGCCATTTCACAAATCGGTCCGGCAAATATGCGGTGCAGCTCCTCTTCCGTAATGCCGCAAAGCGTCTCGTACTTATCGTACATACTGATGTCTTTCGGCTGGTTGAAACCACTGAACACGCTCACCTGCGAAAACTTCGTCACACCCGTCAGAAACACGAACCGCAGATACTCATCCGCCTGCTTAAACACCGAATAGAAAGCCTTCAGTGTTTCCCGGTTCGTAGCCAGTAGCTCCGAATCCCGCTCCAGCACATCCAGCAAGGGTTTATCGTACTCGTCCACCAGTACCACCACTCTCCTGCCACTGCGCTCGCTGGCTGCCTGTAGAATCTTCTCAAAGCGGGAAGCCAAATTGAAATCCACCCCCGGAAGAATGTCATATTCCTGCTCCCAATCTGACAGATACCCCTTGATTTTTGCCTCCAACGCTCCGGGTATCGTAAAGTTCACCCCGTTGAAGTCGAAATGAAACACCCTATGCACCGCCCATTCCTGCTCCAGAGCCGCTATCTTCAGGCCGGCAAACAACTCTTTCCGCCCCTCGAAATAGGCTTTCAGGGTGGAAAGCAGCAGACTCTTGCCAAAACGGCGCGGACGGCTCAGGAAATACACCTTCCCCTCCGTAGCCAGCGAGTACACCATGTCGGTCTTGTCCACATAGACAAAACCATCCTTGATTATCTGTTCAAAAGTCTGTATGCCAATCGGGTATTTCATACGCCTCCTCTGTTTTTATCGGTTTTCTTACAAAGGAATGGGCATGCCGCGCAGAATCAGCATCCTTGCGCAGCATACCATTCCTTTACAAAGTTGACAATTCTTTCCGAAATAAACAAATCGGCGGGCGGAAAATTACTCTCCTTTTCTCCACACCATCTTGTTCACCACGCCGGTGTAGCTCTGGATGAGTTTCACCACCTTGGTAGACACGATTTCGTCGGTGTAGGTCGGTACGGGCAGGCCGTTGTCACCATTTTTACACATTTCTACGGCCACGTCTACGGCTTGCAGCAGGTCGTGCGTGTTGATGCCGGCCAGGATGAAGGCGCCCTTGTCCAACGCTTCCGGACGCTCGGTAGAGGTACGGATGCAGACAGCCGGGAAGCTGTGGCCCACGCTGGTGAAGAACGAGCTTTCTTCGGGCAGCGTACCGCTATCCGATACCACGGCAAAGGCATTCATCTGCAGGCAGTTGTAGTCGTGGAAACCGAGGGGTTCCTGACGCATCACGCGCGGGTCGAGCTGGAAGCCGCTCTTCTCCAGGCGGTTGCGGCTGCGCGGATGGCAGCTGTACAGAATCGGCATGTCGTATTTCTCGGCCATGGCGTTGATGGCGGTAAACAGGCTGTTGAAGTTTTTCTCTGTATCGATGTTCTCTTCGCGGTGGGCAGAGAGCAGGATGTACTTGCCTTTTTCCAGGCCCAGACGCTTGTGCACGTCGCTGGCTTCGATCTCGGCCAGGTTCTCGTGCAGCACCTCGGCCATCGGACTGCCGCTCACGTAGGTGCGCTGCGGAGCCACGCTGCTGGCGTTCAGGTAACGGCGGGCGTGCTCGCTGTAACAGATGTTTACATCGCTGATGATGTCCACGATGCGGCGGTTGGTCTCTTCGGGCAGACACTCGTCGAAGCAGCGGTTACCGGCTTCCATGTGGAAGATGGGGATGTGCAGACGCTTGGCACCGATGACCGACAAGCAGGAGTTGGTATCACCCAGCACCAGTACGGCATCCGGCTTGATTTCCACCATCAGCTTGTAGCTCTTGTCGATGATGTTGCCCATCGTTGCGCCCAGGTCATCGCCCACGGCATCCAGATACACTTCGGGGTCGGCCAGCTTCAGGTCCTTGAAGAAGACTCCGTTCAGGTTGTAGTCGTAGTTCTGGCCCGTGTGTGCCAGTACCACGTCAAAATATTTTCTACATTTAGTGATTACGGCCGCCAGGCGGATAATCTCCGGACGCGTGCCCACGATAATCAATAATTTTAACTTTCCGTTGTTCTTAAAACTTGCCATTGTTTAGCGATTTAAAAGATTATTCAGTTACCGGATCAAAGAAGGTATCCGGTCTTTCCGGGTTAAAGATTTCGTTACAATACATCACGGTCACCAAGTCCTGGGTATCGCTCAGGTTGATGATGTTGTGCGTATAGCCGGGCAGCATGATGACGCTCTGAATCTTGTCACCGCTTACCTCATACTCCAGAATTTCTCCGTCCGGGTCGTTCTCGTTGCGCTGCTGTATCAGGCCGTGCCCGCTCACCACGATGAACTGTTCCCACTTGGTGTGGTGCCAGTGCTGTCCCTTGGTGATGCCCGGCTTGCTGATGTTGATGCTCACCTGGCCGCAGTTCAGCGTGTGTACCAGTTCGGTGAAGCTGCCGCGGGCGTCCACGTTCATCTTCAGGGGGAACACCGCCTTCTCTTTCGGCAGGTAGCTGAGGTACGTGCTGTACAGTTTCTTCGCAAAGCTGCCTGCCGGGATTTCCGGAATCAGGATGGTTTTGGGCATATCCACAAACTGCTGCAGCAGGTTCACGATTTCGCCCAGGGTCACCTTGTGGGTGACGGGTGCGGCACAGTAACGGCCTCCTTCAGTAAGCACGGTTTCCACGCCCTGGAATTCGCAGTGATGCTCCTCGCCTTTCAGCGCGGCAATCATCTCCTCCACCAGGTCGTCGATGTAGAGCAGTTCCAGTTCCACCGACGGGTCGTTCACCGTGATGGGCAGGTCGTGGGCCATGTTGTGGCAGAACGTAGCCACCGCACTGTTGTAGTTGGGGCGGCACCACTTGCCAAACAGATTCGGGAAGCGGTACACCAATACCTTGGCGCCGGTTTCCTCGCCGTACTGGAACATCAGTTCCTCGCCCGCCTTCTTGCTTTTGCCGTACTCCGACGTACCGAAGCGGCCCGCCAGCGTAGCCTGGATGGAGCTGGAAATCATCACCGGACAATTGTTCTGATATTTCTTCAGCGTATCCAGCAAGGTAGAAGCAAAGCCGAAGTTGCCCTGCATGAATTCTTCCTGGTTTTGCGGGCGGTTCACCCCGGCCAGGTTGAACACAAAGTCGCAGTCACGGCAGTAAGCATCCAGCTCCTCCGGGGTGCTGTCGATGTCGTAGGCATACACCGCATCCACCACCAGAGGGCCGTAGCATTTGGCTTTGCCGTCCTTGATGTTGTTCAGTTGGGCGCAAAGGTTCCGTCCCACGAAACCTTTGGCGCCGGTTACTAAAATTTTCATGATTGCTTATTGTACAAAGTTACCTTCTCCGCTCAACTCTCTCTTGATGTAGTCCAACGCAGCAATTTTTGCCTTCGTTTCTTCTACATTCAAGATACGAGTGTTATTCGAGTTGAATTCAGTCAGCGTGTTGCGCTCTGTTTCGCCTTCTTTAAAATACTTATCGTAGTTCAAACCACGGTTATCGGCCGGCACACGGTAGAAATCACCCATATCTTCTGCTTTGGCACATTCTTCGTTAGTCAACAGGGTTTCGTACATCTTTTCACCGTGGCGGATACCGATTACCTTGATGTCTTCCTTCTTGCCGCCAAACAGCTCGCATACGGCTTCCGCCTGTGTCTGGATGGTACAAGCCGGTGCTTTCTGCACCAGGATATCTCCGTTCTGTCCATGCTCGAAAGCAAACAGTACCAGGTCTACAGCTTCTTCCAGTGACATGATAAAACGAGTCATGGTAGGCTCAGTCAGGGTAATGGGGTTGCCGTTGCGAATCTGCTCAATCCACAAAGGAATCACCGAACCGCGAGAACACATCACGTTACCGTAGCGAGTACAGCAGATCTTGGTATCGCCCGAATAGCGAGACTTGGCTACTGCAATCTTCTCTTCAATGGCCTTGGTGATACCCATGGCATTGATGGGATAAGCAGCCTTGTCGGTAGATAAGCAAATCACGGCTTTCACCTTCGCTTCGATAGCCGCCGTCAGGATGTTGTCTGTACCAATCACATTGGTCTTTACCGCTTCCATCGGGAAGAATTCGCAAGAAGGAACCTGTTTCAAGGCAGCTGCGTGGAAGATGTAGTCTACACCCGGCATGGCATTCTTACAAGACTGAAGATTACGTACATCACCGATGAAGAATTTAATCTTGTGAGCTACATCCGGATACTTCACCTGGTATTCATGACGCATATCATCTTGTTTCTTTTCATCACGAGAGAAGATACGAATCTCCTTGATGTCGCTATCCAGGAAGCGACGAAGTACAGCGTTACCGAAACTGCCTGTACCACCTGTAATCAACAGGGTTTTGTTTTCAAATACTGACATTTTTCACAAATTTTAATAATTAGTGTAATGAATTGATATTCTGTTTATTAACTCACATTTAGGGTCGGCTAGGGACGCCTGTTTTCTAACTTTATCCCCCGCGGGTACGCGCGAGTGAGAAAAAAAGTAAAGAAATAAGACAAGTCCGATTCTTTTACTTTTTTTCTGTATCTATAAAAGTTGGAAAATCGGGGGCCCAAGCCGCCCCCTATTTTCCTAATCTAATCTGATTCAGCTATTTATCTTTATTTTTCTGTCGCATCAAAAGAGGCGTATTGTGCGCCACGTCCAGCGTGGCTTGCCGGAAGCACTCCAATATAAAGGGCTGTACTCGCTCCGGATGCCGCTCTTTCAGGACCTTTGCCACAGCTTCTGTCACCGTCACGTAATACTCTATATTCGATTGAACCCCTTTTTTACCTCCGTCAGGGTTTTTGCAGCGATGTGCAGCGATGCTGTCAGTTCCCTCGATGTCAGTCCGTGGCATTCGCGCTTGTAACATTCGATACTACGGTTCAAGTAATTTCCCAGGTGGGAAAAGTTCACGGTATCCTTCTGAAGAACATCCGTAGACATACCATCATTTTTATTCATAACAATTAAATTTATGAAGGGTCCAGACAGACCCTTCGGTTAATTCAGTAGTAGCAGGCGTGAATTTCAATCGCCAGATAGTTAATAAAGCTAAATTTGATTTCTCTATGCAGAAAACGCAAGTTTGCAGCCTTGCAGATTATCTCCTAACTTGCGCCCCGATTAAATAAATCTAATACATATGAATAAAGACGAATTCTTCAACTCAGACGTTGTGCTGAGCTGTTTCGATGGACTATCCAACGTCCATCCAGTGAACATCACTTTTCAGCGACTGCTGAATCTGGTAAAAACCAATCCGGAGATAGCGCATCACACCACGCTGCACCGCCAGTACCTGAAAGAAGGCAAGAAGCAGGCAGCCGACCGTGAAAAGAAAGCCTCTCCGTGTGTATCGGTGTCGGTGACGTTCAGCGACGGCAAAGACAAGGCCCACATCGCATCGTGGACCTCACTGGGCATGGTAGACCTCGACCACGTGCCGGCCGAACGGATGGCCGAGGTGCTGCAGCTGATCCGCAGCGACGAACATACGCTGCTTTGCTTCACCACCATCAGCGGTGAAGGCATCCGTATTCTGTATCGTTATAACGGGCTGACGGACGATGCTTCCGTCAACGAGAAAGTGCATGAAGTGGTGTTTCAAGCCATCAACCGACATTACGCCCGGCTCACCGGCTGCAAGACCGACGGCAAGTGTAAGAATGCCACCCGCCTCACGGTGCTGGCCCACGACCCCGAGGTGTATTACAATCCGCAAGCCACCGAGTGCTGCTATGCCAAGCTGCAGGCTGCCTGCGACGACGAGAAGAAGAACCAGCAGCAGAAAAAAGGGTTGCGCAGACAGCTGGCCACCGCCGTACGGGCTGCCGAAGCGGAACTGCGTAACCGTGATGTGCAGTATGCCCCGCATCACCACGATGAATACATTTATCAGATGGGCCTCCTGCTCAATGAGTATGGGGCAGACTGCGAAACGGCGGTGGCATGGGCAGCCCGGCACTTTGAAGATTATCCCGACGCGCCCCGCATCCTGAGGCACTGCTTCAAGGACACCTCGAAGCACGGCACCCGCACCCCGAAAGACAACAGCCGGAAAGAGTGCATCAGCCTTACCCGGCTGAAGGAATACCTGGACAAGCAGGCCGCCTTCCGCAAGAACACCGTGACCGGATTTACCGAAATCGCCTATCACACGGAACAGCCCGAATGGCAAGACCTGACCGACCGTGACCTGAATTCATTCTGGCACCACATCAACGAAGAAATCAGCTACTGCTCGCTAAGCGACATCCGCCAGCTGCTGGAGTCGGACTACGTGCCCCTCTTCAACCCCTTTACGAGCTGCCTGTCGAGCTACAACGAATGGGACGGCCAGACCGACTACATCGACCAGCTGGCCTCGATGGTGCATGCCAAGACGCCCGAAGAAGACCGCTTCTTCCACCACTACTTCAAGAAATGGTTTGTGGCCATGGTGGCGTCACTGCTGAAGGAAAAGGTGGTGAACCACGAGATTCTGGTGCTCATCGGCCGGCAGGGCATCTTCAAGACCTCCTGGCTGAACAAGCTGCTGCCGCCCGAGCTGAACCGCTACTTCAGTCTGAAGTGCAACAATCACCACTTCACGAAAGACGATCACCTGGCCCTGTCGGAATTTGCCCTCATCTGCCTGGAAGAGCTGGATAACCTGGAGGGGGCTGTGATGACCCAGCTCAAGGCCCTGACCACCCTGCCCCACATCACCGAGCGCGCTCCCTATGCCCGCTACAAGGAAGTACGGCCCCACCTGGCCTCGCTGGCAGGCACCAGTAACCAGCACCAGTTTCTGAGCGACCCGGAAGGTACGCGCCGCTGGCTGCCGGTGGACGTGGAAAGCATCGACGCCCCGCACACGCATCCCATCAACTATGCCGGCGTCTATGCGCAGGCTGTGAGTCTGGTGAAGCAAGACTACCACTACTGGCTGTCGCCCGAAGAGACCCGTGAGGTGAACGAGCACAACCGCGACTTCGAGATGCCCTGTGTGGAACGCGACCTCATCCAGACCTACTTCCGCCGCCCCATGCCTCACGAGAAAGGCGTCTTCATGACCAATGCCGAGATTCTGAAGGTGCTGCAAGAAGGCCCGCACATCACGCTGAGCAGCCTGAAGGTATCCGTAGAGATGAAGGCACTGGGCTACAAGCCGATTAAGATCAACGGCAAGCGCGGCTACCGGGTCATCCGGCTGACCGCAGAAGAAGTGGAGTTCAACCGTCATTCACTGGCCAGAGACTGCGCGGAATCCATGGATTCAGCCCAGTAAATCCATGGACTGACGATTCTTAATCCATGGATAGAGAAAGCTACATCCATGGATTAAGGTTCGCCAATGGCAGCTACAATCAGCCGTACCTGTGTCGGCGTGAAGCTGCGCACCTTGCTGCTGAACCCGTTGGCACGCAACGCCTCTACCAGTTCGGGCTGCAGGCGAATCCAAGCCATGAGTTTGCGGCGGGCAGCGCCCACCGAGATATGCGGATTATAGCAGCTGGCCAGTTCGCCGATGCCGTAGCTGCGGATATGAAAATGCTCTTCTTCTGTACTGTGAATCATGATGTATCGTTTTAATTTAACAGGTACAAATATACTTATTTTTCACCTGAAAACCAACGGATTACATCAGATTATCGTGCATTATCGAGCCATTTGGTGCCGCATCGGGCAGCATCGACCGGAATCAGGTAAAGTGCCCCTTCCGTCGTAGTATATTTGCATAGTCAACGAGAGGGAAACCTCTTAATTTATTAACTTCTTAAATATATAAACCTATGATTCTCTACAAAAAGTATCAGATGAAAAGTGGCATGAACAGTTCCAAAGGCCTGTGGTACATCCGTCCGGTCATCAACCAGATGCTGGACATCGAACAGCTGGCCAAGCACATGGCCGACCACAACACCCCCTACTCGATGGGCGTGATCCGCGGCGTGCTGACCGACATGGTGGCTTGCATCAAAGAGCTGATTCTCGACGGCAAGAACGTGAAGCTGGACGACCTGGCCATCTTCTCGTGCGGCATCATCCCCGACCACGGCGCCACCAGTCCGGAAGAGTTCAAGGTATCCACCCACGTGAAAGGCGTGCGTCTGCGGGCCCGTGCCACCGGAGAACTCAGCAACAAGCAGCTGAACCTGGAAGCCGTGCTGCGCGAACAAGGCCAGTACACCGTGACCCCCACCACCGGCGGCGGTACCGACAGCGGTGAAGAAGAACCCGGAGGCGGTGGCATGTTGGGCTAACCCCTGCTCCGCTTCTCCCACCCGATTCTATTATTTATTCACTTAATCCAATACATTTATGAAAAAAACAAATGTCTGGCAAATCATCCTCAAAGTAATCATCGCCGCCGCCACGGCCGTAGCCGGAGCCCTGGGACTCCAAGCCTGCTATCACCTGTAGTCTATGCGACGCATCACTTTGCTCATTGTTCATTGTTCCGCCACCCCTGAGGGGCGGAACTTTGATTTTGAAGCCTGCCGCACGGACCACATCCGTCACCGCGGCTTCAAGGACATCGGTTACCACTACTACCTGACGCGCGACGGCGTGATTCACCGCGGGCGACGGCTGGAAACCGTGGGTGCCCACTGCCTGCACCACAACCGCCACAGCATCGGCATCTGCTACGAGGGCGGTCTGGATGCCGAGGGTCGTCCGAAGGACACCCGCACCCTGGCGCAGAAAGCCTCGCTACTGGCGTTGCTCCGTGAGCTGAAGAAGCTCTTCCCGGATGCCCTTATCGTGGGTCACCGGGATCTGAATCCGCAGAAGAGTTGCCCCTGCTTCGATGCAGCGCACGAGTATTTTGGGGTGTAAGAGGTTTCTTAGCTTTTTGAGGATGGAATGAAGAACTTCCCTGCCACAGATGGATGGCGGGGAAGTTCTTGTATTATTGATTTAATAAATTTATAATCACCTTTTTACTAAAGATTTCTTACGATTAGCGCAATACTCACCCACTGTTTTAGTGGAAATCCATGATAACAGACAAGTAATCAACACTACTAGCGCAAGCAACCATGTATCATGCATAAATCCGAATTCAAGCAGAGCATTCACCACCGTCATATGATAAATATATATACCATAAGAAATATCTGTTTTCACATTCAGCCTCGCAAAAACGTAAGAAGCACCCGTCAGACACGCAAATAATGAAATCGTGTGTAAGACAGCATAAGCAGCCGTGATATCGAAGCCTGTGTAACTAATAATTAAGGTAGCTACTAAAAATATCCACCAGTATTTTATCAACACAGGCAGCAACACTTCTTTTTTCTCAGCCACATAAGCAGGAAGAATAAACATCCACAGATAAGGCAATAAAGTCTGGCTTAACAATTTGCCCACAATTTCGGGAACCATTTCCCTGACATAAGGAATTAGCAAACTAATACCTAGTGAAACGATAAAAGTAGCTGCCCAGCGGATAAATTTCTTTCCATGCAAAAACTTAAATAAATAGAACGCAAAGAAGTAAAACTGTATCAACACACAAATGGTCCACAAAGAACCATTCGGACAGCCACATCCATAGCCGCGCAAACAATCCGGTGTCCAGAACTGAAAGATGGTACTCTGTGTAATTGCAAAGGCACCCAACTGAGGCCAGCTAACAGGCTCACGATAGAACAAGAGCAATACTGCCAATTCCACCGCTACAGCCACCCATAATTCCGGGAAAATTCTCCAGAATCTCTTTTGCAGGTATTCACCGAAACTGTTAGAACGACCGATGCTGCTCCAAATAAGGAATCCGCTCATCGTGAAAAATATCGGTACCCCGGAAAAGAAATTCAAAAATGTTCCTAACACGGGAATTCCCGGAATCTCCATGTGAGCCAAAGTGTGGCCATAAACCACTTGAAGGGCAGCTAACAACCTTATGGTATTTAAACAATTTTTACCCCCCCCCCGAAAAATCAGATTATCCATTGATTATCAATATATTAGAGTTAATAGTAATATGTGTAAACTATAATACAATTTTAATAATCCTTTTATTAAAAATCGCAATGTCATTCTCAACCTCAGTAAGGAATTGAACACAAGCCTCATTATAGGCTCTTGAATCAAACGATTTCCAATAATCGGCAATCTTTTGAGCCATATCCTCGCCTTCGCCAATCACCACACCCAATCCATATTTTCTAACTTGCTCAGCTTGGAAACAACCCTCGTTTACAATCATAGGTTTACGCATCATGACAGATAAATAAAAGCGGTTGCTCATAAGTGTATCGCTATTGATGTTATGATCAAAAAAGATATTAATCATATCAGCCTTTTGTACTATATCATTCTCATCCGATTTAATATATCGACCTGTGAATAACACATTAGAAGCATTCAATTGCTTCTTTAAGGCTTGTAGACCATCAATAGCCGGACCAGCCCCTGCAAACTCCAATTCAAAATGGGGATTATTCGCCAAATTCTTTATGACAGTTGAATTTGAATCCAAATCCCTGATAGAGCCAATCGTCAAGATACGCAGCTTATCTTTGTGTGAAATGTCGCAATCCCTATGAGAAAAGCAGCAAATATTCTCCAGAGTAACATTATGTGCAATGGTATACTTGTCTTTCCCGCAATCCGGCAACCACTGAAGAAAGCCCTCAGAAGAAACAACCGTAGTGGCAGCATGTGCTATAAGATTTACTAACTTTCTTTTAAAGAAAGAAATTCTACCAATAGGAGAATTATCCCGGATATCAAGGATAAAATTCCCCTTAAACTTATTCAAGAGAAAAGATTCAAAGAAAACAGCATGCTGTATAGTAAAGATCACTATAGTGCTGTATTCAGATTCCTTTAAAAACGATTTCGCAAATTTATAAAAACCATAAATCATGAATAGCTTTTTCAAACAAGAATACCCATTACTTGTTTTTTGATTATAAGGTATATAATTTGAAGGAAGCTGTGACGTTTCTTCCAGCTTTCTATTCCAAAACAAAAAATCAAAAGCAATCTTCTCTCTTTTGAAAAGATCCATATATGGCTTTACGTAAGGAGCTTCTGCTAACGAAGCCGGACTTATTAACAATACTTTTTTAGATTGCATAACCAGAATCTTATAGTCAATAATGAATCAATAACTTTCTATCATATCCAAAACCCGCTTCATCTGCACAACAGAATTCTTACAATTTATTATAAATTGTCTACCACCTACAGCTCTTTGTCTGCGCATTTCCTTATCCATATTCAGCACATCAGCAATACACTGGCTGAAAGCCTCAATACTTTCATTCACTGGTGTAAAAGCATAGTTATAATATTCTTCTGGAATACCTGGCAGTCGGTTAATGATAACACTCTTCCCTGCTAACAGATATTCCATTGTCTTAGATGGAAATGAGTATTTAGTATACTCTCCTTCACTGGTACGCGGATTTACCAATATAGTAGCTTGATGTTGCATTTGCAAAGCCATCTGGCTATCCACCAAACCATGGAATTTGATTCTTGTATCTTGCTTTGCAGCTGCAGCAATTGCATCAGCAGAATCTCCAGAACCACAAATCCACAATTCTACATCAGGGTTGGATATACGCTGAAATGCCTGAACTAAATTCATCACACCGAAAATCTTACGTAAAGTTCCTGTATAAAGAATGATCTCCTTGCCCGACTCATTCTCGGGAGCATCGACATTCATAGTCTTCACATCAACAATACCTTCCATGACAATATGTTTAACCGGCTTGCTCACAAAATCCATCATAGCCTCCGTAAGCAAGACTAACCCATCAGCATTAGAAGTTTGCTCCATGACTGTTTGATTGTTTCTATTCAAGAAAAAACCTTTGATAGGATTCTGTCTGTCCATAGAAGTCATCATAGCAGGAATATCCGGAATAATAACAGTCTGAGTCAGATGCTTACTCGTGAATCTGCGCGCCCATTTAATCGCATTAAAAAAACGAGTATCAGGCGTATTCATAATAATATCTACTCGATCGCCATCAAACTTATTTACAGTTTTAAGAAGTCGTAGAAAACAAGCAAAAGTCGAACAAAATTCTTTCAACACGACCAGGTTGCAGAATCCTACGGAATTCAGCTCAGTACCCTTATAATCATAATGTTCAGCACGCGTAAACAAACGCTTATTATTATGTGGAAAAGAAAACACACCAGGCAGAATCACACTTTTTAAAACAATGTCATCCTGCTGGCATAATCCATTTAAAATAGATACTTCAAAATTATGATTGGAAAGACCTGCTTTTCCCTTACTATCTACGAATAAGGTAGATAGTATTTTTTTAGGATATAGTTTTCCTAAGTAAAGTATGTTTTTTTTCATTGTATAATTGCTTATTATCCTCTTATAATTTGCATATCCACATACGTTGCCGGAATCTGCATCTTACTCAACTTATATCTAAGTAATCCCCCGTAATCAGGCTCATGAGTAGACATTAGTAAAGTAGTGTCCTTGAATTCATGCCGCAGGGTTTCTATAAATCCCCAAAGATTCATATCATCAATGGTTTGGATAGGGTCATCAATAGCCAGGAATTTCACCTTGGCATAAAGTTTATTCAAAGCCATCAAAAAAGCCAAGGCTACTACAACCAGCTGCCCGCTGCTCATATTAAACAATGCGTCTACATCCGAATGATATTGCGATACAAACTGCACATAACGGCTGTCCGTATTCTTCATGAACAAGCCACGACCAAAATAACAGTCCTGCATAATTCTGCCCGAATAGATGTAAAACAAGATTTCAATATCGTCGATAATGTGCTTCAAATAGCTTTCTTTCTGATTTTTTACCGTGTTTTTAAATGCAGTCAATTTATTCTTTAGAAGTTGATATTGCTTTAGCTTATCCTCTAAAGAATCCTTTTTCTGATTCAATGAAGAAATGATACTATGCTGAGTGTGTAACTGTGCTTGCAACAGATAGGCACGTTTTTCCTGCAAGATAGAAATCTGACGTTTTTCTTTAGGTATATGCCGATAATACTGCTGGAATGTCTTATCCATCTGAGTATAATCCAACTCACTGTTACAGTCAGCCTTGATTCCATCCAATATCTTCTGAATGATTGCTTCGGTTTCATTCAGGGTGTTACCTGTCACGATTGATACATCGCCATAGCGTTGAATCCATTCAATCATCTGATTCATTTTGCTCGGCACAATCGACGTGAATCGCTCGGCTATGTCAATGGTCAGATTTTGCGCTGCAAATTGAGATAATACAACCTGAATGATTTCTTGGTGGATGAATTGAACAAAATCCTGAAAAGCTTGTGCCGAATGCTGTTTCATCCCCTCTACTAATGATTTTTGGTTATCTTCGGTAGATTTCAATCGAATCAACAATTCCTGCACAGATTCATAATTCTGTCCACACAAGGGACACTGCTTTATATCCATACCGGAAGCCTGCTGCTCTATGACCGAAGCCAGTTGATGACGATGAGTCAGCATATCAGAATAAATTTTCTGAGCAGCTGATTCATTCTGGTATAGATTCTGAACAAGAATCAGTTTATCATGAGCCGCTTGGCGCACTTCGTCCGACAGCCATACAGAAACAATCATGTCATCAGGCAGACTGAATGAAGAGATTCGAGGCAAGGACAAACGCTTAAATTCTTCTACGGCTTTATAAAATTTCTGCAATAATTGGAGTTCCTTTTCTTGAGATAAATAATGTACATAAAATGCCAGATTGCTTATCTGAGATTCTATGGTCTGCACAGACCCATTCTTTTTCCATTGAGCAAAATCAGCATAATGCTGGCAAAGATATAGCAGATTGTCCATCAACCCTCCCCCTTTAAGCACTTCATTAAATGCATCTAGGTTTAAAGCAGGATTTTCCTGGTCCCAGTTAACAGGAATTTCCTCAAAAAGCTTTCGGTAAGGAATCGGTTGCTGAGATACACTTTCCTTGGAATAATTCTGCGATATAATCTGCAGATTTTCTTCAACGCTCTTAAGTTCCTTTTTAGCTGTGTCGATTTTATTCTTATTCAATTCATCTAAGACCTCCTTTATCTTCTGCATTTTTTCATCAAAAAATGCAGTATCGAAAAGGGTATTGATCATTCCGGCTCTATCGGTTTCTTTTTGTTTCAAGAATGATATCGCTTCTTCCTGGCTCAAATAATGAATTACTTGATAATGACGACACAGCTCATCAATACCCCATCGTGACAGTCTCTCATCATCCACTTCCAACATTTCCTCTGCAGAAATATCGGTCCGGTAATACAGTTTGCTAAATGCGCTAAAATCTACCGGGTTTTTCATGGCACTCGTTTCTGAGAATCTGGATAAGATATAGTGTTCTGTCTGTTCATCATGAGTCCAGGCTATTTCCAAATCAATCTGTACTTTCAGTAACTCAGCATCAAATACCAAGGGCAATTCGTCGGTATCCTTCTTAGTCCTATGATAAACATATTCTTCAGAATATCTCTGATAACGTTGAATGGAGCCAGTCAACACTAATTCTATGGCATCAAAGATAGTAGTCTTTCCGAAGCCATTCTTTCCTCCAAGAATAATAGCTTGCAGAGACTCATCTAAGGATATTTCCTTATCTTCAAACCCCTTAAAGTTATGAAGATAAATACGTATGATTTTCCAATTAGTCATGACTAATACTATTTAACAGTTCGTCAATCTTGTGGCTTATATCGCCTTTTGAAACAATCGTGTTCAGCCAATCATCCAATTCTGATTCTTGTTGATCATTGTAAAAAAGTTCATTGCGGAACTGAAACTCTTTATGCTCGACCGGCATCATGACAAATGGCAGCTTATGGGCAATAGTATACAACAAGGCTACAGGACTATTTACACCATCCTTCTTGAGCTTGGCAAAGATATCGGGTTGCATCAGCACATTTGCCAACGACTCTTTCTCTTCCAAAAAGACTTTGGCCTGCTTCCATTCATCTTGAGTGTATTGAATGATGTATTTCTTGAAATCGTAAGGATCATTTTCGTCAGCTACTACTTTCCCAGGTTTTTTATCAACCGCATATTCCACCTCATTAAGAAGGAGCAAAGACGTATTTTTTTCCATCAATTTATATTCAGAAAATAAACTGGCATAGTCTGAAAGCAACTGCTCCTGAAACTCTTTCAGTTGGTAATCACCCTGCAACACACAAACCAACCAAAAATCTGTTTGTTCCGAATTTACCCATAAGCCTTCGGTAAGTTGCTTATATCCAGCACGTGCGAATTCATTTTCAACTAAGTTTATCAACATTTTCATGATTTTTTTCTTTAATAATGCAACATGGTATCACTATTACATCCTATTCATATCATCAATGCTTTTTATTCCTATATCCTTGGTAAAAAAGATGCTCCTATGTACTGTTTCATCGCCTTCTTCCATCAAACGGCTGAACAACTTGGTTTCGGAAGAAATAGAATGAATAGAGTGATGTACGTTGCCCACTAGAGCATCATACTCTCTTAAACAATCCAGATTGGCACGATTATCTATAATTTTCCTACAGGCAAGTTTCATATCGTTATCTGTGTTGGCCACTACAGCGGTAGGTGAAAGACGATGGTTATTCACCAGCCAATCGAAATTATCAGCATCTAGAGGCTGATTCACATCGTGCAATACATTAAACAAGGCAGAGGATTTTTCAGGAGAAGCTACACGAAAAAGAGAGTCGCCAGAATAAGCTATCTTTTCATGAGGCAAGATTCTTGTTAATAATTCCATGCCCTCAACAGAACCCATATTCCTTAAGAGAGTGATATAATTTTCCATTTTTGCTTTATCTACGTCAAGCTCTTCCTCTTCTGCCTCAATCATCATTTGAAGCCACTCCAAACTGTATTTGCTTCTGATAAAGAAGAAATAGTCGGTTTCGGGCAAAGTGAAATGAATGGTATTGAAAAGTATATCAATAATGTCACGAAAACAAATCTTGGCTTCACGCTGAGCTACATGTTTCTGTAATTCAGCTGTATGATGCATCATATCATGAACATACAATACCTTTGCATCTACCATAGCCGCCAGTATTGCTACTATCGTAGCAACATCATTGTTGTCTGGAACGATATCCTTGATCATCTCTTCTATCAGCCTCAGAATATCATTCGGACTACAATATGTTGCACGATTGTGATAAGAATAAGCTTCAATTCCTTCTTTACAACGAACTTGAGTAGCACTGTGAAAGAACATTCTGCATCCTTCAGCCAACCACCTCTTGCTTTGATACTGTTCAAACTTGTCCTTCATCTTTTTTTGCTCGTCCGAGAAATTGGTGGTACTTTTCACATCTTTACATTGATGCAAGCTGACAACTAACCCGGCAGCATTTAAGATGGCAAAATCCTCGTAAACATCTAAACTTATAGAATAGTCTTTATAAGACTCCCTGTCTTCCTTAATTAAAGTCAACGCATGGTAGACTCCACAAAGACCTTGATACGTGAACCCCGCCCAACTAGCAATGGCGGTATGGAGCAAATCTTTTTCTTCTGAAGTGTTTGCCATTTCTTCTTTGTTTGTGATGAGTTTATATTTTATCTCAGCAAACGCATCAAAGCCGGACGATTCCCATAATTCTCAACGATTTCATCAATAAAGGAGGCCATTAACTTCCTGGATGTTGCACAAGTAGCATACATATCCTTGATGTCATCCACAATATACCCGTAGCTTTTCGACTTGGCATAGCTGAGACGGAAACGTAGGTCTTCTATGACCGCTTGCGTAAAAGTGGCTTGATCTTCATCGCTCATATACGAAGCATATTTCTGATAAAGTTCTACCCTTTCGAAGGATTTAACCGTCTGTAATAGAATCTTTAGCAAACAACCGTATTTCTTTTCCTCTACAATCAAATCGCAGATTGTGATGCAATCATCCTCATTTACATAAGGAATATCCTGAAAGAGTGCCACGATAAAATCATCCCATTCTGCTGCGGGAACTAGAGATTTCAGTTTCTCAAAATACGGCCTTTTTTCGGTGAGGAACTGACGAAACAATTGCCGATATTCCTTAATGATGCCGCCTCTATCCTGCCGTTTCTCCAACAAGGAGATTTTCATAAGATGCCATTCTTCGGTATGGTAGTAGTTATCTGATCCATACGGAAGAATAGCAGCATCGATAGCTGTTAACGCTTCTGAATCGCACCCTTGCACCATCAACTGTCGGATGTAATACGTCTGAAGGGCAGGTACATAGGGAAAATCAGCCAGTATACCAGTAAGAGCATCTGCCTGTCCATGTGCCGTGAGGTATTCTACTTTTCGCACCAGCAACTCCCCCAGTTTCTCAAACCTGTTTATAGACAAGACAAATTCCAAATTACCACCCTGTATGTCGTTCTGATAACTGCAAATATAACGAGCCAATTGCTTATCCAGCTCTGCCAAGTAAGCATCTGCATCGGACAGACGGAAATGAAGAGCCTCACGCACCGGGTCGAACGAACACAGATAATAAGACTGATACGCTTCCATTACTTCTATCTCACCAATCTGCCTCTGCGCCTCCTGAACTAATTCAACAGGAGTCTGAGGCTGACGCACCGCCTGTGCCAACAGCTTAGCAACGTCGCTCGTAAAAAAGTCGTCACCATCATAACGTTGCTGATTAAAGATTTCCAACCGGATGTAATCCTGTGCCACCTGGCGCAGGAAACGCAAACTTCTCTGAATGACTTCAGCAAAGTCTCCAGCATCCATGAATGATTGAATCTGCTGGTATTGCTTGTAGGATGTGTGAATCATAAGCATTAAGTTTTTATTAATCTCTAGATTTCAATCTAACAAATCGTTTAACTTACTCAATGTATCGTCATTGATATCAGACTCTTTGGAAAGATTCTGCACTAAACTATTATAAGAATCTGTATTTTTAATTATACCTGATAAAACCGCTGCCATTTGATCAAGACTACAGATTTCACCATTCATCCCTTCTTTAATAAATTCATAGGCAGATGGAAAATCTGCTGACACAGCAGGAACGTTTAATACCTTAGCTTCATTGAATATCATGGGACAAGCTTCAGAAAGAGATAATGAAACTAATAGGTTACTATGTTTAAAGTAGGGATAAGGATTAGATTTGCCACCTAAATAGACAACACAATCCTCCACATTATAATATTTAATATTATCAAGCAATTGCTGTAAACAAGAATCACCAAGATTAGGTCCGATAATATACCATATAAAACTAACCCCTTTTTCTTTCATGCTTGCAGCAATTGCTGGCACATATTCAAAGCGCTTAACACTAGCAATTCTACCTACAGATATGATTGTAAACTTATCATTTATAAATCTTGAATCTGTAATAGATTCACAACTCTTTTCTATAATCTGATCCTTATCTAAAATATTATATATGTAAGTTGTATTCTCTTTTAACCCAGGATAATAGTTTTCAAAAACTGCAGCAGTATATTTTGAAACACAAACTATCTTAGTAAATTGACTATATATAGACAATTCTTTACCACATCCTGAATGCCGACTATAATCACAATGAATCCATGCATACTTTTGTGCTGCCTTAACTCTAGATGCTAATTGATTGGGTAGTTCTTCTTGGAATCCTATAACGACATCATACTTGCTACTTAATCTACGTATCAATCTCGTATATATAAAACTATCATCAACTTTACATGATAACAAGAATCGCTTCAACAGTTTAACAAAAAACGTAAATAAACGAATAAAACCGCTTGTATTAGCATAATTGCACCTATAAGAATGAATTAGAATATCTTTAGGAAGAAGATCCTCCTGAAAAGGTACACAGGTATCTCCGTCATGCGAAATAGCAAAAACATCAATGTCATATTTACCCTTAAGTTGATGATACAAACTGATGAATGAAGATAAAGTACCCCCTATCTCTAATGATGGTAATATAAATAATAGTTTTTTCATGACTTAATCATGGATTTAGATTTAAGAGAAGATTGAAAAGCATAAGTTATAATTAAATAATAAAATCCCAAGTAACTAAGTCTGCCAGCTGTCAAAGGCTCCAAAGTAGTACAAGATAATATTAAATAAATCAATAAAGATAAAACGACAGGTTTATCTTCCTTCAAAGCTATTTTATAAGGATAATAGAACATATAAAGGAAAATACCTAAACCTACAAAACCATAACCGCACAATACAGCTACAAAATCGTTGTGAAAACCAATAGGAATCGAACCATATCCGCATAGAAAAAATGCAGACATATATCCCATACCAAAAATCCATTGGAAAGGATTTCCTTCATCCAAAAAAGCTTCCAATTTATTCAACCAAATTGTAGTACGCCCAGAACCTGTCCCATCATCATCAGCTATACGATACATTAATAAATCAAAGACACCAGAAGCATATAGATAAGAAAGAAACACAACAATACATATACTTATAAGCAACTTATGATAAATACTAATTTTATATCTAGACAAAATAATTATTATACCCATAAACGAAGCAAGTAACCCACCACGCGAAGCTAATAATAATTGAACTATAATAGATAATATCAAAGCCAATAGCCAAATAGTTTTCATAAATTTATTAGGGTATTTTAATAGTAATATTAAAGAAGCTAAAACACCCATACCTATCACGCAGGAAAAATAATTAGGATCTATCCACCCGGATCTATCCAAAGACTCTGCTGCGTTATAACTTACCATAAATCTCTTATAATTTAATAAATATATTAATGAAAGAGATAGCGATGCAAATGAAAATCCGTTCATCAAATAAAAAGATGACTCCGTGTTAGTACTTCCTCTATTCGCCAAATGGCCTAAAAGAAGAAATGTCATCATGCCATATCCAATATCTTGTGGACTTCCTGAATCTACAATATTTACTGAAACGATTAATAGTGTAACGACAAAATAGAAGATTAATTTTATAGATACAAAAATCTTGCCTTTTTGATTTAAAATAAAAGCTATCAAGCCAATTACAAAATATATAACAGCATCATAGGGAAAAAAGTTATAGGCAAATCCATAGGTTCCTATTGTAAAAAAGCAAAGAAGACATGCTGGAAGAAGATATTGATACCTATATATTAAAGGTAAGAAAAAAGCTGCCAAGAAGCCGAAACGCAAAACAGTATTCGGTGCGTCTTCACTTGTTCGAAAAGTTACAATTAACAAGAAAATTGCATAATACAAGTATATGAAATATTCCTTATTTTTTAAAATAGATTTCATAAAATCAAATCATTATTGTCCCGTTAAAATGAGACGAGTTAAACAATTAATCAAATAGCCCCAGAATCATGGGATTATTTAGATCTTTGACATCCTCTTTACATAAATCTAAATCTGATTCGGAGCTGCGATAGAACCTTTACTCAATAGCTTATTGTTTACTGTTAACTCAATATCCTTTATACATATTTCACTTACTGAACAAAAATGACTTGATAACAGTTTTAAGAAAATTCTTTTTATGATCTGTTATAAATAACCAATACAGAATATTTAAGTATTTTTGCATATTATATTTTTGTAATGCTTTCTTGGTTCTAAAATAGCTACAACTACCACCAAGCATCCACACGCATGCTGTATGAGTCAGATAATTGTTTTTCAAATCCGCCAAAACCGGATATTTTGATATAATTTTATCAATCATGCAACATGCTTGTGTCATTGTTTCTAAAGCACGATCTTTTAAAACAACTCGACTAGAAGACTTAGCATTAGCATAATAATAATACACAATATTATCAATAGAAATTACTTTAGATGAACGATCTAACAATTGATAAAACAGATAGGCATCTTCTGAATTTATAAATTTCTTCTGGAGATTAAAATCATAGTTCTCAAATAATTCCTTCTTATATATCTTTCCACACATGCTATGAGGAATTTCTAGCTTTAACAATGATTTAAATGCCGAAATCTTATCACTACCATATTTTAATGAATAATTAGTCTTAAAGGTAGAAGTATATTCATCGGCACGTCCCTCATGGTTTCCTGTAACAATATCACAACCTGATTTAGTTATAGCTTGATATAATACTGCCAATGAATCCTTAGGTAACCAGTCATCACTATCACAAAAAACAATGTATTCACCTTGTGCTGCATTGAAGCCAACACCTCTAGTCCATAAAAGTCCACAATTTTCAGAATTCGCTAATATCTTTATACGACTATCCTTCTTCGCATAATCTTTAACTATTTTCATAGAACTATCAGGTGTAGCATCATTCACGACAATGATTTCTATATCTGAAAATGTTTGATTAACTATAGAATTAAGACAGCGAGCTATGTATTTCTCTACATTATAAACTGGAATGATTATAGATACTTTAGGCATAATTATTTAAGACGAATAAAATTAGACAATTTACTAATAATTTTTCGATAAAGCGAAGTTGGGAGATACAACTGACAATTATACTTCTTCATAAATTCCTCTGATGAAAGCGAAGATAATTCATGATAAGAATAGTCTCGCTGAGAGGGTCGAGTATCAGGCTTATATAAATTGTGATTATCTATCTTAGCCTCTTCATATGACTTTTCTTCTAAATATAATTTATCACTTACAGCGGATAATAAATCACTTCCCTTTATGGTATTAGCCATAACCATGGATACTCCCATGTTTTTTTCACCGCCAAAAGAAACCTTGCCTGCCAAAATACCCCAAAAATCTCCAATGGTACAATCTCCCTGGCGGATATCACCTGTAAATGGACAACTATAACAACATTCTCTATGAATCCACCCCTTCAAATAAGCACAAATATAACTATGCTTATTTACAGGAATATATTTTAATTTTCCTTTAATTGTTTCATAGGAACTAAGAAAATAAACTGAATCCTTGGGATGTCTGAATAAATAATTGTTGAACGGAATAGAAGTCATTTTAAGTCCTATAACCTTAAGATAATTTTCAAATAAGCCAGGAGAAGGTACACCGTGACAGATTAGGTCTATAGTTATTAAATTAGCATACGGTTTCGAAAGGTAGGATTTTAAACCAGCTACTTGACAAGGAGTGCCTATAAATAAAACAGGCTTTTCTTGTCTTAGCAATTGCTTTATCTCTTTATAGATTTCACCAACTTCTGACTGTACATATTTTGATCCCTGAAATTTTTGTAGCTCACTCAATCCATCTGTCATTTTGAAACGAAGATTTAACTTTTCATCAAAAGATGACGCACAGACAAATCCTTTTTTACTATAAATATAATTTGCAAATGCTGGGAATAAACCACCTGAGGAACTTCTACGACGAATAGATTTATCCAAGATATAAGCTGCAAAAACCTTTCGTAAGTTTTCAGGTTGCTGTGGAACGCTTAAAACGGGACATTTTTTAACGCACAACCCACAATCTGTACATTTTGTAGAATCGATCTTTGGATTGAGGAAACCTTCTGAATCACGCTCCATCGATATAGCATGATGTGCGCAACTATTATAGCAAGCTGCGCAACCGGTACAATGTTGATTATCTGGTAGATTATTCTGCATTTTTCAATGACTTAGATAAAAAACTAAGCGATTTAGAACGGAAAGTATTTAACTTTTCATTTATCTCATTCCAATTATTAATATGTAGCTTTGAAGCAGACGGAAATGGATCACCAACTCTTATAAATCGATCAGACGCTCCAATCATCCGCAAAAAACTTTCTTGACGTTCATCTTTAACACCTTGGGGAAATATAGAATAAAAGTCCTTTTGAAAGTTTACAGAAAAAGCAGCACCATGAAAAGACGAAGAGATAATAAATGAAGCATGACGGAATAAACTTATAATTTCTCTTGGACCATAAGCTTGAAAAGACTTATATCGCATATCCATCCAATATTTTCCAGTCTCATCTAAAACAACAACTTTCTTCTTTAGAGTTCTTTTTACATAAGAAATAAAGTCGGAAGCGTATGGGTATGGATTAGCTGTATATGTTAATACATAAACCAAGATATATTCACCATCTATTAATGAGTCATCAGGGAAAACCCGACTCCAATCAGTGCCTGTTAACAATAAAGTAGGATCACAAGTCCAACATGCATCTTCTCCAGTTATATCTTTCACTATTCGTGTACCTGATTCTTCTCGAACAGAAACAGACTGATACTGCTGAAGGAATGGCTTCATCATCTTCATATGATAATCATCAATTTCTGTAGCTCCAAAACTGGCAGAAAATGCAATTTTTGATGAATCACCAATAAATGATAACAAAAAAGTAGTATCATCATATAAATATCTTGGATTCCATACTTGATCACTACCGGTTACATAAATATCAAAAGAAGGCGGGTTGTTTAATAATGACTCTCTTGATGGATATTCTTCTGTAAGGTGTAGCAAACGCTTCCGCTCTTTTTCAAACAACGCTTGCTTTTTTAAAGAGTCATTGTCTAGAGAACTTCTTCGATATAAACTAATTCTCAGTCTTTCAAAAAAAGAAAACTTTTGAATAGCATATGGCGAATGTTTCAAGATAAGATCCAAATGATATTTATTGGGATACTTATAATTGATTATGGTGCAACTATATCCCAATTTTTCAATGGTATTTTGCGTGGCATAAGCCTGCAAAAGTGAACCAAAATTATTAATTCCGTGTATAGTAATTAGACCAACTGATTTTCCCATATTGATTTATTTTTTATGAATAATTTTACTAGACAATTTAGATATAAACTGGTTTACAACTTTCCTTTCACTTAAGGACAAGCCTATCGTATAAATAAGCGCCCCTGATAATAACCACGCTATAAGAATTATGCACAATAACTCAAAGAATTGTGGTAAATCAAGTAAATGAAATATATAGTCACAAACTAAATAAGAAACAATAGCTGTAGTAAAAGGCTGCAAAATCACACTTTTTACAAAGTGCCATAAAGGGAAATTTATATAAATCTTAAGAAGATATAACCGAATACACAAACTTACAAAAGCCAATATAATAGCGATAAAAAGCGCAGATTCTGGCGCCAATCCGCATTTTAATGCAATATAGGACAAGGGTAAATTGAGTAACAGAACCGTACCAACTACAATTTGATACACTTTTACTCTTCCAACAGCCAACAAACAAGTAATTACAGGCGAAGAAATGGACTCTAAAAACATTAGTAAAATAGTAAGTCTAACAAATGAAGATGTGTGATCAGGAACATTGGTTAACCACATTTTTAATAAATAATCAATATCAATGTAAACAGGCAAAGCCAAGAAAAAAAAGAGGTAGAAAGAAAACTTTGCACCTCTAAAAACTAACACATAAAGATTTTCATAATCATGTTGTGCATAATATTTTGTAATTTGAGGATTCATAGCAACTTGGAAATTGCTTATGAAGCCATACAAAGCACCTGTTACTTGTCCTGTGATGCCACGAGCTGCATTTACAATTGTACCACAAAATATATTTAAAACAATATTAATACCCTGCTCTTTTGCAACATAGGAACAGGCACCAATTGTATTCCAACTGAAGAAAGATAACATACTTTGCACCAACTGTTTGTCATATCTTACTTTTAAGTTTCTACATTCAGAAAAGTTTCGTTTACAATAGATTGTGTATAACACCCTCATTACAATAGATGATAAACATATTAATGATGCATAGAAAATAAGCGAATCAATTGAGTCTGACAGAATAAGTAATGAAAATGCAATCAATAGTTTTAAAAATATGTCTACCAAACTCAAACTTGCAAATGCAGACATCTTCTCATGAGCTATAATTGCCGCATTATAAGGAATGCTAATCATCGAAACAAACAAAGAAATAGTAGATAGTTGAAACACCCAATGAGCTGCATACATTCGATCTTCAGGAATAACCAACTGCGTATTTAATAAATACAATCCTACAGATTCTAACAAGATTATCGTAAAAATAGAAATACCCCAAATTAAAAATTGGGAACACTCAAAAATTTTCTTAAGACTATCAGAATCGCCCTGCCCCAATGCTATAGAAAGAAACCTTTGTACTGCAGTAGCAATCGTTCCACTTAAAAAAGCAAACATAGAAACGGTACCGCCTACTACGTTATTAATTCCATAATCACTTGCTCCTAATGCATTCAAGACTACTCTAGAAGTATATAAAGATACTGTCATTGTTAACAGCATCCTAATATACAGATACATAGTATTTTTAGCAATACGTTTATTGTTTGAAACTACATTTTCACTACTCATAGTTACAAGTTAAATTTACTCTATTTGTAAGCACTCAATTTAGGGCATCCCCCTTCGAAAGGGCACTTTTCAGTGCCCTAAACCGAGTTTTGTTAATTAATTAGTTTTGAATTTAACATTGGCCAGTAGCCAAAGTGATTTTGCCAGGAACCATGTTAACATAATCCCTGCACCCATTAAAGATATTTTTGAAAAAAGTTCTAATGAAGTTCCAGATAGAACCAATACTTAATCTAAAATGGTAAGTCATCTTTATTTTCTATCGCAATTGTCTCAAAAGTTTGTTTTACAAAATTTTCATCCCAATTGCTTTTAGTATAGCTTTTTAGCTTTCCATCTTCAAAAATGGAATTTGCTATAGAAAGAGTCTCTTTAACCAATCCATTTTGATTATATTTTATCCAGATTAAATCATCTTCCCAAGGTAAATCACCCTCTGATTTTGAATATCCTCTTGCTTCTATCAACTTAGCCAAATCTGATTCACCATCAATATAAAAATTATATGGAATCTTCAGTTTTTCTCTCAATGTATCTATCAATGGATGATTAATCATCAGGATTTGTCGCACGTCCTCTTTAGATCCTTTACCTAATTCACTTAAAAAATCAAGGAATTTATTTAAGTTCTGTGAGGTTCTTTCCAAGTTCATTATCAGACTAACTTCTTTAATTTTAGTCTGGTCTTCCAAGAAACGCTGAAATAGACCTGCAAACTGCTCTTTCAAATACCTGGTAATATCTGACGCTGTCTCAAATGCTTTGATATTATTATTGAAACGGAGATTCTTAACTTCCTCAATAAATTCGAAAACCTTCTTAGTGTCCACAAATCTATAAGTAACATCTTTGTTTTTATTCAAAAGATAGGTTTCAAATTCTGACATTACATTTTTCTCTATAAAGATATAGACTTGTTTATTCTCCTTCAAAGCTGTTTTTAATTCCATCTGGGTAATGGAAGAATTATTCCTTATTGATTCTGTACCATAACGTCCTCCAATAACTGAAACAAGAATATCTACAGATTTAATTTCTTTATAACAATACTCTTCAAGCGCATCTTCTTTACCGTAAGGTATATCCCCTTCTTCATTGCGAATAGGCTCATATCCCAATCCTTCTATAAACATATCTATGTCTGAACGAATCTGGCGCAAATCATAAAAGGTTGAGCTAATAAATACTCTTGGCTTAGCCATATCTTTACTATTTTAACTATTCTAGGTTAATCTATACAGTTTAGCAAAAATGTCAAAAATCTTCTGCAACATCTTTTTAGAAAATTTTCGCTTCGATTATTCAATCTTTCAGATTGATCATCTGAATCATCAATTCCTGAAAGATCATACAATTGAGTTCTCAAAAACGCGATTTGCGCTTTTATATTTCCGGCATTACGGGCATCTATTTGACTGAAATAACGTGAATTAGGCTGGTTAATCCTACGGAGAAATTGATCAGCATGGTACCCTATTCCCCGACACACAGCCATCACATCATTTTTCTTTTGATTATGCGTATTCAAGTCGTCATGCGAACCGGATTCTTCCAAGTAGGTAGCTATATCAGTGATTGTATGTCTGGCTTGCTCTACCCATTCCAAAACCTGACTATTATTTTCACCTGTAGAAAAAATCAATTGGCAATACATCTGAAGTTTCTGTATATCTGATGAAAATTTTAAATAAGACATTTCGTTTTTCATCTTACATGCATATTCCTCACGCATTTCTTCCAGTCTTTGCTTTTCTGCTTCAATATTCGTATTAAAAATAGAATAGATATTGATACCGGCAAAGGCAAACAAGAATCCGGTAATGGTCAATAATACATTCGTCATATCTGAAAAATTCAATTCTAAATCAGACCAATTATAAATCAGAAAAACGGTATTGGTGATGCATAGCACAGCTATACAAAAATGATACAAGAACCATGCTACCAATGACTTGCGATGTTCTTTAGTAACTCTTGAAAGTTTATCTACTATTATAAAATTCATTTTTGGAGGATTCTATCAATTTCGGTCAATAAGTGATTTGCATTCTCAGACTTATGTACAAAAGAAAATTTAGTTTCATCAGAATAGACGTCTTTATTAAAACAAGAATCTGTCAACCGGGACCAAAATACGATTTTTGATTTTAAGTTGAACGGCCGAACTTGTGATTCATAAAAATCAAATCCAGCTGTCATTTCATTATGTGTCGATAAGATCTGAGTAGGCATCATTACATCAATAACAATTACATCAAAAGTCATCGTTTGAAGCATTCGAACTGCTGAACGCATTTTCAATGCTACTTCTACTGTATGCTTGGATTTAACAGCATCAATATACCTGCTATTGTTGACAGGATTATCATCAATGATTAATATTCTCATTTTCGGTAAAATCTATAGTAAAACAAACCTCTGATAAACTTTCTTCAGAAAAATCTTCTGCCAAATCATAGAAGACATTATTATTAGCTTTTGAATAATCAAGCCAATACTTTATAACATCTAACTTTGTATTGCTATAATCATTTGAGTCTTTAACAAAAGGAATTATATCGCGCATATTTTCATAATACTTCCTGGCGGTAGGCATGCTACCATCGTCTAATTGATAATAGATAAAATCATTTCTTTCTGCAGGTTTCAAAGATTTCAAATATTCATAGACTGCTGCCTGTGCAAAGTAATTCTGATCAAAGTACTTAATGGACGTAACGTCAATCATAAAGCCATGGGCTTCCAACACTTTTTTCGTTAGAAACAAGCCGTATCCCATACCTTTTTCACAAACCTGCTTTGCATAAGCTCCTCGAAAGCCTTCTTCAAAGATCAAATCGTGTTCTTTATCTGGAATAGCAATCCCCACATCGCGCACAATAATTCTATTGGAATAAACATCTATGTGTACACAGGTGCCACTTGCTGCATATCTGATGGCATTCGTGATGACATTGACAACTGCCAACTGAAAATAATTGCTTGCATATACATAGACATCATTATCACTATCCTTTATTTCAAAAAACACATCCACACCCTTATACATGCCTTCGGTACGGAAAATAGTGATATAGGAACTTAGGAATGTTCTGAGGTTTATGTTAATCCTATCATCAGCGAATTGCTTTAAATCGAAACCTACTGTAGAAAAGAACTTGGCCAACAGCAAAATACGACTATTACTCAATGCCATGTTATGAGAAATGGTACTTATATGATTCCGAGAAATATCGGGTTTGTTAATAGCGTCAGCAATGTCATTTAGTCCTTGCTCAATAGCTGATGTGCAATTAGGGATTTCATGTCTAAGTTTATGCAATAAATAATTCTTGTTATGGATGGAATTCTGTAGATTCTGATATTGAACAAGAAACGAGCCACATTTTATAGTGACATAATAATTATCTTTATCAAAGACATTATTATAATAAACACAGGACTTGCTAGGCTGGTGTGACTTGTTCAACAAGATGATGATGCATTCTATTTCATCGGTATTGCTTCTCACTCTAGTCAACATGGCAGAATGAACTGTTTTTTGTTCTGCTTCATTTATCCAAAAGCTGTTGGGTGTTTCTTGGCGGATTTGTCTTTCCAACCAATCGGAAAAAGATTTATCTTCGTCATATTTGGGTGGCAGAACCAAACTTCTATCATACTGAAACTCTGCATCTGCCGGCTTTTTTTTATATATTTCCTTTTCTTTCAAATAGATCAAAACATCCTCAGCTTCATTGACTTTTTTTAGAAGACGAATCACTTCATTGTAGAAATCTTCTTCTTTCTGAGATTCTATAGATAAAGTAATGAATTCGTTAAATAAGTCTGCACGGCAACTGGCTAAACATTTAATGATAATATTGGAAATATTTCTGGTCAATGTTGCAATAAATTGCTTTGATATGAATGGTGTATAGATTATATTGGATACATAGTAATTGAGAATTCTATCGGGTACAGGGGAATCATCATCACCTTTGGCTGCAACAATCACAGTAGCATTTTCTTCATTTAAACCAATGCCGTCAAAATAGCTCTGATCCAAGAAAGAGGATTTTACATCTCCATATGAAAAACACCTTAATATATGGATATCGTCTGTTTCCTCATAAGACTTTAACGCATCATTAATATAGTGCTGATCTTTATCATATAATATAGTATATGTTTTAGTATGTGCACACTTGGTATAAGTGTTTCTACTAAACTGTTTCAAGCGCAGATCATCAATTGACTGGATATAATTCCAAAGAGAAAAATGACGCAATCCACAACGATCGTGATATTCAAAACAGCGACTAGATATTCTCTCCAAAGACTCTCCTATATAGCTATAGCAGCTGGAAAACTCATTTATACTTTTATTAAGATTGATAGCAATCTCTTCAAATGCATGTATAACAGATTCTTCACATAGAACATTAGGAACCCTCTTGTTCAACAGCAAATGATATAAACTCAAAGTTTCACGTGCTATGATTATTGTTGACGATTCTCTAGGAAATAATAAGATGAGCCCGTAGGTTTCAAAGAAAGAATCATTAAGAGTGTTGCCATTTATAGGAATGGCTATAGTATGATCATTCATTTGCAAAAATTCCTCTTTCTGCATTAATGAAAGAATATCATATGCCGGTATTTCAAATTTTTGGTTATTAGAATAAAAATAAAAGTATTTGGCATCGTCTTTGTCATTGAACAAAACGTTCCAGATTACTACATACCTATCAATGTTGAGCAACATTCTATATTTCCATAATGTTTCAGCAAAAGCCTGAACATAGGAATACCCTTTTGACTGATTATCCATTATAGAATGTATGCAAGAATCAATAATTTCATTTTTCATGATAGAGAGTTAAGTAAGCGTACACTTCTCCCCAAAGTCATCATAAATAAATGGTTTTCACCATTTTAATCAAACCATAAAAAGTTGTACGATTCATAATTTAACAATTTAGAGCCTTAAGTCAAGGGTTTTGAAAAAGCATAGAGCTCACCAAAGCATTTCATCTTGATACGATTAATCCGTGATCTGCAATCTCGCCCTCAACTCACTTACCAGTGCTTCGGCAACATGCTCCGGCAAAACATAAAAAGTCAGCTGAAAGTCCTCAAACGAGCCTCTTAAACTGCCATCGAGTTCCTGGAACCGCCTTCCTTCGCAAGCGGACAGAAAAGGCAGACCTTCGAGTACCACTTGGTTTTCCAAAAAATCCAGAATGGTTTTGATGCGGTTATAGCCGTCGACGATACGATATAAGCCTTCCTTCGTTTCCTGCAAATAGACCGCAGGAACCGGGATGCCTAACAGGATGGTTTCCAAAAAGGCAACCTTCTGCAACACGGTCCACTCACGGCGCTGCGGTGTATCAAGCAGTATGGCCTGACGCTGCACTACCAGCCGCTGCAAATGCAGCGTGCTGTATTGGGCTTTTCGCACTGAAATTTCCATATTTGAAGTTAAAAGGAATCGAGATGCTTCAGTTCCACACCTCGCTCAACTTTTCTTTCCAAGCCGGGAAAGGCGGATGAGAAAGCAGTTCGTTGTAGATTTTTATATTCTTGTTGACCATCAGTTCAAAACGATCCAGCAGGTCGTCGGTCAGGTAGGAATACAGCGGAAGGTACTGGTCTACTTTATATATAAGTCCCAGGCCTTTGTGTCCGCGTTTACTTCTTATTGACCCTACTCCGTCTTCATCCTTTCCTACCAGTACTTTATACAAAGTAGGACAAGTACGTTTGATTTGGGGTATCTGCACATTGGGATTGGTCAGCATATCGAAATAGTTGCCCCACTCGGCAAGAAGAAGCAGTTCGCCCTCACCGGCACGAATCAAGTGAATGATGGCGTACAAGCCGGGCTCCATCTTAAAGATGAGTTCCATGCTTTCTTTTTTCATGCAAATGGTGGTATTGGGCAATTCCTGATAGAAGGTTGCCCCAGCTTTAGTATCGAAGAGTTTACGCATAGTTATTCTTAAGTTAGCCCTCACTTTAGACCCGTTAAGAATCTAAAGTGACAGATTTATTTATAAAATTCCTTATACCATTCCGCAAACTTCCGCAGACCTTCTCTTAAGGAAGTATGCGGGAGGAAACCAAAGTCTTCTTCCATATCATCATAATAATATTCCCTCCCTTTCTACATTATGATAAAACATAGAACAATTCTTAGAATGCCAATCTTTTAAGGTATATAGCAGTGGATGTATCTCTGCATCTATCTTCCAGCCCAGTTCGAATAAAGGATAGGAGTACTTGTCATAATCTGATTCTTCCAGCTTATCTTTGTCGACAAGAATCATTAAATCCCAGTCGGAATCTTCGCGGGCATCTCCACGGGCTTGAGAACCGAAGAGAATCACTTTTACTCCGAATGATGGCAAGTCCTCACGAACGACTCGCTTGATTGCCTTTAAAATAGTGGATTTTCTATTGACCATACTATATTTCTTCGCACACCGCCATATCTACGCCGTGAAACACTACTACCAGTTTATGCAACTGGGTGTGGGCCACGTGCCGACGTACCACTTCGGTACCGGCATAGCGGTTGGCCTGAGCGATGCCTTTCTGCCGCAGTTCCTCCACACGCTCCGCACTGTCGCTGCTCTTGGCATATTTCAGTTCCACGATGTAGCTGTGCTGCATGTCCTTGTAGATTTCGGTAAGCGGCAGCAGAAAGATGTCGGCATAGCCTTCCTGATTGTCCAGCTCGGACACCGGACGGTAGTACATATTCTGTGAGGTCAGCGCCAGCGTAAAGCCGTGTACGTAATACTCCCCTTTTTGCTTGTCGCGCTGCGAAGAGAAGGTTTTGATGCAATCGGCTATGTAGCCGAAATATGCCTGCCAACTGCCGTCGTAGGCCAAATCAGACTCCAGGTTTCCCAGCTTATAGCTATCGTAGCGCAAATCATTTTCACGGTAGGTTTCCAACAGGTAATTATACATCTGCTCGCGCACCACCTGATTGGGGATGCTTAGTTTCGTTTTGCCCCGGTACGTACCGTCGATGGTCAGCATCCCGAAATAATACAACAGGCTGATGAAATTGTCCGGATAACCGATTTGTTCAGCGGGGAAGCCCGCCTTCAGTTCGCCTGTGGTATAGCCCTGCTGCACGATGGTCTGGATGATGGAGGCATCGTGCGCAAACTCCTTATCCTTCCGGATCAGCATCCGCAGTTTGTTGTAATCCACCCGGATATTGTCTTCCAGCATATTATCCGGCACCTCACCACCGCTACGGATATAATTATCCACAAAATACAGCACCATGTTGCTGTTGTACATCGTGGTGCGTCCATAGCTTTGTTTAGCAAAACAATAATTGTCGTACCACGGCTTCATGATTTCTATCAGCTGGTCTGTGGTATGATGAAATTCGCAGGTGGTGGCATAATAGTCCAGCATGGCACGGACATCTTCTTCTGTAAAGCCTACCAGCTCGTTGAACTCCGGTGACAGGCTGTAGTTCGTGCCGATGTTGAAGCCGCTGGTCAGGTCGTCCATCGTTACCGGGCTGACTCCTGTGACGAACACCCGCTTGATGGCTGAATAGGTGCCACCCTTTATCGTGTCGAAGAAACTGCGTAGATAACCTGTGCCGTGTGTCTCGTTCTTGTAATGGTCCAGGCAGGAGGAATCGGCCAGTATCTTGTTGGTGAAATGGTCGTATTCATCGATGAACAGATAAATCTGCTGCCCGGCTTCGGCACATTGTCTGTGCAGGAAGCTCAGTTGTTCTACCGCACCTTCCCGCTGACGGAGTTCCTCGGCTATTCCAGCCGGAAGATAAGCCGCATACCGGCTACAGAATATAGAAAACGCGGTGTAACAATAGGAATCCAACGAGGAACGGTAATCGTCGATGCCTGCCAGTATTTCGGCAAAATTCAGATAAAGCACCAGGTAGGAGTTACGCTCCGGCGTGGGATGTTTACCGATGTACAAATCTCCGTACCACTTCTCAAAGTGATTCTGCTCCTTCACATCATAATAGTGTTGCAGCATGGACAGCGTCAGGCTCTTGCCGAACCGGCGCGGACGGATGAAGAAGAAAAACTTATTGGCTGCCTCCAAAGCCGGAATAAAGGTGGTCTTGTCCACGAAATAGCAATCGTCCTCGCGGACATCCACGAAATTCATCATTCCATACGGAATGCGCTTGCGACGGGAGGTAGAAGGTATCGGGGTTCGTTCCATTTGTCTGTCTTTTATCGGTTATCTTTCTGCGAAGATAAGGATTTTCTTTCATCCGGCATACCGGAGGCTGATATATTTTTCACCCGCCATAGGGATACAGCGATGAGAGTCCCCGGTGGCTGGCCGGAGCATCGGGCATGGGTTCCAAAAAAAGAACGGGTGGCTTACTCCTTGAGGAGCTGGATGTACTCGGGATTCACCTCGATGGTGGCGGAGAGGAATCCGGGAAGGTCGACGATGAGCCGCTTCTTACGGGAGCCGCGCTGAGTGAGCAGACGGCCTTCGAAGCCGTCGAGACGGCCGCCAATGATGCGGATGTGCTTACCGTAGAGCTGGGGGGATACTTCCTGCGGTGAGTAGTATTCCACCCGGTCGGCACTGAGCACGGCCTGAATAAAGCGTTCCATGTCGGCATGGCGCACTTTCATGGGCTCGTTCTGCCTGCCGCCTTTCACGTAGCGGTATTGCAGGGAGGTGACCTCATCCAGAATGGCATCGAGCACTTCTCTGCGCTCGTGGATGAAGATGAGATCGTTCATATAGGGTACGTACTTCACCTCTTTCCTACCCTGACGGCTGCAGACTTTCTGCTTCATGGGAATGAAGAGTTTGTCTTGTAGACGGAATTTTTCGTCTTGCAGGGTGAGATAGGCTGGATGAAGGGAGTTGGGACGCTTGAGGTCGCGCAACACGTACCAGTAGGTTTCTTCTGTTATAGGCATATTTCTAACTCCCACTTTTTCTTCTTATACTCTGAAAAACAAGTAGTTATGAAATAGTTTGTAAAAGTTTCGCCGAATCGGGTCCGGCTTTGCGAAGCGGTATACACGGCTCCTTTTTAGTTAATTTGCGTACAAAGATAAGAATTATTCTTTATTTACAACAGCATTTAGAAGTAAAAATGTTTTTTTTAGGACACATGCCACAAACTTCGTAATTTATGCCTAAATTTGCGCGTTTTTAAAATAAATTAGTTAGATTCACTCATGAAGTTTACTGAATTACCTCTCAATGATTCCGTGCTCGATGCACTGGATGCTATGCGTTTCGAGGAATGTACGCCCATTCAGGAGCAGTCCATCCCTCTGATTCTGGAAGGAAGAGACCTGATAGCGGTGGCTCAGACGGGCACCGGAAAAACGGCGGCGTATCTGCTACCGGTATTGCACAAACTGTCGGAAGAGGACCACCCGGAGGATGCGATCAACTGTATTGTGATGTCGCCTACGCGGGAACTGGCGCAGCAGATAGACCAGCAGATGGAGGGATTCTCGTATTTCTTGCCGGTGTCGAGCGTGGCGGTGTACGGGGGAAACGACGGAATTCTCTTTGAGCAGCAGAAGCGGGGGCTGACGCTGGGGGCGGATGTGGTAATCGCTACGCCGGGCAGGCTGATAGCGCACCTGAGCCTGGGGTATGTGGACTTGTCGCGCGTGTCGTTCTTTATTCTGGACGAGGCGGACCGTATGCTGGACATGGGGTTCTATGAGGATATCATGCAGATAGCGAAGTATCTGCCGGAGTCGTGCCAGACGATTATGTTCTCGGCTACCATGCCTGCCAAGATTCAGCAGCTGGCGGGGAACTTGCTGAAGAATCCGGCGGAGGTGAAGCTGGCGGTGTCGAAACCGGCGGATAAGATTATACAGGCGGCGTATGTGTGCTACGAGAACCAGAAGCTGGGTATCATACGGAGCTTGTTTGCGGAGCAGAGCCCGGAAAGGGTCATTGTGTTTGCCTCGAGCAAGCTGAAGGTGAAGGAGGTGACGAAGTCGCTGAAGCAGATGAAGCTGAACGTGGGGGAAATGCACTCGGATCTGGAGCAGGCGCAGCGGGAGAAGGTGATGCATGAGTTCAAGGCGGGACGGATCAATATTCTGGTGGCTACGGACATCGTGGCACGGGGGATTGATATCGATGACATCCGCCTGGTGATAAATTACGACGTGCCGCACGACAGCGAGGATTATGTGCACCGCATAGGGCGTACGGCACGGGCCAACAACGACGGGGTGGCGCTGACGTTTGTAAGCGAGAAGGAGCAGACGAACTTCCGGATAATAGAGAATTTCCTGGAACGGGATATCTACAAGATAGCGGTGCCCGAGGAGCTGGGGGAAGCACCGGAGTATAGGCCGCGCGACGTGCGCAAGGGCGGCGGTAAAGGGAACCGGAAAAAGAACGGGAACCGGAAAAAGGGCAAGATGAAAGCTAAATCTGCGCAAAATTAAGGGGTTTTATTTCTAAATGTACAGGCAATTCATTATTTTTGTGGCATGATAGAATTAGCACAACATATTGAAGCGTTATTACTGGAGAATGACTGTGTCATTGTGCCGGGACTGGGGGGCTTTGTGGGACACTATACGCCGGCGGTACGGCTGGCGGAGGAGAACCGCTTTCTGCCGCCTGCACGGGTGATAGGATTCAACCCGAGCCTGAAGATGAACGATGGATTGCTGGTGCAGTCGTATGCCTCGGTGTATGGAACGAGTTTCTCGGATGCTACCCGACGCATAGAGCATCAGGTGTGCCGGCTGCAGAATAAGCTGTACGAGGAGGGAAAGGTGGAACTGGCCAACATCGGCGAGTTGCGCTGTTCGGTCTATGGGGCGCTGAGCTTTGTACCTTTCGACAGCAAACTGACGACTCCTTATTTATATGGATGGCAGGGGTTCGAGATGCGGGAGCTGCAAGCTATGCCGCAGCAAAGAACGGCTGCTGCAGGTGCGGACAAGTCTGTGGCGCCGATACACCGACGCCGTAGGAATTTCCGGATGCAGGGGGTGGTGATTCGCCATGCCATGAGTGCGGTGGCGGCGGTGCTGCTGTTCTTCCTCTTGTCGACACCTATTGAGAATACGGGGATGATGGAGGAGAATTATGCGCGCTTGATGCCGAGTGAATTGTTCTCGCAGATGGGACATCCGTCGCTGGTGGTTACTCCGGTGGGACTGGATGTGCCGGCTGTGGCGCAACAGCAACCGAAAAAGAAGGTTACCGTGCCGGTGGCCGTGAAGGAGGTGAAAGTGAAAGCTGCTGCCACAGCGAAAGCTGTTCCGACTGAAAAGACTGTAAAGGCTGCCCCGGCTGAAAAGACCGTAAAGGCTGTTTCGGCTGAAAAGACTGTAAAAGCTGCCCCGGCTGAAAAGACTGTAAAAGCCGTTTCGGCTGAAAAGGCTGCAAAGGCTGTTCCAGCAGAAAAAGCTGGTCAGACAGCGAAAGTAATACCGGCAGAAAAGCTGGTTCCGGCTGCAAAAGCAGCGAAGCCCTACCACATCATCGTGGCGAGTGTGGGTTCAGAACAGGATGCCCATCGCATGGCGGAACAATTGAAGCAGAAGGGTTTCAGCAAGGCGTGTGCCGTGATAGGAAACGGTAAAATGCGGGTGAGCATTCAGGCTTGCAGCAGTGAGGCCGAAGCGTATAAGGCACTGAAGGAAATCCGGGCAATGGAAGCTTATCAGTCAGCCTGGGTACTGCATTGATGCGACGGGGGTGTTGCATCTCATTATCTCTCAATCTTTATTTTATTACATTGAATCATGAAACGAGTTCGTTGTCCCAAATGTGAGAATTACCTCACTTTTGATGAAACCAAGTATACAGAAGGTCAGTCGCTGGTATTTGTCTGCGACCAATGCAAGAAGCAGTTCAGCATCCGGCTGGGCAAGAGTAAGATGTCGGCTACCCGCAAAGAGGAGAAAATCAACGAGGAGGAGTTTTGCGAGGCATTCGGCAACATTACAGTGATAGAGAATGTATTCGGATTTAAACAGGTATTGCCGCTGCAGGAGGGTGACAATGTCATCGGACGCCGGTGCATAGGAACGGTTATCAATGTGCCGATAGAAACGTCGGACATGAGCATGGACCGCATCCACTGTATCATCCAGGTGAAACGAAACAAACAAGGGGAACTGGTGTATACGCTACGTGATGCTCCAAGCCTGACAGGTACATTCCTGAACAATGAAATCTTAGGCGATAAAGACCGGATACGCCTGGACGACGGAGCCATCGTAACCATCGGAGCCACGACATTCATCCTGCATAAAGGGGGAGGAGCCGAATAAGGAGAGATTTTGCTAGGAGTTAGAAGGGAGTTAGAGGAAGTTAGAAGGGAGTTAAGGGATTAAGGGAGTAACATACTACCCCACTGCACACAACTGGTTTCCGAAGACATCCTTCACACAGCTAATTCCTGCAAACCTTTTTCACACAACTGATATCAGCTTACCTCACTGTAGGGATACAAATATAAGTCTGAATTTGAGGAGTTAGAGGGAGTTAGAGGAAGTTAGAAGGAAGTTAAGGGAGTAACATACTAACCCACTGCACACAACTGATTTCCGAAGACATCCTTCACACAGCTAATTCCTGCAAACCTTTTTCACACAGCTGATATCAGCTTACCTCACTGTAAGGATACAAATATAAGTCTGAATTTGAGGAGTTAGAGGGAGTTAGAGGAAGTTAGAAGGGAGTTAAGGGAGTAACATACTAACCCACCTCACGCAACTGATATCAGCTTACCTCACTGTAGAAACACAAATATAAGACTTTCTTACTCCCTCACGTCACACAGCAGAAACAGTTCCGGCCTCACCGTAGGGGCGTAAGCGGAATCGCCGTTAGGCGCAGGTAAGGGGCGACTGTCTGAGCGAAGCGAGTTATAGCCCCGTCTGCGAATAACGGAGATGGAGTAGCCCCGGAAGTGCAGACGGTCGCTTTTCTTTTTTGGTTCTTTTTCTTTTGGCGACGCAAAAGAAAAAAGAACAGTAACTTTTTTTAAGGAGTTAGAGGGAGTTACAAAAAAGGAGTTAAGAGGGAGTTAAAGAAGAAAGAAGAAAGAAGAAATCAATATCTTTTTGGAGATAAAAAAAGAGGAAATCAGCGAACAACACTGATTTCCTCTTACTTTTATATCGAGTTTTTCTATAACCCTCAACGTAATCTATCAATCGACTTCACCGTTACTTCATCGCTATAGATGCCACGGAAAGCAAGATAGTTCAAGATGATGCCGACCAGCGGCAGACACAAAGCCCAGCCGAACTGGTAGCTGGCCTGAAGGTCGGACGACAACATGTAGGCAAATACGCCCAAGGCGATGTAATAGCCCACCAACAATATAGAAGAGAATACCGTCATGCGAATCTGAAGCATGCGATTGCGGTACAGAAAGATGGTGCATGCTGCCACAATGGCGCTGAGCAACAAGATACCGAACAATCCCCAAGTGGACTGGAAACTGCCATCGGCCAGGCTTACCCCCAACGGACGGAACACATGCGCTGTGACGAGGTCTTCTCCGACGAACTGCCCTACCGGCAGAAAGGCTGCCGAAAGCAGCAGTACGGTAGTGAGCAGCAGGTATACGGACTGAATACGCTGTATCATTATTGCAGTTTGTCTTTTTCCTTGGCAGGATTTCTGAAATATACCTTGTTCTCGATATACTCCTGAGTAGCAATCAGGGTAGGCTTCGGAAGCTTTTCGTAATAGCGAGAAATCTCAATCTGCTCGCGGTTTTCAAACACTTCTTCCAGGTTGTCGTTGTAAGAAGCAAATTCGGCCAGTTTCTTAGACAAGTCGTTCTTTATCTCAACGCTGATCTGGTTGGCACGCTTGGCAATAATTGATACAGTTTCATACACGTTTCCTGTATTCTCACACAACTCCATCATGTCACGGGTTACCGTAGTGCTAGGAGCATTCGTTTTTCTGTAATCCATAAAATTTCTATCTGATTAGTTCTACTTTCTTACTCTTGTTCACTTTCTTCTACTGACGCTTCGGTATCTTCGCCCAGCTCTTTCTGCGAGGCACGGAAGATGCGGTCGGCTTCTTTCAGGTATTTGCTTTCAGGGAACTCATTCTTGAAAGCGTAATACTCGTCCACCGTCTCGCGATAGCGGTCGGGGCGTTTTTCGTCGATACTGTGCAAGGCCATCTCGTACTTGGCACGGAGAATCAGGATGGAGATGTCTTCGCGCATGTTGGTGTAGGGATAGTCTTTCAAGGCATTCTGTGCCGTGATGACGCACGACAGGTAGTTGTTGCCCAGGTAATTGCCCAGGTTGTAGTACATCTTGGCGGCCAGGTATTCCTTCATCACCAGCTTGTCCTGCAACTGGAATATCATGTTCTGGGCCTCTTCCTTCTTGCTGCTTTCGGGGAAATATTCCATAAACATCTGCAACTGCTGAATGGCGCTGTACGTACCCGACTGGTCGAGACGGGGCTCCGGAGTATCGAGATACATGGCTTTTCCGGCATGGAAGCGGGCCAGCTCGGCAAAGGTGCCGCGCGGATATACATTATAATATTGGATGAAGGTCTGGGCGGCTACCTGATAGTCTTTCTGGTTATAATAGCTCATACCCAACATATAGAGGGATTCCTCGGCCTTGTCGGTACCCTTCAGGATGGCCACCAGTTCATTAAGCAATGTAGCTGCCTTGTTATATTGTCCTTTGGCAAAATAATTCTTTGCCGCTTCATACTTATATTCATAATCGGTGCTCTTCAGCAACTTGTTATATTCTCCACACGAGGAGAGTAGCGATGCTGCCAGCAGAGTCAATAGGATATTCTTTTTCATTACTTATTCTCAAATAATGTGCAAAGATAGAGGTTCGTATCGAATAAAACAACGATACGGACCTTAATTTTTAAAAAAATCGCAGGTTACAGCCTGTATAAATCGTTTGCTGCCAGCAGGTCTACTTCCAGCCGGGTGAGTATGCGGATGCAATGGTCCAGGTCGTTGGGGCGGAGAATGACGTCGGCGGTGTTGCCGTGGGCAAAGGAGTACATGTACTCGATGAACACGCCTTCGTCTGACAGATGACGCAGGACTCGGGACAGGGAGCCGGGCAAATTGGGGCAACGGATGCCTATCACGTCGGTGATGTGTACGGCAAAGTGGCGGTCTTTCAATGCTCTACAGGCCTTGTCCGGTTCGGACACAATGCCGCGCAAGATACCGAAATCGGCATTTTCGGCAATGCTGAGGGCGGAGAGGTTGATGCCTTCCAGGGCCAGCACTTCGGTTACTTCGGTGAGGCAGCCGGATTTATTTTCCAGAAAAATACAGAGTTGTTTCGCTACCATAGAGGTTTGTTTTAATGAGTGGTTGTTGCTCTTTCCTACAAAGAAACAAAATATTTTTGTTTATATCAAAGAAATTTGCGAATATTGCTACGAAATTAGAATTTATGTCAACATTCGAACTTGTATCTGCTTATCAGCCTACCGGCGACCAGCCGGAGGCTATCGCCCAGCTCACCGAAGGGGTGCGCCAGGGGGTGCCGGCCCAGACTTTGCTGGGGGTGACCGGCTCGGGAAAAACGTTTACCATAGCCAACGTCATAGCGAATATCAACAAGCCTACGCTGGTGCTGAGCCACAACAAGACGCTGGCGGCTCAGCTGTACAGTGAGTTCAAGGGGTTCTTTCCGCACAATGCGGTGGAGTATTATGTGTCGTACTATGATTATTATCAGCCGGAGGCGTATCTGCCGTCGAGCGATACGTATATCGAGAAGGATTTGGCCATCAACGATGAGATAGACAAACTGAGGCTGGCGGCTACTTCGGCCTTGCTCTCGGGGCGGAAGGATGTGGTCGTGGTGTCGTCGGTGTCGTGTATCTATGGCATGGGAAATCCGTCGGACTTCTACAACAATGTCATCGAGGTGCAGCAGGGCAGGAACTTCAGCCGGAACGTGTTTCTCAGAAGGCTGGTGGACAGCCTGTATGTGCGCAATGACCTGGAACTGAGCCGGGGGAATTTCCGGGTGAAGGGGGATACGGTGGACATCTTCTTGGCGTATACGGACTGCCTACTGCGCATCATCTTCTGGGACGACGAGGTGGACAGCATCGAGGAGGTGGACCCGGTGAGCGGAATGGTGCTGGGCACATTTACGGAGTATAAGATTTATCCGGCAAACCTCTTCATGACGTCGAAGGAGGCTACGCTGAGAGCCATTCATGAGATAGAGGACGACCTACACCGGCAGGTGGCGTGGTTCGAACAGGAGGGACGGCCGTTGGAGGCGAAACGGCTGAACGAACGGGTGACGTATGACCTGGAGATGATTCGCGAACTGGGGCATTGCTCGGGCATCGAGAATTATTCGCGCTACTTCGACGGACGGGAACCGGGCTCCAGACCGTACTGTCTGCTGGATTTCTTTCCGGAGGATTTCCTGATTGTAATCGATGAGAGTCATGTGAGTGTGCCGCAAATCAGGGCGATGTACGGGGGTGACCGGGCGCGCAAGGTGAACCTGGTGGAGTATGGATTCCGACTGCCGGCTGCCATGGATAACCGCCCGCTGAAGTTCGACGAGTTTGAGGCTATGGCCAAGCAGATTATCTTTGTAAGTGCCACACCGGCCGATTATGAGCTGATTCGTTCGGAGGGGGTAATCGTGGACCAGGTGATACGGCCCACGGGACTGCTGGACCCCGTCATCGAGGTGCGGCCCAGCCAGAATCAGATAGACGACCTGATGGAGGAGATTCAGCAGCGCATAGAGCGCGAGGAGCGTACGCTGGTGACGACGCTGACCAAACGCATGGCGGAGGAGCTCACGGTGTATCTGCAGGACAATGGCATACGCTGCAATTATATACACAGCGATGTGGATACCAAGGAACGGCTGGTGATTATGGCCGACCTGCGCGAGGGGCTGTATGATGTGCTGATCGGGGTGAACTTGCTGCGCGAGGGGCTGGACTTGCCGGAGGTGTCGCTGGTGGCTATCCTGGATGCCGACAAGGAGGGATTCCTGCGCTCGCACCGCTCGCTGACGCAGACGGCCGGACGGGCGGCGCGGAATGTGAACGGACGGGTGATTATGTATGCCGACCGCATTACGGAGAGTATGCAGCTGACCATCGATGAGACGAACCGCCGGCGCGAGAAGCAGCTGAAGTATAACGAAGAGCATGGCATTACGCCGCAGCAAATCCGGAAGGCGAAGAGTATCAATCCGTTTGACATGCACGGCGGGGCACAGACGGAGGAGGCGAAACGCCCGGAAACGGCAGCTGCCGCCCGGAAGTATGCGGCTCCGGAAGAGGGGGCGCGCACCGTGGCCGACCCCATAGTGCAGTACATGAATGCCGACCAGCTGAAGAAGAGCATAGAGCGCACGCGGAAGCTGATGCAGGAGGCGGCCAAACGGCTGGACTTCCTGGAGGCGGCACAGTATCGCGACGAGTTGCTGAAGCTGGAGGATTACCTGGCCGAAAAGATGCGCTGACGGCGATACAGGTGGCAGGCCAGCCCCACGGGCAGTGCATAGAGCAAGGGAAGGCAGAGGGAGAGGCCGGGCCACCACAGCAGGAGCAACCGGGCCATGCGGGTGTACACCACACAGGCGTAGAGCTGGGAGGTGAAGAAGGAAAGCACAAAGTAGCAGCCCAGAAAGGGCATGGCGCAGGTGAGCCCTGCCAGCAGCGCACCGCGACGCTGGTAGCGGCCGGACAAGGCACCGTATACGGCACCGGTGAGTGCCGTGCCCAGAGAAAGCAGAAACAGCAGGCTTTCGGTAAAGGGCGAAGGAAACAGACCGCCATTGGCTCCGCGCAGAATGCCCCACGAGGGCACGGCGAGGAGCAGCACCAGCAGCATATACCCACCGGCCACTGCCAGGGCGGCCGTCAGGGCGCGCTGCTTTCTGACAGTCAGCGGACGGCAGCCGGCAAAGGCATGCAGAGCCACTCCCCCACCCATGGCAGCCACCACGGCTTGTCCCGGATGAGCGTAGTGCAGAAAGTTGGGCACCATGGAGCGCAGCCACCAGCGTATTCCCTCGGCACTGAGCAGATTCTGCAGACGTATTTCTTCGCCGGTAGCGGTATACACTACGTACCAGCCGTAGCAGTCGGCAATCCACGAGAGCAGCACCACGCCTGCCAGCAGAAACAGCAGTCCTGCCACGGGGTGCAGGCGCACATCATACAGTTTATTCTTCATCGGCTTCCAGATTATCCAAGTCTAAGATACGCAATTCCAGGGCACGTACCACCAGCCGTGTGGCGTTTACGCCGTTCCGTTCCCCCTCCGGAAAGAGGCGGTTCACCAGGTCGTTCTGCCGTTTTTCGAGCGATTTCACACCAAAAGGCATTCCCCGCAGATTGGCTATCATCTCCTTGGTGTAGCCCAGCGCCAGGTGGCGCAGAAAGCGTTCGTCGTACTCATCGATGTCGTAATGAATCACGGCTTCCTGCCGCTTGCAGTCGTTGAGCACCGCCCGACGGAAGCGTTGCACGATTTTCTCCAGGATGGGCTGATTGAACACCAGCCGCTTGCCGTCCATCACCGCCTGCACATCGGTGCGTGTCAGCAGTTCGCCGGTCTTCAGAATGATGCCGTCGGCCCCGGCATCGAGCACCTCCACCCAGAGCCGTTCGTTGACAATTTCGCCCGTAAAGATGAGCACATGCACATCGGGATAGCGACTGGCCAGCTGCCGGCAGATTTCCACCCCCACCGTGGTAGAGCCTCCCAGCCCCAGGTCGAGCAACACCAAGTCGGGCACCTGCTGCTGCATCAGCGTCCAGAATTCCTGTTCGGTCATGGCCGTGCCGATAATCTGCGCTTCGGGTATCTCCAGGCGGAAGATGCCCTCCGTGCCCTTCAGTTCCAGTTTTACGTCTTCTACAATGATTACTTTATAATTCATGATTCTTTTCTGTTTATATCAAGTTCGGTTAATGGCAGAGAGAAATAGACGGTGTATCCGCCTTCGGGAGCAGGACGTGCGTTCATGCCGCATCCCCGCTGCCCCAGGCAGTCTTCGTGGTCGCGGATAATCTGCTTACAGAGCAGGTATTCCATGCCGTGCAGTGTGCCGCTGTCGTCCACCCACATGCGCTTACGGCTGGGATAGAACAACTGATTCAGTTCTTCCTGCGTGCACGTGCGGCGAGGGTCGGTGAAGTATACTTGCACCCGGCCTTCTTCCAGCTGCGCACCTACGCACAACGCTCCGGCGGCAGGCACCGACAAGGCTTCGTCTACCAGGCATTGCAGCAGAAACTGCAACAGATAGGCATCGCCCCACATCGCCACCGGCAGGGAATGCAGCGTAAGAGTGAGGTCTGTGCGGCAGGCAGCGGTCCGCTTCCGGAAATAGCGCTCCACCCCCTGCAGCAAGAGCGGCACCTGCACGGCCGTGCGGCGGAAAGTCACCTCCTGCAATTGGCGCGAGGCGCAGCGGCTCAGCAGCGTAAGCAGGTCTTTATAGTACACCCCCAGCTCTTCGATGGCCAGCAGCGTGTCCGCCCCGTCGGCAGACTGAGGAGGCGCGGCGTGCAGACGACCGATGAGTTGCTTTATCTTATGCGGATAATACACCGTTTCGTGCTTGATGGCCGACAAGCAGTTGTCGAGCACCTGATTCTGCACATAGAGCTGCGAGGCCTCCCACGAGGCACGCCGGGTTTCATCGGCCGCCGCTTCCACGTCGCGGCTCTGCGTGGCCAGCTTCACCACGGCATTGTAGGCCAGCACCGACACATAACCGGCTACCAGCTCCAGCAGCAGGCGGTCGGTCTCGCGGTAGGCTCCGGCCCGGAGGTTCACCAGCAAGGCACCGATGCAGCCGTTCTCTCCGCCTCCTTCTGCGCGCAGCGGAAACACCAGCCGGCCAGCCTCGTGCAGCGTGCGATTCTCGCGGCAACAGCGTTCCAGCAGTGTGCTGTCTATCAAGCTATCGGCCTCGCGGCGCACAGCGGCGCTTCCTGCGGCAGTGGCCTCGCTAAAGGCTATCTCCAGCCTCCCCTCCTCTTCCGAGAAGAGCGCCAGGCCGATGCCCTCTACCTCGAGCAAATCTTGCAGGCCGGCAAAAGCGGTATCGGCCATGCGCTGCTGCGATACGGCAGGCTGCACCACGGCCAACATCCGGCTGTTGATGTGGAGCACCTGCTCCAGGTTCCAGCGGTGCTGCAGGCGCTTGCGGATATAGAGCAAGGCATAGCCCAGCAGCAGGGCTACGGGCAAGAGGATACCCAGAATCATCCCCACCCGCTTATTGCCCGTGGAGCGCTCCAGCTGCCGGCAATACCCCTCGAGCGACCGGTCTTCGCCCAGCAGCTTGTAGAGGGTGGTATAGGCATCGTTGTTATAGCTATAGGGCACCCACTGCTTCAGGGCTAGGTAGGCCACGGCGGCTTCGTTGCGTATGTCCAGCACCACGTGATAGTCGGAAGGGAAACCCTCTTTCCACCAGGCGAGTTCGGCAGGAGGTTCGCCGGGCTGCCCCGTCAGCGTCATGGAGGGCTGTGCGGCACCTGCGGAATAACGGTGATAGTGGCGGTTGAGGCACTGCATGGCCGAGTCGATGTATACCAGCGCCCACTCGTAATCGCCGTCTATATTGGCGTAATAGGCTTCGTCGGCATAGAGCGAGGCCGAATCGAGCAGTTCCTCAAAAGGATCCGGAGAAGCAGATACTGCCGAAGCACCTGCGGAGGAAGCCGTATCTGAAGCAGAGGGGCTGACGGCCGACACAGCAGATGAGTGATAAGCAGAGTATCCTGCCACAGCCTGCGCCAATATGGCCAGAAGCAGCACGGTGCGCCTCACCCCCAGCGGCAGGCGGAAATAGAAGCGGCTGCCCCGGTGCGGAGTGCTCTCCACCCCGAAGCGACACACCTGAAACACGGCATTCGTCTTGCGGTATTTCTCCATGATACCCTTGCAGTTCATCAGCCCGAAGCCACTCCCCTTGCGGCGCAGCCACTCCCCGTCGTTGCCCGCCGTATCGCGTCCGATGGTGCCGGCATCGTAGACCTTCTCGCTGTTGAGCCGCGCCACATCCGCTGCCGAGAGTCCGCATCCGGTATCGGTCACCGCTATTTCCACATAGCCATCGGCGGTGTGCGCCGAGATGCCGACGTGTCCGCCGCGCGGGGTAAACTTGCGGGCGTTGTCGGCCAGGGTGTTCAGCATAAACAGCGTCAGCGCCTTGTCGGCCTTTACCGTCACCGGTGCCGGCTTCACCTCCAGCGTCTGCCCTTTCAGCTCGAACGAGCGGCTTCCGCGGCGCATCAGGTCGAAGAGTTCATCCAGTGCAAAGGTTTCTATATTCATGCTCAAAGCCCCCTGCTTCATCTGAATCCAGAGCGCCAGCAGGTCGTAATGCTCGTTCAGCGTATCGGTCAGTTCTTCCAGGTAGGTGCAAGACTCTTCTGCTCCGAGAGCCGAGGGAGAAACTGCTGTACCGTTCCCAGCTGAGGAAGACTCTGCTGCTCCGAGGGCTGAGGAAGAGGGTTCTGCCTGCCGCAGCCGCCTCACCTCGTGCAGCAGACGGTCGATGTAGGGATGCATACCATTGACCAGCGTCAGACAGGCCTTCCGCACCACATTCTGGCGTTTGTTGTCGGCTATGCGCCGCTCGTACACGTAGCGCTGCTTCTCTTGCCGCTTCCGTTCGTCGCCCAGCGAGACAGACGCCAGCCCGTTATCCAGCGTCCAGCGGATGTAGGGCTGAAACACCCCCACCATGGCCTGCTCCTCGCGCGAGAGGCGTCGGTGCACCTCCAGCCTGCCTTGGTGCAGCGAGAAGTCGTCGGTGCCAAACAGCTGCTTCACCGTGGGCCGAAGGGCTTCTTCCATGGCCTGCATCACCTCTTCCTGCGTCTGCGCCTGGGCAGGCAAGGAAGCCGTGAGCTGCCGGCACCCCTCGAGCAGTCCTTGCAGACGCTGCAACTGCCGACGGCTGCGCTGCCTGGACCATCGGTTGAACCAGACGAAGAGCAGGGCCACGCCTACCCATCCGATGAGCACTGCGGTCATCAGCACATTGAGCTGGTGCGACTGCTGCTCCAGCGCCCGGTATCGGCTCTCCAGCTCCTTATCCTGCCGGGTATCGTCCAGCATATCGAGGTACATATTACGATGCACATCCGATTCCGTCTTCTGCCCCAGCCCGGCATACGACACACTAAACTGCTCGCAGATACGGGCAAAGCGTTCGGGAGCCATGCCCCGCAAGTGATTCACCTGGTCGAGCGCCGCCGTGAGCGAGTCGATGGCCTCTTCATAGGCCCCGTGACGGTTCAGATAGCTGCCCACCGCCAGGTAGGCCCCTGCCCGGCTGTAGGGAGCCCGGTAGTGCGTAAACACCTGCAACGCCTGCTGCCCCATGCGGAGCGGCAGGAGCGAATCGAGCGGCCAGCCCAGTTGCAGCAAAGCCGCCTGCCGATGCCGCAGCAAGAGGTCGTAGCCCCCCGGCGCCAGCAGGCAGTGGGCCATGCCTTGCCAGGCATTTCCTTCGAAATAGCGGTATCCGTAGCGAGTGGCCGAACGCCATACCCCCAGCAGCTGGTCGAATGCCTCCAGCATCCTTTCGTCTGCCGTGCTCCCGTCGCACAACTGTGCCGTGCCCTTTATATAATGGTAATAGAGTAGCTGGGCCGTGTCGGCATTCAGCCCCGGCTGCCGGTGCATCTGCCGGAGGGCCTGCCACGCATCCTCGCGCTGCTGCAGCCGGTCGTAGTAGGCCGCCGATACGCGGAAGAACTCCGAACGTGCAAAGCAGAGCCGCTGCTGCTGATGGGGCGAGTCAAAGAGATGCGCCTCTTCTTCTATGCGCTTCAGGCGCTTCAGTGCACGGTTACGGTAGTCGTAGAACTCCTTGTTCTGCGCCTTTCGCTGGCAGATGGCCATGCGCCCCACATCGGCCACCAGCCGCTCCAGCTCGTTGCCCGTGAGCTGCTCCACCTGCGCAAAGCATCGCCCGGCTTCTACCAGATCCATCTGCATAAACGCCACGAAGCCCAGGTGGCAGAGAGCCTCGGCTGCGGCATCAGAGCGTGCGCCGCTCAGCTGCCATGCCTCGCTGGCATAGCGTCGGCAGGCCTCCAGGTCTTTATAACGGTAGGCATAGGCCAGCCTGTTCAGAGAATCTACGCGAGAGATTTCTCTGCCGGTGCCGGCCGAGGAACAGGCTCCGAAGAGCGCAGACAGCACCCACCATGCGCATATACAGACCGCCATAAACTGTTTCATAGAGCAAAGCTACGAATAAAATCGGGATTGCAAAATAAAAATATTACAATAACCCTTGCTTTATGTAACAAGAATTTCATACCTTTGCATGCAAATTAAACATAGCTAACCTCTATTAATAAAAATGAGCGAAAGAGCACCCTTTATGGTATTCTCTGGTACAAACTCGAGATACCTCGCAGAAAAAATTTGCGCCAGCCTGGGCTGTCCGCTGGGAAATATGAACATCACCCACTTTGCCGACGGTGAGTTCGCAGTGTCTTATGAGGAATCTATCCGTGGCGCACACGTATTCCTGGTTCAATCTACGTTTCCTAACTCTGACAATCTGATGGAACTCCTGCTGATGATTGATGCCGCCAAGCGTGCGTCAGCCAAAAGCATCGTAGCCGTGGTTCCTTACTTCGGCTGGGCTCGTCAGGACCGTAAAGACAAGCCGCGTGTGTCTATCGGCGCCAAGCTGGTGGCCGACTTGCTGTCTGTGGCCGGTATCGACCGACTCATCACGATGGACTTGCACGCCGACCAGATTCAGGGCTTCTTCGATATCCCTGTAGACCACTTGTATGCATCGGCTGTATTCTTGCCCTACATCGAGTCTTTGGACCTGGAAGATTTAGTAATTGCTACCCCCGACGTGGGCGGTTCTAAGCGCGCCAGCACATTCTCTAAATACTTGGGTGTGCCCCTGGTGTTGTGCAACAAGACTCGTGAGAAGGCCAACGTAGTGGCTAGCATGCAGATTATCGGTGATGTGAAAGGCAAGAACGTGGTATTGGTAGACGATATCGTGGATACGGCCGGAACTATTACCAAGGCTGCCAACGTGATGCTGGAAGCGGGTGCAAAATCGGTACGCGCCATCGCCAGCCACTGTGTAATGTCTGACCCTGCTTCGTTCCGCGTACAGGAGTCGGCGCTGGCAGAAATGGTATTCACCGACAGTATTCCGTATGCCAAGAAGTGCGACAAGGTAAAACAGCTGAGCATCGCTGATATGTTTGCTGAAACCATACGCCGCGTGATGAACAACGAGTCTATCAGCTCGCAGTATATCATCTGATAGTTATAGTTTATACAGATTTACAGATTTTCTGTTTTCTTTATTGAATTAGTATGAGGAGGAGGGGATGTATTGCTTTGGGTAATGCATCCTCTTTCTTTTGGTTATTTTTTAGCTTTTTCTTCTTAACTCCTTAATAGATCCTTCTTTAACTGCTTCTCCTTTAACTCCCTCTAACTCCTTAACTCCTTAATAACTCCTTAACTCCTCCTTTAACTCCTTAACTCCTCCTAACTCCCTCTAACTCCTTAAAAAAAAGCTACTGTTCTTTTTTCTTTTGCGTCGCCAAAAGAAAAAGAACCAAAAAAGAAAAGCGACCGTCTACACTTCCGGGGCTACTCCATCTCCGTTATTCGCAGACGGGGCTATAACTCGCTTCGCTCAAACAGTCGCCCCTTACCTGCGCCTAACGGCGATTCCGCTTACGCCCCTACAGTGAGGCCGGAACTGTTTCTGCTGCGTGAGGCGAGGGGTATGTCAGACTTATATTTGTATCTCTACAGTGAGGTAAGCTGATATCAGTTGCGTGAAGGATGTCTTCGGAAATCAGTTGTGTGCAGTGAGGCTGTATGTTACTCCCTTAGCTCCCTTCTAACTTCCTCTAACTCCCTCTAACTTCCTCAAATTCAGACTTATATTTGTATCTCTACAGTGAGGATGGCAAATATCCGTTGTATGAAACAGGTTTGCAGAATCAGTTGCGTGAAGGATGTCTTCAGAAATCAGTTGTGTGCAGTGAGGCAGTATGTTACTCCCTTAACTCCCTTCTAACTTCCTCTAACTCCCTTTAACTCCTCAAATTCAGACTTATATTTGTGTCTCTACAGTGAGGCAGGAACTGTTTTCTGCTGCGCGAGGCGGAAGCTGTTTCTGCTGCGTGAGGCAGGAGTTGTTCAGCAGCCGTTGAGGCGGGAGCTGTTCTGCTGTGTGAGGCGGGAGCTGTTTCTACTGCACGAGGCAGGAGTTGTTCAGCAACCATTGAGGCCGAAGCTGTTCTGCTGCCGTTGAGGCAGAAGTTGTTTCTGCTGTCGTTGAGGCAGAAGTTGCTTCTGCTGCGCGATGCAGGAGTTGTTCTGCTGCGTGAGGCGGGCGGCTGGTATCAATCCGTTTGCCTAGTGCCACCTATTAGCGAACTGGATTTTTTTTAACCGCTTTTCTCTTTGCAAAGATAGGAAAAGATTCGGAATGTAATGGAGAGGGGTGTCTCTTTTGTGTCTTTTCGGACGGGTTTCGGGGGTATATAGGGGATATTGTATTGGTTTTCAGTTGCTTAATGCGCATATTCTGATGGCACTGTGTGTGTCTGCTCTTACGGTATGAGGGTAATGACGGCAGGGGAAGTGATGACGGTATGATGAGTGGCTGGAGGTTATACATTTTAGGGTGAAAGGTCAGAGAGGTATGCTTCATTTTCGTTTGTCAGTTCGTCAGTTTGTCAGTTCGTCAGTTTATTTTCATTCGTCAGTTCGTCGGTTCGTCAGTTCGTCAGTTCGTCAGTTTCATTTTCATTCGTCAGTTCGTCAGGTTGACCTACTGTCGGCTTGTCGGCTTGTCGGTTCGTGCTGCTTGCCGCTGGCGGGGCTATGCTTTCTGCTCTGCAAAATATATTTTTCCTGGCGGCAGAGTTATGTGTTCTTCTTATCGTGCCAGCGTATGCGAAAAAATAGCGCGGGCTCTCTGATTTCTATTTATTGTATGGATTATTTACCTGAATGGTTTGTTTTTAGCCCCTATTCTGCCTGCTTGCCTCTTTTTTGATGACCCATTTTGATGGGCTGATTTCCAACCAAGATTCACTGACGAACTGACAAACTGACGAACTGACAATTAAAAATGGAGCCTACTCTTCCTTTCGCCCTACCCTCTATTTAGAGGTTACTATATATATAAATATATATATATATATATATTTATATATATAGTAAATAATCTATACATGAAAAATTA
>CALADS010000021.1 GCA_937890825.1 uncultured Bacteroides sp. | reverse complement strand
AAAAATCCCCATAACTCAGAATGAGTTACAGGGATTTATATCGTAATTCAGTAGATAAATTACTTGCTCAAAGCAGTAGCTACGTCAACAGCACAAGCCACTGTACATCCTACCATCGGGTTGTTACCGATACCCAGGAAGCCCATCATTTCTACGTGAGCAGGAACTGATGAAGAACCAGCGAACTGAGCGTCTGAGTGCATACGGCCCATAGTGTCAGTCATACCGTAAGAAGCAGGACCGGCAGCCATGTTGTCCGGGTGAAGTGTACGGCCTGTACCACCACCAGATGCTACTGAGAAGTACGGCTTACCAGCCAATACGCGTTCTTTCTTGTAAGTACCAGCTACCGGATGTTGGAAACGAGTCGGGTTTGTAGAGTTACCTGTGATAGATACGTCTACACCTTCTTTCCACATGATAGCTACACCTTCGCGAACGTCGTCAGCACCGTAGCATTTTACCTTAGCACGAGGACCGTCAGAATAAGCGATTTCACGAACCACGTTCAATTCGCCTGTATAGTAATCAAACTGAGTCTGAACGTAAGTAAAGCCGTTGATACGAGAGATGATTTGAGCGGCATCCTTGCCCAAACCGTTCAGGATACAACGCAACGGCTCTTTACGTACTTTGTCTGCCTTGGCAGCAATCTTGATAGCACCTTCTGCAGCAGCGAAAGATTCGTGACCAGCCAAGAAAGCAAAACATTTAGTTTCTTCGCGGAGCAACATAGCTGCCAAGTTACCGTGGCCGATACCTACCTTGCGGTCGTCGGCTACAGAACCCGGGATACAGAAAGCTTGCAGACCCAAACCGATAGCTTCGGCAGCTTCAGCAGCGTTCTTGCAGCCCTTCTTGATAGCGATAGCACAACCTACAACGTATGCCCATTTAGCATTTTCGAAGCAGATAGGCTGAGTTTCTTCACAAGTCTTATAAGGATCGAGGCCATATTCTTCGCAGATAGCGTTAGCTTCTTCGATATCCTTGATACCGTTTTCGTTCAAAGCAGCCAGAATCTGTTTGATACGACGGTCTTGGCTTTCAAATTTTACTTCTCTTATCATAATGTCTTTTCCTCCAAATTATTCGTGACGTGGGTCGATGTGTTTAACTGCACCTTGTTCTTCAGTGAAGCGACCGTAAGTACCGGTAACTTTCTTCAAAGCTTCATTAGCGTCAGTGCCTTTCTTGATCTCATCCATGAACTTGCCCAGGTGAACGAATTCATAACCGCAGATTTCGTCGTTCTTGTCCAAAGCGATAGTCTTGATGTAACCTTCTGCCATTTCCAAGTAACGAGGACCTTTAGCCAAAGTACCATACAGAGTACCTACCTGGCTACGGAGGCCTTTACCCAAGTCTTCCAGACCGGCACCAATCATCAAACCGCCTTCAGAGAAAGCAGATTGAGTACGGCCGTATACAATCTGCAAGAACAGTTCGCGCATTGCAGTATTGATAGCGTCGCAAACGAGGTCGGTATTCAATGCTTCGAGAATAGTCTTGCCCGGGAGGATTTCAGAAGCCATAGCTGCTGAGTGAGTCATACCAGAGCAGCCGATAGTTTCTACCAAAGCTTCCTGGATAACGCCTTCCTTCACGTTCAGGGTTAATTTACAAGCACCTTGTTGAGGAGCACACCAACCGATACCATGTGTCAAACCGGAAATGTCAACGATTTCTTTTGATTTTACCCACTTGCCTTCTTCGGGTATGGGAGCCGGTCCGTGGTTAGGACCTTTCTTTACAACACACATGTGTTCCACTTCGTGTGAATAAGTCATAATAAGCTCTTTTAGTTAGTTATAATTAATAAAAACGTTAATGCACGTCTTAAATCGGTTACAAAGTTAAGGCTTTTCCGCGTTTCTGCAAATCCTATCGTTTTCTCTTTTATTAAAAATACCCAATAATTCATCGAAATCCTGGTTGATTGTAATCTCGTGTTTGCAGTTTGCCTACTTTTGCCCCTTTCATATACTGTAAATGTTGGGTCTTGATGATCTTTTCATTGGCTTTATTGATTGGGACTGAGATCTTGATTTTTTCGATGGATTCCGTCTTTCCTTCGTTGCAGAGTTCATGGCTGTTTCTAATCCGGTGCAATTGTATTCAACAGATGAATCTTCGGCAGAAGCAGTGTCGCGATTTTGGAACATCCTTTTTACTGTACAGCAATGAGGAGCTGTTTCGAAAAATACCCAGAAACGATTATATTCAGTAGCTGTTTAAAATCTGTTTCTGCTTTTCCTGAGAGTTATTTTAGAATATTTTTCCTTATTTATGCAGAGGCTTCCCGGTGAATTCTTTATCTTTGGCGTTTTAAAGGAATGTATAATCATAGATTTAAAAGAATAATTTATATGGTAGAAGTAAGAGATGCCGATTTGAGACAGGCGGCTGCCGAAGGAATGGACGCCTTCATCCAAGTGTTTACCGACGCTTACAGACAGAAGATTGGAGGGGAGTTGACTGCAGAAAGTATGCCGTTGCTTACGGGCGAACAGCATTCGTTGTTGGCTTACCAGATTTTTCGCGACGAAATGATGGACGGAGGATTCTGTCAGCTGATTCAAAACGGGTATGGGGCTTACATATTTAATAATCCTTTTGCCAAAGTGATGAGGTTGTGGGGAGTGGAAGGACTCGATAAGTTGGTATATGCTGCCAAGAAGGTATACGATGCACATAAGGAAGACTTGGAGCGAGAACGCACCGACGAGGAGTTTATGGCCATGTATGAAGAGTACGAAGCGTTCGATGAATTGGAAGACCACTTCGTAGAAGAGGAAGAACGGTTCACAGCCTTGGTGGCGGCATATGTCGATGAGCATATCGAACTCTTTGCTGAAATTAAGGCTTAATTGATGTTAATTTAGAGAAGGGAATGCAGTAATCCGCTAATCGCAGGATTTATCAGTTTGATAAAACAATTCTTTTCTCTAATTTTGCGAACCTAAAAAATAATGAAAACAATGAAACAGATTAAATTCTTTGCAGTAGCCCTGACTCTGCTGATGGGGCTGACTTTGACTTCATGCTTGAACAGCGATACCAATCCTATTCAGCAGATGCAGTTGGTGGCCCGCTATAGCGGCAGTCTTTACGGCTCTTATTTTGAAACTGCGTTCGGACAGAAACTGACTCCTACCGATCCTTCTAAGTTATTGACATTAACAAACGGCTTGTATAATCTTTATTTCGAATATAATACGGAGGAAGTAACCGACCAGAATAATATTACCATTACATTGTTGGCCGACCCGAAAAAGATAGACGATAAAACTTGTATGCAGGCTGGCTCGCAAGTTGATCAGGGTAATGCAGCCTTGGCATATTTGGAATATGCTGTAGGCTATGGTAAATTGGTTCCTGCGATGTTCGATAAGAATACGATATTATTTCCAGTTCTCTTTTGGTCTATCGACCCCAAAGATGAGAAAGCCTGGAAAGAAGAGTTGGGTAAGCACCGCTTTGAATTTACGTACAGCGTAGATGAAAATACACCGAATGCCTTGGTTATCAGTGTGGCTCATACACTGAGTGATGCTAATTTGGAAGCAGACAAGAAGCCGCAGCGCAAGACCTTGCAATATAACTATTATGCTTTGGATATTCGCGATGCAGTGCGTCAGGCATTGGAGAAGAATCCCAAGTTGTCTCAGATTATCATCCAGGCAAAATGCAACAGCACTTCTGATGACTTGAAGAATGCTATCGATCAGAAGTATACCATAAATTGTGCAGAAATAGACTTTAAAAAATAATTTGTATCCTTGAATTATAAAGAATTATTCAATAGAGCTCTGATACTGATTTCCTCTCCGGCACGTGCCTGGGAGGAAATTCGTTTGGAAGAGGATAGACGAAAGGTGTTTGTTGCCTTTGTCTATCCTATGATTGGTTTATGTGGGTTGTCCGTTTTTATCGGCTCTTTGTTGGCCAAAGGCTGGAGCGGACCGGAGAGTTTTCAGTTTGCCATGACCCAATGCTGTGCAGTGGCCGTGTCGCTCTTTGCAGGATATTTCCTGGCAGCTACGCTCATTAATGAGTTGCGTGTGCGTCTGTTGAAGCAAGAGGCTGATGTATTTCTCTGCCGTCAGTTTGCCGGATATGCATTGGTAGTCAGTTTCCTTTTGCAGATTATCATTGGCGTGTTGCCCGATTTCAACATCATTGCCGTGCTGCTTCAGTTCTACATCGTCTATGTGGTATGGGAAGGAAGCGTCACGCTGATGCAGGTAACAGAAAAGGAAAGACTGCGCTTCACTTTGCTTTCCTCCATGCTTTTGCTGCTGTGTCCTGCATTGATTCAGTTTGTGTTCAACCAACTGCTCATTGCTTTTAATTGACGGGCAGACTGACTGTTTCCCAACTTGAGCCTTTATTTGATGAAGGCTTTTTTTAATTGTTAGACTAAAGATTTGTTTTATGAAGCAACCTCCTGTAAATATCAAAAATAAACGTGCCACCTTCGATTATGAACTGGTGGATACCTATACTGCCGGAATTGTGCTGACAGGTACAGAAATTAAATCTATCCGATTGGGAAAAGCCAGCCTGGTAGATACGTTCTGCTATTTTGCCAACGGAGAACTCTGGGTAAAGAATATGCATATAGCCGAGTATTTCTATGGCTCGTATAATAACCATTCGGCTCGTCGCGAGCGTAAGCTATTGTTGAATCGTAAGGAACTGGAAAAACTGCAGCGCGGTACCAAAGATCCGGGATTTACCATTATTCCGGTGCGGATGTTCATCAATGAGAAAGGCTTGGCTAAAGTGGTAGTGGCCTTGGCCAAAGGTAAGAAGCAATACGACAAACGTCAGAGCTTGCGCGAGAAAGACGATAAGAGGGACATGGCTCGTATGTTCAAGCATTAATCTATAGTTCAGAATCAAAAAACCACTCATATTTATCATATACAACGATGACTTTACTGGAAACACTGGTACGCCAACGCATTTTAGTGCTCGATGGTGCTATGGGTACCATGATACAACAATATCATTTGACAGAACGTGATTTTCGGGGCGAACTTTTGTCGGGTCTTTCTGTACAGCAGCAAGGTAATAACGATGTACTTTGTCTGACGCGTCCTGATGTCATCAGTGACATTCACCGCAAGTATCTGGAAGCTGGTGCAGATATCATCGAAACCAATACGTTCAATGCCCAGCGTATCAGTATGGCAGATTATGGTACAGAGTCCTGGGTTAGGGATATCAATTTGGCCGGTGCGCGTCTGGCACGTACTTTGGCTGATGAATATACCGCCCGTACTCCTGACAAACCGCGCCTGGTGGCAGGCTCTGTAGGTCCTACCAATAAGACCTGCTCCATGAGTCCTGATGTGAACAATCCGGCGTTCCGTTCGCTTACGTTCGATGCTTTGGTAGATGCTTACACCGAACAGATGGAGGCGTTGCTGCAGGGTGGTGTGGACGCATTGCTCATCGAAACCATCTTTGACACGCTCAATGCTAAGGCTGCACTTTATGCAGCTGAAGAAGCTATGCTTCATGTAGGCCGAAGAGTACCTTTGATGTTGTCCGTCACCGTGTCTGATACAGGAGGGCGTACTCTTTCCGGACAGACGTTGGATGCCTTTCTAGCCTCTGTGCAGCATGCTGATCTGTTCTCGGTAGGATTGAATTGTTCCTTTGGTGCTCGTCAGTTGAAACCCTTTTTGGCACAGCTGGCTGCTCGTGCGCCTTATTATATCAGTGTCTATCCCAATGCCGGTTTGCCCAATAGTCTGGGACTTTATGACCAGTCGCCCGAAGATATGGCCCACGAGGTATTGGATTATCTGGATGACGGATTGGTAAATATTCTGGGTGGTTGTTGTGGTACGACCGATGCATACATTGCCCGTTTTGTTCCTTTGGCAGCACAAGGTCGTCCGCATGTTCCTGCCGACAAGCCTGTTCACTTGTGGCTTTCCGGACTGGAACTGATGGAAGTAAAGCCGGAAAATAATTTTATCAATGTAGGAGAGCGTTGCAATGTGGCGGGTTCGCGGAAATTTCTGCGCCTTATCAATGAGAAAAAATACGATGAAGCATTGGGTATAGCCCGCAGACAGGTGGAAGACGGCGCCCAGGTTCTTGATATCAATATGGACGATGGTTTGCTGGATGCAGTTCAGGAGATGACTACTTTCTTGAATCTGATAGTTTCGGAGCCAGATATTGCCCGTGTGCCTGTAATGGTGGATTCTTCAAAATGGGAAGTCATTGAAGCCGGACTGAAGTGTCTGCAGGGAAAGGCTATTGTCAATTCTCTTTCTTTGAAAGAGGGTGAAGAAGTATTCCTTGCTCACGCCCGTACGGTGCGTCGCTACGGTGCTGCGGTAGTGGTGATGGCCTTCGATGAACAAGGGCAGGCAGATACGTATGAACGTCGTATAGCCGTGTGCCAACGTGCATATAGTCTTCTCACCGAGCAAGTAGGTTTCCCTCCACAGGATATTATTTTCGACCCCAACGTATTGGCTGTAGCTACAGGTATGGATGAACATAATAATTATGCCGTTGACTTTATTCGCGCTACAGCCTGGATTCGTACCCATCTTCATGGAGCCCATGTCAGTGGCGGAGTAAGCAATCTTTCTTTCTCGTTCCGTGGAAACAACTACATCCGTGAAGCTATGCACGCTGTATTTCTCTATCATGCCATTCGCCAAGGTATGGATATGGGTATCGTCAATCCTGCCACTTCTGTGCTCTATACCGATATACCTTCGGATGTATTGGAACGTATAGAAGATGTAGTGCTGAACCGTAGGCCCGATGCTGCTGAACGTCTGATAGAAACAGCTCAGCAACTGAAGGCAGCTGCCGATTCGGCTAAAGAGAGCGGAGCAGTATCTGCAGCATCTGCTGCACAGCAGGCCTGGCGTGAAACTGATGTCAATCAGCGGCTGGAATATGCCTTGGTAAAAGGAGTAGGGGATTATCTGGAGGAAGACCTGGCAGAAGCATTGCAGCAGTACGTTAAAGCGGTGGATATTATTGAAGGACCGCTGATGGCTGGAATGAATAGAGTGGGCCAACTGTTTGGAGCAGGAAAAATGTTTCTTCCGCAGGTAGTGAAGACAGCCCGTACGATGAAAAAGGCAGTATCTGTATTACAGCCTGTTATAGAACAGCAACAAGTTTCTACGGCTGGAAAAGCAGGGAAAGTGTTGCTGGCTACTGTTAAGGGAGATGTGCATGACATAGGCAAGAACATTGTTTCCGTAGTGATGGCTTGCAACGGGTATGAAATTATCGACCTTGGTACCATGGTGCCTGCAGAAACCATCGTGCAGTGTGCTATAGACCAGCAGGTAGATATGATAGGTCTGAGCGGACTGATTACTCCCTCATTGGAGGAAATGGTGCATGTAGCTAGAGAATTGGAAAACCGTGGTCTGTGTATTCCTTTGCTGATAGGTGGAGCCACTACTTCTCAATTGCACACAGCCCTAAAGATAGCTCCGGTCTATCATGCTCCGGTGGTTCATTTGAAGGATGCCTCCCAGAATGTAACGGTGGCGGCTCGCCTGATGAATCCATCAGAGAAAAAGTCTTTCTGTGCAGAGTTGAACGCAGCGTATGAAGGATTGCGGGCGGCTCATGCGGATGAAAAGCGGCCTTTGCTCAGTATAGAAGAAGCCCGTAAGAATAAGCTGAATTTATTTTGATGGATGTACTGCGTTGACTGTTTATGGGAACAAACAGAAAGCTACAGCTTTCGGAAATTTAAGCTGTAGCTTTCTGTTTTTTTCTCTGGACTTTTGAAATGTATGTCTTATACTGCCATAGGTAGACACATTATGAACAAATAAATGTGTACCAAT